>DASUTU010000031.1:0-2190 GCA_036374435.1 Actinomycetota bacterium | reverse complement strand
CGAGGTCGTTCCGGCACACCTGGAGCTCGTGGGTCAGGTCGATGGCGAACAGGCCGGGGTCGTCGGTGTTGATCGTGACCGAGACGCCCTGGTCGAGCAGCCGCCGGGCCGGGTGGTCTCGGAGCTGCGCAACTGCGTTCGTCCGCCAGTTCGACGTGGGGCACATCTCGAGCGTGACCTTCCGATCCCGCGCCAGCGCCACGACCTCGGGGTCGCCGGCGACGCCGACGCCGTGGCCGAGCCGCCGGACCCCGAGGGCCTCGATGGCCTCTCGGGGGAACTGCGGACCGGTGGACTCGCCGTAGTGCGCCGTGAGCGGGACCCGGGCCTCGGCCAGCGGCGCGAGCACGTCGACGAACATCGACGGCGGATACGAGCGCTCCTCGTCGGCGAGATCGAAGCCCACGAGCTCGTCGCGATGGTCGAGCGCGAACCGCACGGTCCGCTCGGCGGACTCCATCCCGTAGTTGCGGGAGACGATCGCGATCAAGCCCACCGTGACGTCGTGTGCGCTCGCGGCGCGGTCGACGCCGCGCCGGATCGCCGCGAAGGCCTCGTCCCAGACGAGTCTGTGTGGTTCGCACAGGAATTCCGGCGAGAATCGCAGCTCGGCCAGGCGGACGTTGTCGAGCGCGAGATCCTCGACCGCTTCGTACGCGATCCGCTCGGTGGACTCGGCGTCTCGGAACGCGCGCTGGGCGATGCCGAAGAACGCCAGCACGGCCTCGAGGCTGTCCATCGGCGCGAGCACCTGCGCGCGGGGCGCCAGCTCCTCCGGCGTCGCCTCGGGCAGCGGCTCGCCGGCCTCGCGCGCGAGGTCGATCAACGTCTGGAGCCGGATCGCGCCCTCGAGGTGACGGTGAAGCTCGACCTTCGGAGCGGCTTTGAGATCCACGGCGCAACCAATACCATGCGCGGCATGCTCCTCGACGGGAAACGGCTGCTCGTCACGGGCGTGCTCACCCGCGAGTCGATCGCCTACGCGACCGCGCGGGCCCTCCAGGAGAACGGGGCCGAGATCGTGCTCACCTCGTTCGGGCGGGCCATGAGCGTGACCGAGAAGTCGGCCAAACGGCTCCCGCAGCCCGTCGACGTGCTCGAGATGGACGCGAATGATCCCGGGCAGATCCAGGCCGTCGCCGACACGCTTGCGTCGCAGTGGGGGCGGGTGGACGGGTTCCTGCACGCCATCGCGTTCGCGCCCCAGGACGCTCTGGGAGGCAACTTCCTGAACACCCCGTGGGAGAGCGTGGCCACCGCGATCCAGACGAGCGCGTATTCGCTCAAGGCCATCGCGACCGGCCTCCTGCCGTTGATGAAGGAGCGCGGCGGCTCGATCGTCTCGCTCGACTTCGATGCCCGGGTGGCCTGGCCCGTCTACGACTGGATGGGCGTGGCGAAGGCCTCCCTCGAGGCGATCACGCGCTACCTCGCTCGGGACCTGGGCCCGCACGGGATCCGCGTGAACACCGTCTCGGCCGGTCCGCTGCGCACGATCGCCGGCAAAGGCATCCCCGGATTCCAGGACCTCGCCGACGGCTGGGACTCGTGGGCCCCGCTGGGGTGGGACCCGAAAGACGCCGCCCCGGTCGGCGACGCGATCGCGTTCCTGCTCTCGGATCTGGCCCGCGGGATCACCGGCGAGATGATCCACGTGGACGGCGGCTACCACGCCATGGGCGCTGCGGCGCCGCCGGCCGAGGCGCCGGAGACGTCGTAGGGCCGCGGGAACCCCCGGACTCGCGGTACGGTCGTTCCAGCGGCGTGCGTGACGACGATCCCAGGCTGCCGATCGACCTCCGGCCGGTCTCCAACGGCGAATACGACCCGGCCCCGCTCTCGGCCGTGGCGCGCGAGGCGGTTCGGCGGGCCCGGATCCGCTGCCTCGAGACGGCCGACCGCCTGGCCATGCCACGCCGGCGGTTCCTGCGGACGTTGTGCGCGTCGGCGATCACCCTGCTCTCGCTCGAGGCCTGCACCCGCGAGGCCCACCGGGCCCGCTCATCGTCGTCGCCGAGCTCGGGGCCGAGCTCGCCGACCGCCGAACCCGGAGGGGGCTTCGACATCCCGCCAGAGGCGACCACCGAGCCCGAGGCGGCCGAGGAGGCCCTGGCCGGCGAGGAGTTCATCATGGACGTGCAGGCCCATCTTCTCGAATACGACCTCAACCCCGTCTTCCACGGCGAGGGG
>DASUTU010000030.1:0-103994 GCA_036374435.1 Actinomycetota bacterium | reverse complement strand
GAACGGCGAAGCGGACGCCCTCTTCCATGGCCACCGGCTTGCCCTCGAGATCGACCTCGAGGGTGACGTTGTCGCCCGGCATGCACATCTCGGCACCGCCGAGAAGGTCGAGCTTGCCGGTGATGTCGGTGGTGCGGAAGTAGAACTGGGGGCGGTAGCCGTTGAAGAACGGCGTGTGGCGGCCGCCCTCGTCCTTGCTCAGCACGTAGACCTGGGCCGCGAAGTCCGTGTGGGGGGTGATCGTGCCGGGCTTGGCCAGCACCTGGCCGCGCTCGACCTCGTCCTTGTCGATGCCGCGCAGCAGCACGCCCACGTTGTCGCCGGCCTGGACCTCGTCCAGCAGCTTGCGGAACATCTCCAGGTCGGTGGCGACGGTCTTGCGGGTGTCGTGGATGCCGACGATCTCGACCTCCTCCATCTTCTTCAGCTGGCCCCGCTCGACGCGGCCGGTCACCACGGTGCCGCGCCCGGTGATCGAGAACACGTCCTCGATACTCATCAGGAACGGGCGGTCGACGTCTCTGGTGGGCTCGGGGACGTAGGAGTCGACGGCGTCCAGCAGCTCCTTGACCTGGGCCTCGGCGGCCTCGTCGCCCTCCAGCGCCTTCAGGGCGCTCACGCGGATCACCGGCACGTCATCGCCGGGGAACTCGTAGATCGACAGCAGCTCTCTGACCTCGAGCTCGACGAGGTCAAGCAGCTCGGGGTCATCGACCATGTCGACCTTGTTGAGGGCGACCACGATGTAGGGGACGTTGACCTGGCGGGCGAGCAGCACGTGCTCGCGGGTCTGGGGCATCGGGCCGTCGGCGGCCGAGACGACCAGGATCGCGCCGTCCATCTGGGCCGCGCCGGTGATCATGTTCTTGATGTAGTCGGCGTGGCCGGGGCAGTCCACGTGCGCGTAGTGACGGGCGTCGGTCTGGTACTCGACGTGGGCGATCGCGATCGTGATGCCGCGCTCGCGCTCCTCCGGGGCCTTGTCGATCTGGTCGAACGGCGTGAAGTCGGCCAGGCCCTTGGCGGCCTGGACCTTGGTGATCGCGGCCGTGAGCGTGGTCTTGCCGTGGTCGATGTGACCGATCGTGCCGATGTTCACGTGGGGCTTGGTCCGCTCGAACTTCTGCTTGGCCATCTTGGTTCTCCCTACGTCGCGGTGGCTCGTAGCGGGGGCGGGATTCGAACCCGCGACACAGCGATTATGAGCCGCTTGCTCTGCCACTGAGCTACCCCGCCCCGGCGGAGAAAGAAGTCTACCGGCCGAGCCTGCCCGCGGCACCCGTGAGCAGGGAGTTAGAGCTCGTCGCCCGCCCCCACGACCTCGTCCGCGTGAGCCGGCGTGAGCCTGCCGTCCGCGATGCTGAGCACGCGGTCGGCGTACCGGACGATGGCTCGGTGGTGGGTCGCCAGCAGGCACGCCACCCCCCGGTCGGCGGCATCCCGCAAGACCCGCAACACGCCTCGGGTCCACTCCACGTCCTGGTGGCCGGTGGGCTCGTCGGCCATCAACAGCCCCGGCCCGAGGGCGAGGGCCCGCGCCAGCGCGGTTCGCTGCTGCTCCCCGAGCGACAGCTCCGCCGGCAGCCGGCCGGCGAGCCCGACCAGGCCAAGATCGTCCAAGAGGGCGTCGATCCCGTCCTGATCGTCCTGGACCGACCCGAGCCGGAGCGGCAGCTCGACGTTCTCCCGGACCGTGAGCTCCTCGACCAGCCCCAGGGTCTGCGGCACGATCGCCATCGCCGACCAGGGCAGTCGCGCCGGGTCGAGGAGCGCCTCCCCCAGCCACCGGATCTCGCCGCCGTCGCGCGCCTCCCATCCTGCGAGCACCGACAACAGCGTGGTCTTCCCGGATCCCGAGGGCCCCACCAGGGCGACGATCTCACCCCGCTCCAGCACGAGCGACGCGGCCGACAACGCGTGGACCCGCTCGGGTCCGCGCCGGAACGTCCTCGACAGGCCGCTCGCGTCGAGGATCGGGCCGCCCCCCGTCGCTGGGAGGTTCACGGCGGCTCGATCCTCACGTGATCCTCCTCCACCTCGATCACTGCCCGGCGCTCGCCGAACAGCCGCAGCGCGCTCGGCGGGAGCTGGATCCGGCCGGCTTCGTCGATCACCGAGAGTCGCCGGTGCTCCGTCTCGGCCTCGAGAGCGCCGTGGCGAAGATGCAACGTTCTCGTGGCCGCGGCCACCACTCGCGGATCGTGGGTCGAGACGACGAAGCTCGCGCCGAGCGAGGTCAGCGACGCCACGGCCTCGAGGAGCCGCTCGCCGGTGGCCGAATCGAGCTCGGCCGTGGGCTCGTCGGCCACCACGAGCGGCGGATTGCCCACCACGGCCTGGGCGAAGGCGACCCGCTGCTGCTCGCCACCGGAGAGTTGGTGGGGTCGATGGCGAAGACGTTGCTCCAGTCCGAGCAGACGGAGCAGGTCGTCGATGGCCCGCCGGTCCTGCGAGCCCCGCAGGCGGGCCGCCAGCGCGACGTGCTGCCGAACCGTGAGGTGTGGGATGAGGTTGTGGCCGGGTCGCTGGAACACGTATCCGACCATCCGGCGCCGGATCCCACGGAGGGACGAGCGACCGAGCGCGGAGACGGTGACGTCTCCGACCTGCATCGACCCGGCGGTGGGCCGGTCGAGCGCTGCCAGGATCCGCAGGAGCGACGACTTCCCACTGCCGGATGGCCCGACGATGGCGGTCACCGTCCGGGCCGGGAAGACCGCGTCGATGCCCTTGAGGGCGTGCACGTCGCCGGTCGCCGTCCGGTAGATCTTGACCAGCCCCGTGCAGACCGCCGCGACGTCACTCGACAACGCGCATCACCTTCGCGACGTCGGCCCGATCGGCCCGCCACTGAGCGAACCCCGCCGCGGCCAGCCCGAAGACGATCAGCGCGGCACCCAACAGCGCTACGAGATCGAGCGGCATGCGGAACAGGGCGAGGTCCACGTCCAGCGCTCTCGCCTGCACGTCCGCGTTGACCAGCGACGAGGCGAATACGGCCAGGCCGGCCCCGAGCGCAAGGGCGACGATCAGGAGGGCGACGACCTCGATCGCGACCGACCCCAGGTGGGCGCCGGGCGAGAGCCCCATCCGACGCGTGAGCGCGTACGAGGTCTCCGATCGGCGTTGTCGGCTCTGGAGGTAGAGGACGACGACGATCCCCACCACCGCGGCGGCGAGCACACCCAGGGCGAGGAGGAACCGGAGCATCGCCGTCACGGCCAGGTACCGAGGGGTGTCTCGGAGCCTGACGAGGCCGGTCGAGGTGAACACGGTCCCGTCGCGCGAGGCCACGTAGGCTCGGGCCCGATCCTCGTCCGCGCGGGTCCACAGCTCGGTCCGGTCGATGAAGCGGTCCAGCGGCAGGGCCGCCTCTTCGGTTGCCGTCTGCATCACGTCGCCGTCCACGACGATCATCGGACGTGCCCCCACGATCCCGGGAAACGTACGCGCCCGTCCCACGATCTCGATCGGAACATCGAAGCCTGGCAGGGAGAGGATGGGGTCCTCGGGAACGCGGACGGCGCCAGCCGCGATCGCCGGGACGCGGGGGCTCGATGGACGGGCGATCGCATTCACGAGCTCGTTGAGCGACCGGTCGGCGAACTCGCCTCGCCAGAACGCCGCCTCGGAGAACGTGTCGGGGTCCACGAGCAACAGATCCAGCTCGGCGGACGACCCGGCGGCGAACGACACCCGGCCGATCCGGGCGACCGGCGTGACCGGGAACGGGGCGTCGCCGCCCTCGGACAACGCGCCTCCGTAGACGACGGCGGCGTCGCTCCCGGCGGCCAGCGCCGCGCCCTGGGTCGCGCTCTCCCCGAACGAGGCCGTCAGCGTTCCCGCGTAGACGAGGATGCCGACCGCCACCGAGGAGGCGACGAGCAGCCACGTGGCCGACCGCGGCGCGGCGGCGAGGCGCCGGCTCGCCAGATACGTGCCGGCGCCCCGCCCGGCCCAGCGGCGCAGCCGCGGCAGCACCAGGCGCAGCGCTCGGGCGGCCAGGCCGGCGGCGCCCGTCACCAGCAGCAGCGGGACCAGCAGGAACAGGGGATCGAGCTGTGAAGCCGACTCCCCGGTCGTCTCTCGGCCCGATCGGAGCCAGAACAACGCGAGGATCGCCGTGACGACCAGGAGGACGTCCCACGGCAACCTGGACGTCACCCTCGCGACCGCCGACTCTTCGGTTCCTTCCGCCACGATCGAGCTGGCGGCGACGACCCCGAGGAGGAGGACCGCCGCGGCCCCCATCCACCCCACCGCCACCCAGGCGTCGCGCAGCGCGGTGTCACCGATCCGCCCCCCGTCGCCCAGCCGCTCGACGATCCACGAGGCCAGCACGGAGCCGCCGACCATCCCGGTGACGATCGGGAGCGCCGCCTCGGCCATCGTTCGCAACCCGAACCGGATCGGCCCCACCCCGCGGGCGTGAAGAACCCCGACCTCGACCCGCCGGCGACGCATCATGAACACGCCCGCTCCGACCAGGATCCCCAGGGCGATGGCTCGGCCGGCCAGCGCAAGCGTCTGGACCGGCGGCGCGATGGGGTCGGAGATCTCGGCGGCCGACGACAGCCATCCGGCGAGCGGCTCGCTGCGGCTCGAGCGCCGAAAGGCGGCTCCGACGTCGGTGCTGGTATTCGCGATGACCGCCTCGAACCGGTCCAGGCGAGCCGCGAGGCCTTCCGCCGCCTCGACGGACATCGGCCGGGTCGGAACCCGGAACTCCCAGATCAGGGCATCCTGCTCGTCGAGCAGCTCGTCCTCCAGGGCGAGGTAGGACTGGAGATCCATCAGCATCAGAGGCGGCGGTCGCGTGTCCGCCCCCGGCGTCGCGTAGATGAACTGCGCGAGGGGCGACCAGTACGGGTCTCTCGGCGCGGGGAGCAGGTCGCGATAGACACCCTGGACCGTGACCGATGCGCGCGTGAAGGCCGCGCGCACCTCGAACTGATCGCCCGGCTCCACCTTGAGCTTCCGCGCCGTCACGTCCGCCAGCCAGATGCCGCCGGGGCCCGTCCCCTGCACGCGCTCGACGTGCTCGAGGAACCCGGTCCTTGTCACGATCCGAACGGGCTGCTTCCTGCCCTTGCCCGCGGACGCGATCACCCCGTCTCCTCGAGCGGTCACGATCGGGTCCCCGAGCAACGGCTCGAGCTCACGCTCGAGCAGGGTAGTTCGATAGGTGATCACGTCCGCCGCCACCGAGCTGTCGGCCCCGATCGCAACGGTCGGCAGCTGGAACTCGGCGTCGCGCTCGACGAGGCGGTGCAGCGTTGCGGCCGACGTGGAGCTGAGGAAGGTGGGGCCGGCTGCCGTCACGGTCGACAGGATCGCCGCGGCTCCGAACACGGCGAGGAACGAACCCGGATACCGAAGCAGCCGCAGGAACGGGACGCGCCCCATCAGCCCATCCACGCGATCGGCACGAGCTCTCCCCGAGGCACCGGGTTCGATCTGATCCACGCTCCGGCCGGCGTCACGAACGTCCATCGGGCCTGGGACGCCGCCAGCAGGACGTCTCCGCCCGGCGACCACACGAGGCCGGCGATCGGATCGGCGTCCATCGCCACGACCCGGCTGTCCCCGCGCGGAGGGAACACGCGGACGATGGCCTCGAGGGTCCCCCACGACGCCACCGCCAGAAGCTCTCCGGAAGGCTGCCAGGCCAGGCTCGCCCCGATGCCCGCCCCCCGGTCGCCGAGGGGGGTGAAGCCGACGGCCCCGTCCGGCTCGAGGACGGCGGCCCCCTGCCGCTCGCTGTTGCCCAGCGGGATCGCCAGCCCTCCGGGTCCCCACGAGAGTCCGCCGACGACCTCCAAACGCCGCATGCCCGACGGCAGGCCTTCGAGCTCGGCCGCGTCGAACAGCGGCTCCGGGTCGGCCGCCGGGACGGTGGGTGCTCCAAGCACCCGTCGACCGTCCGACCAGGCCACCTCGGCTCCGTCCGGCGACAGGGTCGCGCCGCACGCACCGGAGGCGGGGATCCACCGCTCGGGATCGGCGAGGTCGAGGAGCCACGCGGAGGTGCTTCGGTCGCAACGGGTGGCGAGGAGGTGGCCGGCCGCGAACGAGAATGCGTGAACTCGGCGCAGGAGTGGACCGACCGGCTCGACAGTCCCAGCCGTCAGGAGGTAGGCGCGGAGCCGGGCGTGACCGTGTTCGACCACCGCGAGGACCTGCCCATCCTCCAGCGGGTAGGCCGCGTGAACGAACCGGACGTCCTCGGGCATCGTCAGCGGCTGGGGCTCCCCGTCCGGCAGCTCGATCGTCGCGAGCTCGCCACCGAACCGTTGGGACACGAGGACCGTGCCGGTGATGCCCGGATCCGCGCTGGGAGTGGGATCCCTCGCTTCGGAGGGTCCGGCCTCGGTGCACGCGCCGAGAACGACGGCCAGGACGGCGGCGGCCGCCAGGAGGCGGCGGGCGTTCGACGCGCGGTCGGCCTCGGCGCCGGTGAACGCGGTGGGCATCACCTCCATATACGACGAACGGCCTGGCGGCGTTCGGCGATGGGCGCGACCTCCAAGCTCTGGTGTCGTTCCCCGGGGCCACGGGTAGGCACCGGAGGGAGGTGATCCGAGTGGATCAGTCTCGACCGACCTCTCGGAGTTGGATCTTGATCGGCCTCGTGCTCGCGATCGTCGTCCTCGGCCTGGTGGTACGCCGTGACCTGACGCATTGACATTGTCGAAGGAGTCAGGTCACGTAGTCCTCGGGGAACAGGACCGTGTCGATGGCATGGACCATGCCGTTCCTGGCTTCGATGTCGGATTCGATGATCGTCGCCCGGCCCCAGCGAACCGTGCCGTCGTCGACCGTGACCTCGATCAGCCCCGCCACGGGTTGCGGCGTCTCCGGCAGCTCCGCGGCCGGGATGGTCCCGCCGACGAAATGGCTGTCGAAGAACTCCCTGAAGGCGTTCTCGCTCGCCGTGTACGGGTCCAGCGTGCCTTCGGGGAGCTCCTCGAAGGCCTGGTTGATCGGCACCAGCATGGTGTGATCCCACGAGTCCACCCTCATGACGCTGAGGAGATCGGGGCCGTGATCCTCGACGAGACCGAAGAACGTCGCGAATCGCTCGTCGTCCTGGAGGATCTCGTACACGGTGGGCTCGTCCGGGACCGGTGTTCCCGTAGATGTAGCGTCCGGCTCCCCGCCGTCGCAGGTCGCGAGCAGCGCGAGTCCGACCGCGATCGAGATTGGTTTCCTCATCAAGGCACCCTACCGTCGGCGCACGAAGTGCCGTCAAGCTGGAGCTCGGGCCGGACGGCGCGTCCGGCTCGATCAACCGGAGCCCGCGGATCGCCCTCTCCGTGAGCGAACGGGGGCGGTGGTTCCCGGCAGTGAGTGGACCGCTCGACGTGGCACGGATCAGCTCGGCGGGACGAAGCGCATCTCGTCGAATGAGGAGCCGCCGTCGTCGTCGTCGGGAGCCATGTTGATCCGAAGCCCGTGGCTGGTGACGGATCCGAACAGCTCGAAGTCGGCCGAGTCGAGCACGTGGCTGAGCTCCTCCCCGGTCGAAGCCCGCGCCCGGACCTCGGGCCCGGCCAGATCCACCACCAGGCCGACGGCGTCACCGTTGTCGAACCGGATCCTGCGGGTCCGCGACCGGAAGTACGTCACGGCGGCATCCTGCTTCTTCCCGATGGCCATCATCCCGTCGGGGTTCACCGAGGTTCGTTCCAGCTTCACGAACAGGTTGGTGTCGTTGTCGACGAACCGGAGCACCACACGGGCGTTGGCTCGCCGGGAGGTTGGCGAGAGCGTGAACGCGACCTCCACGCGCCCATCCGGGACGCCGGCGTCGACCACCGCGGTGCAGACCTGTTGCTCGTACTGTGGCGCCGCCACCGCTCGCCCGGCGGTCAGGGTCCAGGTTCCGGACATCTCGATCCAGGGCTGGCCGGTCTCCGTCTCGCCGATCGGACCGTCCGGACGCTCGAACCGATCGCGAACCATCGACGGCCCGGCCGGGGAGACGCGCGGGGACGGTTTCGGTTCGCGGGCGTCCGCGCCCCAAGAAACGAGGAGTAGCCCGGCGGCCGACCAGCCGGCCGCCGAAGGACGGTTCGCCGACCGACGCCCGGCCCGGGAGTGGCGGTCACTGGTCTGGGTACCGCACGAGCCCCGCGTGCGGACGAGGGACGACGGACGCCGTCGACCCGAGCCTCGCGGCCTTCCGTCGGAGCATCTCGAGCAGCGCCTCGCTCGACGCCGTCGTCGGGTCCGCCTGGGTCGTGGGCGACGAGCTCGAGGATCGGACGCTCGACCACCAGGCGTGGCCCTCGGACCATGCGGCGGACGTCGTGACGCTCACGTTCGAGAAGGCGAAGCCGCGACCGAGGGTCACGGGGTGAGGCGAATGCACGCGACGTCGCCTCCTGACGAGTCCCTGAAGGTCGGCTGCCCGGCCGAGGTGACCCACCGCCAGCGGTACCCATCGGCCCGCAGCGTGATCCGCAGGATGCCGAAGGCGTCGGCCTGCGCCACCACGAGGTTGTCCGGGTACGGTCCGCGCGGGATGTCGTACAAGCTTCGCCCGCCCGTTCCGATCACGAACTGCCGGATCCCCCGCTCCGGATCGAACGCTCCGGTCGGCGTCTGAGGGCGCCATCGCTGGTAGTTGTGCGAGTGGCCGTTGAGCACGACATCGGCCCCGGCCTCGTACAGGAGCCCCCATAGCGGTCCGACCAGGCTCGTCCCGCCGCTGCCGGTCGAGAACGAGAACCGCGGATGGTGCCAGTACGCCAGCGTGCACGGGTAGTCGGCGTCGGGATGCCGGGCCAGGTCGCGGCGAAGCCAGCGGTACATGCGATTGCCCGGGCCGGGAGCGTCCGGGTCGGCGGGGGGACCGCAGCCGCCCGGGGCCAGGCACAGCTCCGAGTTCAGCGCGACGAGGTGCCAGCAGGGGTCGTCGGGACAGGCGCCGAGGTCGAACGAGTAGAACCCCAGCCGCCGCGGGCCCTTCACCTCGTCGCCGAAGTACCGGAAGTACCCACCGGGACGGGACGTCGGGCCGTTGGGGTACTCGTGGTTGCCCGGCACCGGGCTCGTGTTGTCGAACGCGCGGCCCCAGGTGGGATCGTAGTAGTCGAGGAAGTGCGCGTAACGGCCCCGCTCGTACTGGACGTCCCCGAGCACGAGCACCTCATCGATGCGGGGGTCGACCACCAGGTCGGCCGTGTCGTCGTACTGACACCCCCCCGGCACGTGCCGGCCGTTGGGAGCGGATTGGCACGCGATGTCGCCTGCGGCCCCGATCACCCACCGCGTGGGGGACCCGGCGGGAGCACGATGGCTCCTCTCGATCGCCGGCGCGGCCTCCGGTCGCACCAGCACCGGGTCCCAGGTCGCCGCGAGCAACACGCCGACCGCCGTGACGGCGGCAACCGTCCGGCTCATCCCGGCTACCAGGCCTGCACCTCGGACCGGGCGGGACGTTCGACGCGCAGGAACTCGCCCACCGGAGGCAGCCTAGGCCACCACAGCGGCCTTCGGAAGTCGAGCCGGAGAGGGGACTCGAACCCCTGACCCCCTCCTTACCATGGAGGTGCTCTGCCGACTGAGCTACTCCGGCCGCGGGCTTCAATGGTACCCGGGGCCTCAGCGGGTGGGACGATGACCGCCGTGACACGCCTCCTGATCCGGCTCGTGGCCGTTGCTCTCGTCGCCGGCGCGTGCGGCGGTGACGACCCGGTCGTCCGGCCCGGGGATCCCGGCCGGCCCGATGACGCGATGGACCTGACGATCACGACGGCGACCGAGACCGTGGACCTCCTGGTGGAGGTTGCCGACGAGCCCGAGGAGCGGAGCGTGGGCCTGATGCACCGGGAGGAGCTCGACCCGTTCGACGGCATGGCGTTCCTGTGGGACGAGCCGGTGCACACGTCGTTCTGGATGAAAGACACGCTCATCCCGCTGTCGATCGCCTTCTGGGGCGAAGACGGCCGGATCGTCGCGATCCTGGACATGGAGCCCTGCGAGGCCGATCCCTGCCCGACGTACGACCCCGGTCGGGAGTTCCTCGGCGCTCTGGAGGTCGAGCAGGGCTTGTTCGCCGAGCGTGGGGTCGCGGTGGGTGACCTGGTCGAGCTCGGAGAGCCCGGCGAATGAACGACGACTGCCTGCTCTGCCGCGCCGAGCGCATCACGCCGTGGCTCTTCGAGGACGAGGAATGCTGGATCACCGAGTGCCTGGTCTGCCGGACGCCGATGATCGTGTGGCGGCCTCACGGACTTCCCCGGTCGCCGGTGGAGTCGCGACTCCTCGAGCGGCTGGAGGAAGTCGCCGCGGAGCGGTACCCCGAGGGCTTCTGGATCGACGGAGAACGCCGGCGGATCCCGGACCACTGGCACGCGCACGCGCGGCCGGCCGGGGGGTTCTTCGATCCCGCGAGCGAGCTCTACGACCGCTTCCGCTGAGCGCCGTCGTCGACACCGCGCCCAACTTCTGGTCCCCGCCCTGACTGAATCCGATTCCAGTGGGTACCCCTCCATCGCCGTCGACCCGGCGGGAGGCCGTAAGGAGGAGGCGGGACATGGATGCGGTATCGCTCCTGAAGCAGGATCACCGGACGGTCGAGGAGCTGTTCCGGCGATACGAATCGACCGAGGAGGGGGGCGACCGGACGGCGATCGTGCGGGAGATCACCCGCGAGCTGTCCGTCCACGCCGCGATCGAGGAGCAGGTCCTCTATCCGGAGGTCGAAGACGTACTCCCCGACGGCTCCTCGATGGCCGGGGAGGCGATCCAGGAGCACCAGGAGGCGAAGGAGCTCCTCGCCGAGCTCGACCGCATGGACGCGACCGATCCCGGGTTCGATCCCAAGGTCCGGAGCCTCATCAGCGACGTGCGCCATCACGTCGAAGAGGAGGAGAACGAGATGTTGCCCCGGCTCGCGTCGGCGGTCCCGGCCGACACGCTCGACGAGCTCGGGACGAAGATGGAACGGGCCAAGCAGATGGCGCCCACCCGTCCCCACCCGCACGCCCCGAGCTCGCCCCCCGCGAACTTGGTGGCCGGGCTCGCCGGGGCCGTGGTCGACCGGGTGCGCGACGCGATATCCGACCGGTCGAGCCGCCCTTCGCGGGCGAAGAAGGCGTCCGCGTCGCGATCGGAGGAGGCGACCACGAGCCGTGCGAAGCGCGCTGGGACCACGAGCTCGAGCAGGTCCTCCCGATCGAAGACGACGTCCAACACGGGCGGCCGAAGGGCGAAGGGTCGGACGGCGAAGACGCGTGCGTCGTCCCCGCGCAGCCGTACCAAGTCCGCGACGCCGGTGATCCGCGTCAAGGAAGATCCGAGGGGTGGATGGCGGGCCGACAAACAGGGCTCCTCGCGCGCCGTGGCACGCTCGGACACCAAGCGCGACGTGGTGAAGCGGGCTCGTGAGCTGGCCCGGTCCCAGGGCGGACGCCTCGTCGTCCACAACACGGACGGCGGCGTCCAGGAGGACCGGAGCTACTCATAGGCGTTGCGGTTCCCACGGCGACCCGGCGGTTCGTCGTGACACGCCGGCGGTGCGGAGCGCGGCGGGGGACGTCCGTCCTGCCCGACGTCAGCGCGGGAGGTGCGAATGGTCTTCTCGAGCTCACGGGAACGCCTCGGGAATCAGCTCTGGCTGATTCCCGCGGTGCTCGTCGCGGCGGCCCTCGGAGCGGCGGCGCTGTTCGCGGTCCTCGACGAGCACGTCCAGCAGGTCTCGTGGCTACGCTTCCCCGGAGGAGCGGACAGCGCCCGCAGCCTCCTGTCCTCGATCGCCGGAGCGATGATCACGTTCACCGGCCTGGTGTTCTCGATCACGATTCTCGTCCTCCAGCTCGCGAGCCAGCAGTACTCACCCCGCGTCCTCAGGACGTTCCTGCGCGACCGGCAGAGCCAGCTCGCGCTCGGTCTGTTCACCGCGACGTTCGTGTACGCCCTGGTGGTGCTCCGACAAATCACCCAGTCGTCGATCCCCTCGCTGTCGGTGACGTTCTCGGTCGTCCTCGTGATCTCCAGCGTCGGCGTGTTCGTCGCGTACATCAGCCACATGGCAAACGCGATCCGTGTCTCCACCATCATCGACCGGGTGGCGTGGGAGACGCGCCGCACCATCGATGCGCGCTACGACCGAGTGGAGGAGCCGGTGGCGCTCCCGGCGGGTGCGATCGACGATGAGGAGGCGCGCCGCTGGCGCCTCATGGCCTCGGAAGAGGTCGTGTCCGCCGAGACCAGAGGCATGCTGATCGCGATCGACGTGGACGGCGCGGTGTCCCTCGCCCGCGATCTGGATGTGACGTTCGTCGCCGTTCCGGCGATCGGCGACTTCGTTCCGGAAGGGTCCCCTGTGCTCGGCGTCGTAGGCGGTGTGATCGACCCCGACCGCCGCGACGACGCCGGCGAGCTATTCGCGCTTGCCAGGGACCGAACGGTGGAGCAGGACGTACCGTTCGGCTTCCGGCAACTCGTCGACGTTGCCGAACGTGCACTCTCCCCGTCGCTCAACGATCCGACCACGGCGGTCCAGACGCTCGACCAGATCCACGACCTCCTCCGTCGGATGGTCGTCCGGCGCTTCCCGCCGCAGACCCACCGTGACGAGGACGGCGTCGTACGGCTGGTGCTGCACGGCTCGTCTTGGGACCAGCTCGTGACGCTCGCCGTCTCCGAGATCCGGACGTTCGGCGCACGATCGATCCAGGTCCTCCGGCGGCTGCGGGGACTCCTGCTCGACCTGCTGGAGGTCGCTCCCCCGTCGCGCCGCGATCCGATCGAACGCGAGCTCGCCGTCCTGTCGCGGACCGCCGCCCGACTGGGGGACGAACGCGACATCGAGTTGGCTCGCGGTTCGGACCTCCAAGGGCTCGGGTCCTGACCGGGCCGGTGTTCGAAGTCGGTTCCCTGGTCAACCGGATGCCGGGCGACTCGAACGGCGACGCACGGCCGACACGGTCGCCCCGATGCCCAAGACGGCAAGAGCGGATGCGACCGCGGCCCGGTGTTTGGACGCCCAGACCTGGCTGCTCCGCGCGCTCGCGCGGTCGCCGAACACGCCGTGCGCGCCTCGGTCGCCCTCGACGGGCCCGTAGAGGTTGTCCGGCCGGTCCGGATCGCGCGGCTCGTCGGTCTGCTGGGACGCCACGCCGGTGCGAGCGAGATAGCGGTCCAGGATCCCGGGGGCGATCCGGTTGGCCAGGATCGTCCCCACCGTCGACGCCCCCACCCACATCTCGCGTCGAGGGTGATCGAGGACCCACGCGATTGCGTCCGCCGCGATCTCGGGCTGGTAGATCGGTGGGACCGGCTGCGACTCGTTCGGCAGGAGCGACTTGACCCATCGGAACTGCGGGGTGTTCAGCGCCGGCAGGTGCACCTCACACAGGTACACGGCGCGCCGTTCGTGACCGAGCTCCGCCCGGACGGAGTCCGTGAACCCCTGGATCGCGTGTTTGGAGGCGCAATAGGCCGCCTGGAGCGGGATTCCTCGGTACGCCAGAGCGGACCCCACCTGGACGATCACCCCGCGGTCTCGCGGGAGCATGTGGCGCAGCGCCGCTCGGGTCCCGTTCACGTAGCCGTGGAACGTCACGTCGACCACGCGCTGGAAGTCCTCGGCAGGCACGTCCACGAACGCCCCGAATACGGCAGTCATCGCGTTGTTGATCCAGGCGTCGATCGGACCCAGCTCGTTCGCCACCGTGTCGGCCGCCTTCTCAACCTCGTGCCGGTCGGTGACGTCGAGCGAAAGGGGGATGGCGTCGACGCCGAGCGCGAGCGCGTCCTCGGCCGCGGCCTTGAGGGCGTCCGATCCCCGCGCGATCAGGCCGAGATCCCACCCGCGCCTCGCCAGCGCCCGGACCGTGGCCCGCCCAACGCCGGCCGAGGCCCCCGTGACGACCGCAACGCGTCTCACGTGGCCCTCGCGAGATGGCTCCCCGCCGACGCCGACACGCACGGTCGCACGGTCGAATCGATCGCCATGGACGATGCGTACCCGTGGACGCGAAGGCCGAACCGCGGGCCTAGCCCGACCCGCTGGGTTCGGCGTCCCGCCCCACCACGAACCAGATCGCGGTGACCGGGACATCCCCTTTGTTGAACAGCCGGTGGGGGACGGTCGAGTCGAAGGCGATCGAGTCACCCGGGTTCAGCTCGTGTTCCTGGAACCCGATCTGGATGCCGAGCGTTCCGCTCATGACGTAGCCGTACTCGCGACCGTCGTGCCGCATCGACGACCGATCGGGGGTGGATGCCCCGCCGACCTCGTAGACGGCGTGGAGGAAGTCGACTCCCTCCTCGTGGTCGCCGGCCAGCTCCTCCCAATGGACCCCGGAGTCCAGGTCGATCGCGGCGCGTTCCCCGGGGTGAACGACCGGAGACCGACCATCACCGCTCTGCCCGTCCACGCCGACCGCCTCGGGAGGATCGCCGCCCCTGATCACCCGGTCCAGCGAGACGCCGAGCTCCGTGACGATGGAGTAGAGGGTGCCCACCGACGGCCGCGACTGTCCGCTCTCGAGCTGGGAGATCAGGCTCGCCGACAGCCCCAGCCTCCGAGCGAGCTCCCGCTGGCTGATCCCGGCCCGTACCCGCTCGTCCCGGAGCCGGTGACCGATGCCGTCGAGCCCGTTCGGATCGCGACCGCTGATCATGACGCCGTTCTCTCCTTGGCCCGTCCGGCACGGCGGACACTACAGGATCGAGGTCCGTCGTGTGCAGCGTCGCTGATCGGGCGCGGAGAACGTCCGAGCACGCGACAGAACGTTTCGGCGCCTGTTCGGGGCCTCGCACAACCCCCCTGGCGCATCCGAGGCAAGATGTGTAGTGTCCCTGAACGGTGCGGGGCACTGGTTCAACAGTGGCAGTGATCGTCGAAGGCCAGACGGGGGTGCGATGGCGGCGAAGGTCCTGCTCCGCGGTGGCTGCGTCCTGACCCTGGGAGCGAAGACCCCGAATTCCAGGCAAGCCGACCTTCTGATCGAGGACGGGCGCGTGGCCGAGGTTGGCCAAGGCATCCGTTCCCGTGACGCCGAGGTCGTGGACGCCGCGGACACGATCGTGATGCCGGGGTTCGTGGACACCCACAGACACACCTGGACCTCGCTGTTCCGGAACTTCGGCGATGCTCCCGGTGGCTCGGTGAGCTGGGCGCCGACCGTCTCCGCGGATCGGTACGGCCCCGATGACGTCTATGCGGCGACCCTGGTCGGGCTGCTCGGAGCGGTCGAGGCCGGAATCACCACGGTCGTCGACTGGTCGGACGGCTCTCTCGACGCCCCGTCCGTCGAGGCTGCCCTCCAGGCCCACGCCGACGCGGGGATGCGCACGGTGTTCGTCGTGGGCCGCCCCGACCGCCACGACGGATCCCCGGCCGACGAGCTCCGCCGACTCCTGGCCGACATCGCCGCGGCGGCCGGATCGTCGACGTCGGTGGCGCTGGGCGTGGACGAGTCGAAGACGAACGATCCCGGCCGGGCGGCCGGCCTGGTCGCCCTGGCCCGGGAGCTGGGGCTGCGGGTCCACCTCCACGCCGGGACCCGCGAATCGGGGCACGGGATGGTCTCAGAGCTGGCCACGCGAGGGCTCCTCGGAGAACACGTGACGCTCGTCCACGGCTCCGAGCTCGACCGCGCGGACCTCGACGCGGTGGCGTCGTCCGGTACCGCGGTATCCCTGGCGCCGTCGAGCGAGATGGCGGGCGGGCGCGGGGCGGCCCCGATCCAGCCGCTGGTCGACCGGGACATCCGGCCTGGGCTGGGGATCGACGACGAGCGGGTGTCCCCCGGCGACCTGTTCGCGCAGATGCGGGCGACGATCTCGATGCAACACGCAACCGCGTTCGAGCTGAAGCTGGCCGGCAAGGCCGGGGTCCCCAAGCTGATGAACACGCGGAACGTCATCCGCTACGCAACCGTCGACGGGGCGCGGGTGGCTGGCCTGCGCGGGGTGACCGGCTCGCTCGAGCCGGGCATGCAGGCCGACGTCATCGTCCTCCGAACGGACCGGCCGAACATCTTCCCCATCAACGATCCGATCGGTGCCGTGGTGTGGGGCATGGACACGTCCAACGTGGACTGGGTGTTCGCCGGGGGGCGCGTCCTGATGCGAGAAGGCGTCCTCCAAGCGGATGTGGAGCGCGCCGGCGCCCTGGCGACCGAGGCGCGCGGCCGCGTCGCCGCGGCCGCCGGGCTCGTCGGTGCCGCGCCGGGAGGGACCGCGTGAAGGTTCGCTCGTCCCCCTCGTCGGCGGTCACCGCGTTCGTGGTGGCCTCCCGGTACCTGCCCGTCTACATCGCGATCGGGGTGCTCATCCTGGTGGCCTCCATCTGGGCACCGGCCACGCTCCGCGGGCCGGGGCTGAGGACGATCGCGACGTTCGGGACGTTCCTCGCCCTCGCCGCCCTGGGTCAGATGCTCGTGATCATGACCGGGGGCATCGACCTGAGCGTTCCCGGGACCCTCACGCTCGCCGCCGTGGTCACGGTCGGGGTGGGAAACGCCTCCGACGATCGCATCTGGGCGGCCATCGGCGTCGCCCTCCTCCTGGGAGCGCTGGTTGGCCTGGTCAACGGCATCCTCATCGGCGGGCTCGGGCTCAACGCCCTGATCGTCACGCTGGCGGTCGGCCAGATCGTGACCGGCATCGCCTTCCGGTACTCCAAGGGGGTCGCCATCCAGACGCCGGTTCCCGCCGGGCTGTCGGCGTGGGCATCCACCCGGTTCCTCGGCGTCAATCGGATCTTCTGGGTGGGGGTGCTGCTCACGCTGGCCCTGATCGTCATCTTCCGCTTCACCACGCCCGGCCGACGGTTCCAGATGGTCGGAGCGAACCCGGTCGCCTCCTGGATCGCCGGGCTCCGCGTGAACCTCAACCAGGTCTCCGCCTACGTGGTTGCGGCGGTCCTGTACGCGGCGGCCGGCATCCTGCTGGCCGCGTTCCTTCGCTCGCCGAACACGACGATCGGGGCGCCGTACCTGCTCGGTCCCATCGCCGCCGTGGTCATCGGAGGGGCCTCGCTCACGGGGGGCCTGGCCAGCCCGATGTCGACGTGGACGGCGGCGCTCTTCCTGGCCGGCCTCAACCAGATGATGCGGGTCATGGGCCTGCCCACATCGCTCCAGTTCGTGGTGTTCGGCCTCGTGATCATCGGCGGCATGTTGGTCTCAGGCGACCGCATCATCCGCGGCGTCGAGCACGTGCTCCGAGAACGGAAGCGACCTCGCTCGGCGAGCCCGGACCAACCGACGGTCCCGGTGACCTGACCCATCGAGAAGGGAGGCACTCATGTGACCGAGTCCCACCGATCCCGAACAGGAAGGCCATCGACGAAGGGGAGGGGAACATGCGACGGATGAGATTCATCGGCGTCGTCGCCATCCTGGCCTTGGTGGCGGCGGCGTGTGGTGGGGACGGCGGGGACGGGGACGAGCCCACCCCCACCGGCGACACCGCTCCGGCCGGCGAGACCGCTCCGGCCGGCGAGACGGAGACCGGCGGGGGGTTGTCGGAGTTCGGGGAGAGCACCGACGCCGATCCGGCGCTGGTGGAGAAGGCGCTCGGTCCCGTCGGTGAGGTCCCCGACATCGTCCTGGCCTCGATCGCCCGAGCCAACCAGGACCTCGACCAGGCCACCATCGACAAGGCGATGGAGTGCTGGAGCACTCAGGAGTGCGACACGGGGAGCGGTGGCGAGCTCGTGATGGGATACGCGGACGGTGGCGGGCATCTCAACGTGTGGCGCGGCGTGACCCACATGGAGGCGATCCTCCAGGCGCTCACGTATCCGGAGATCGGCACCATCGTGTCCACCGAGGCGCTGTGGGACCCGGACCCCGCCGTTCCGGCCGGAGACATCCGGTTCCTGATCCAGCGGGGCGCCGACTTCATCATCGGGTACCCCGACGCGGGCGTGGCGATCGCCGACGCGATCCTCGAGGCGACCGCGGCGGGCATCCCCTACATCCCCTTCTCGGCGGGTTGGGTCGGTCTCCCCGAGCAGGACGGCGCGCTCATCCCGGGCCAGGACTACCTCACCGTCGTCGGCGAGGACCTGTGTGCGCTCGGCGAGAGCTTCGCCGAGGTGCTCAACCAGGGCATCGACTCCGGGACCGTCGGCGTCATGGGCGGGACCCCGGGCAACGCCCTCTCCCTGGGGTGGCAGCAGTGCCTCACCCCGGCCCTGGAGGACTCGATCGACGTGCTCGGCCCTGCCGATACGTTCTGGCTGAACGACGTGGCCCTCCAGACGGTCAACGGCTGGTTGTCGACCGAACCGGACATCGCGGGGTACGCCTACGAGTATGCGGACGGGCTGAACACCGCCCTTCAGGCGTACGACGACCTGGGCATCGAGCTCGACAACCTGACGGTCGCCTTGCGGACCGACGAGCAGACGTTGTTCTGCGATTGGGCCGAGCGAGACAACCCCAACTACGAGATCTGGTTCTCCGCCGGCGGCAACTTCCAGTCGCGGACCGCGGTGACGGCGGCCATGATGAACCTCCAGGGCGCCGAGATCCCGGCCGAGATCGTGGTCCCGCACGTCATGCGGCAGGTCACCGAGGCGGACTGCAATCCGGATCGGGCCACCCCGGCCGTGTCGGGCACGTCGCTCGTGCCGGACGACGTCTTGTCCCTGATGTTCTCGGAAGGATGAGCAGCAGCGATCCCGTAGGAGAGTCGGCGACCGAACGCCGCGTGGTTCTCGAGCTGCAGGGGGTCTCCCGGCAGTTCGGAGCGGTCCGGGCGTTGACGGACGTCAGCGTGGACTGCCGAGCCGGCGAGGTGCACGCCATCGTCGGCGAGAACGGCTCCGGGAAGTCGACTCTCCTCGGGATCGCCAGCGGGGTCGTCGAGCCCGACCGGGGCACCGTGCGGATCGGAGGCAAGCTCCTTCGCCGGGACTCCCCCGCCGAGGCCCGGAAGCTCGGCCTGGCCATGGCCTACCAGGACACGTCGCTGATCCTGGCCCAGCCGGTCAAGAACAACCTCTACCTGGCAGCCCCGCCGGATCGGCGGCCGCCGTTCTGGCGCCGGAAGAAGTGGGCCCGCCGGCTCCTGATGGAGCTCGACCTCGACCTCGAGCTCTTCCCCGATGCCCCCGCGGGCGCCCTCACCCTGGCCGACCGCCAGCTCTTCGAGGTGGCCAAGGCCCTAGCCACCGACCCGCTGGTGCTGCTCCTCGACGAGCCCACCACGGCGCTGGGGCCCGACGAGGTCGATGCGCTCCACCGCGCCATCGCCGCGTCCCGGGACCGGGGCGTCGGCGTCGTGTACGTGAGCCACCGGCTGCCGGAGGTGCTCGAGATCGCCGATCGCATCACTGTGCTGCGCGACGGCCGGAGCCAGGGCACGTTCGACGCCAGCTCGACCACCGAGGCGGAGCTCGTCGAGCTGATCGTGGGCCGGCCCTTCGAGGCCGCCTTCCCGCATCGAGCGGTCGCGGTCGCCGAGCCTCAGGAGGTGCTCGTCGTGGACGGCCTCCAGGGACAGTCCTTCGGGCCGATCAGCTTCACGCTGAAGCGCGGCGAGGTCGTCGGGATCGCCGGCGCCGAAGGCAACGGCCAGCCCCAGCTCTTCGACTGCCTGGCGGGCCGGCAGCCGCCCAAGGCCGGCCGGGTCGTGTGCAAGGGTAAAGAGCTGATGTTGATCTCGACCCACGAGGCCGTGAAGGCCGGGATCCAGCTGTTGCCCGGCGACCGGAAACGCGAGGCCTTGATGCCGGTGCTGGGGGTGCGGGTCAACTCGACCATCCAATCGCTCCGGCGATTCAGCGTGTTCGGCTTCCTTCGCCGGCGCGCCGAACGCAAGGGCGTCGAGGAGCTCGTGGACACGCTCGAGATCCGAACGCCGTCGCTGGAGCAGCCCGTCGAGTTCCTCTCGGGCGGCAACCAGCAGAAGGTGTCCGTCGCCCGGACGTTCCTGAAGGAGCCGGCGGTGATCCTCGCCTACGAACCGACCCAGGGGGTGGACGTCGGCTCTCGCTTCGACATCTATCAGGCCCTGCGGTCGCGAACGGACGCCGGAGCGGGCCTGCTGATCAAGTCCAGCGACCCCCTCGAGCTCGCCGGCCTGTGCGATCGCGTGCTGGTCATGTCGCGTGGCCAGATCATCGAGGAGATCCCCGGGGAGGAGCTCGACGAGCTCCGCATCGTCGAGGCCATGGTCCGGGGACCGGGCCTCTCGCGGGCCGGGCGGTCGCCGCTCGGGGTCGCCATGCCCAAAGCTTCCGGGAACGGCAGCGCATGAGCGCCCGTCTCGAGTCGGCCAGACTGGCCGTACGCAAGGTCCTGCGGGACGCGCGCGACAAGAACAAGTGGCGCAAGATCGTCCGGTTCCGTCTGTGGATGCCGGTCGTCCTCCAGCTCCTGCTGATCGGCGCGCTCGTCTGGTACACGACCTCGCGCTTCCCTGGGTTCGCCAACCGGTCGAACGTCACGAACGTCCTCATCCTCGCGGCCCCGCTCGCGGTGGTCGCCATGGGGCAGACGCACGCGCTCCTGGTCGGTTATCTCGACCTGTCGGTCGGGGCCATGATCACGATGGGCGTGGTGCTCGCCTCGTTCCTCATCGTGCCCGAGTCGACGGGCGCCGAGATCCTGGTCGGGGTCGGCGCGATCTTCCTCGCCGGGCTGGCCCTGGGACTGGTCAACGCCACGCTGGTCCGCGGGTTCCAGATCCCCTCGATCATCGCCACGCTGGCCACCCTGAGCATCCTGAACGGCATCTCGCTCTCCCTGCGAGACACGCCCAGTGGGGTCATCAACCGCGAGTTCACCTCCTCGCTGGCGTCCCGCCTGGGGCCCGTCCCCGTGGCGTTCCTCGCCATCGTCGTGGCGGCCGGACTCCTCGACTACTGGCTCCACGCGAGCGGCTCCGGCCTCCAGCTGCGCTCCACCGGGTTCGACGAGCGGTCGGCCAAGCGGAGCGGTGTGCGCACCAACTGGGTCCGGATCCGGGCCCTGATCCTGTCTGCCGGCTTCGCGACCATGGCCTCGTTCCTCGTCATGGCGCGTTCGGGAGTCGGGAACGCGCAGATCGGCGACAGCTACGCGCTCAACAGCATCACGGCCGCGGTGCTCGGTGGCGCGGCGCTCTCGGGAGGGCGGGCCACCTTCCTCGGGGCGGTCGTGGCGTCGGTCCTACTGGCCCTGATCATCACGGTCCTGCCGTTCCTGGGCCTCACCGGCGAGTACGGGCTCATCGTGATCGGGGTCCTGGTGATCGCCGGCATCCTGATCTACCAGCTCGCCGACATGAAGGAGCTGGTGAAGCGCAACTACAAGCGGGCCCGGCGCCTGATGATCGGAGGCCGGCCGCCGAAGGCCACCGAGCTCCCAGCCCTGTACGCGAGCGGGACCGACTTCGGCATGGCACCGGCGGGGAAGACCCTCTTCAAAGGCGGCACCGTGCTCAGCCTCGACCCGAAGGTGGGCGACCTCGCCAACGGAGACGTCCTCGTCGAGGGAGACCGGATCGTCGAGGTCGGCTCCAACCTCGCGGCCGACGGCGCGGAGGTCATCGACGCCTCGGGCATGATCGTCATGCCGGGCTTCGTGGACTCCCACCGTCACATCTGGGAAGGGCTCCTGCGCAACATCGGGACCGACGTCCCGCTGGAGGGGCGGTCGAGCTACATCTCGTTCGTTCTGCACAAGCTGGCGCCCGCCTACCGTCCGGAGGACGCCTACATCGGCAACCTGGTCTCGGCGCTCGGCGCGATCGACGCGGGGATCACGACTCTGCTTGATTGGTCGCACATCCAAGGATCGCCGGCCCACACCGACGCGGTGATCCAGGCGCTGAGGGACTCCGGGCTCCGGGCCGTGTTCGCCTACGGGTTCCCCTGGTGGGGCAAGTGGGAGGAGCGCCAGCCCAGCTGGTTCGTGCGGGCGGCGAACGAACACTTCTCCTCGTACGACCAGAAGCTCACGCTCGCGCTCGCGGCGCCGGGTCCCGAGTTCACCGACTTCGAGGTGTCCCGCGACCACTGGAAGCTGGCGAGAGAGACCGGCGCACGGATCACCACCCACGTGGGGGTCGGGTCCTACGGCAAAGACGCCAAGGTGCAGGAGATGGGAGAGGCCGGCCTCCTGGGTCCGGACACCACCTACATCCACTGCACCACGCTGAACGACACCGAGATCCAGATGATCGTGGACACGGGCGGCACGGTGTCGCTGGCGTCGCCCGTGGAGATGATGATGGGCCACGGCATGCCGCCGATCCAGAAGTTCCTCGATCGAGGGCTCCGTCCCAGCCTGAGTGTGGACGTCGAGACCAACGTCCCCGGAGACATGTTCAACCAGATGCGCTCGGTGCTCGCGCTGCAACGGGCGCTGGCGGCGAACAACGGCAAGTCGCCGCTGTCGGCCAGGGAGGTCCTCGAGTGCGCCACGATCGAGGGGGCGAGGGCGAACGGGCTCGACTCGACGGTCGGGACGCTGAGCCCGGGCAAACAGGCCGACCTCATCTTGCTGCGAACGGACCGGATGAACGTCACGCCGCTGAACGACCCGGCCACGGCGGTCGTGGCCGGGATGGACACCGGGAACGTGGACACGGTCGTGATCGCCGGCCACCTGATGAAGCGTCACGGCAAGCTGCTGCACGTGGACTGGCCGGCCGTGAAGCGGGCGGCCGCCGAGTCCCGCGACCACGTGGTCGCCAAGTCCGGCTTCAAGCTCCCGAGCATCTGACCTCGCCGGCATGGCCGACGTCAGTCCTGCCAGCGGACCACGATGCGACCAGCGATCCCGGGGATGGGCATGGATTCGGCCTCCGCCACGATCGCCTCGCGCGACGCGCGCGTGAGGCGCTGCCAGGCCCGAATCGTCACGGTCTCATCGGCGCGTCGCCACGTCCCCGCGATCTCGCCGTCCACCAGGAGGGCGCCCGGCCAGACCCGCGGGGTCCAGAGCATGGCCCGTTTGTCGGCGTCGGCGACCAGGAGCTCGCGATCCCTCCCCTGGAGGAGGGAATACGCGTCGCCGCTCGGCAGGAGCCGGGCCGGTGCCGCGGGCCCGGGGCCGGTGCGGAAGGCCGCCTCGTCACGGGTGAGGATCCACGCGTCGCCGAGCGGCGTCCGTACCGGCGTGAGCGATCGACGAAGCGACTCGAACGCGGCGACGCCGTGCCGCATCGGGATTCCCGCCCATTCGGCGAACGCCTCGGGCGTGGTGGGGCCGAAGACGTGCAGGTACCGCCGCGCGAGCTCGAGCCGGGCGTCGCGCGGGTCGAGCTCGGGAGGAGGAACGGACCAGACGGTCGGCGCCCGAGCGCCTTCCCACCGGATCAGGACCGTGCCGGTAGGGGCGGCGTACCGGAGCCGGTTGTGGTTGCGTTCGCCGAGCGCCCGACCCGCCTCGCGGTCGGTCGTCCTGTCATCACCGAGGTGAGTGCGAAGGCGAGCGGCCAGGTCCTCGGCGATCCGCCGGGCGCCGGGCTCGTCCGGCAGCCGTCCGAGTGAGAAGACCACGAGGTCGCGCGCCGCGATGACGTACACGCTGTACCGCGGGCCCCAGAGCTGGACGAGAGATGGATCCTCCCAGGTGGACGGCCCGGTCCCCTCGACGCGGGCATGGATCGACAGGAGCGCCGCTCGCGGCATGCTGTCCTGCAACCCCGCCCACGCCGCTCGCCGGAGCGAGCGCCCACCGCGTGGGAGCCGCTCGTCGAGCGCGCCGACGCGCCGTCGGAACGCGAGGATCTGGGACCGGGAGAGATCGAGCCGAGGCCTCGTCACCTCAGATCCAACCGGTTGCGTGGATGGCTGGTGGTGGTAGTGGTGGTGGGAGGGGGAGGATTCGAACCTCCGTAGGCTACGCCGGCGATTTTACAGACCGCTCCCTTTGGCCGCTCGGGCACCCTCCCGGAAGCACCTGGAAGGATAACAAGACGCCTCGGCTGGCTAGGATACGGGCATGGCCAAGACCGATTTCTCCTTCGACATCGTTTCGCAGGTCTCGATGCCCGAGGTCTCCAATGCGGTGGACCAGGCCCGCCGGGAGATCGCCCAGCGCTACGACTTCAAGGACACCGGGACCTCGCTGTCCCAGGACGACAAGCTGATCGAGGTCCGCTCGTCCACGGAGGACCGGCTGAAGGCCGCCGTGGAGGTGCTCAAAGAGCGCGCGGTCCGCCGCGAGATCTCGCTCAAGGCCCTCCACTTCGGGCCGACCGTGCCGGCCGCCAAGGGGACCGTGAAGCAGAGCATCGACGTCAACGTGGGGATCTCCGACGAGAAGGCCAGGGAGATCGTGAAGTTCATCAAGGGCCTGAAGGTCAAGGTCCAGAGCCAGGTCCAGGGCGACCAGGTCCGGGTGACCGGCAAGGCCAAGGACGACCTCCAACAGGTCATCCGGGCCGTGAAGGAGCAGGACTTCGGCCTGGCGCTCCAGTTCGTCAACTTCCGTCCGTAGGCCGCTCGGGTAGATTCTCGGTCCATCGGAGGTGATACGCCGTGGATGCTGAGCGGCTGAAGGCCAGGGCGAACGAGATCGCGGATCGGGAGACGGCGCGTCTGCTGGAGCGGACGCCCGCGTCCAAGGCGCTGTTCGAGCGAGCGGTTCGAAGCATGCCGAACGGAGTCGCGTCGAACTTCCAAGCCGGCCACCCCTACCCCGTCTATCTCCAGCGCGGCCGGGGGTCGCGAGTCTGGGACGTGGACGGGACGGAGTACGTGGACTTCCACGGCGGGTTCGGCGTCAACGTCGTGGGCCACGCCCACCCGAAGATCGTCGAGGCCATCCGAAACGTCGCCGACCAGGGCATCCACTTCGCGGTGACCACCGAGAGCACGGTGGCCCTGGCCGAGGCCATCTGCGAACGGTTCCAGCTCGAGCAGATGCGGTTCGTGAACTCCGGGACCGAGGCGACCATGGACGCCCTCCGGGTGGCCCGGGCGGCCACCGGCCGGGACAGGGTCGTGAAGATGGAGGGTTCGTACCACGGCCACCACGACTCGCTCCTGTTCTCGGTGGTGCCCGAGGCCGACGTGCTCGAGATGCGGTACGAGACCGGCGCCGAGGGCCAGAGCTGGTACACGACGCGGCCCACCTCCAAGGGCATCCCGGAGGCGCTGTGGGACACGGTCATCGTGGTGCCGTTCAACGATGCCGAAGCCGTCACTCAGGCCTTCGCGGACAACCCAGACCAGATCGCGGCGGTGATCCTCGAGCCGGTGATGATGAACATCGGGCTCGTTCCGCCCAAACCCGGGTACCTCCAGGCGCTGCGCGACGCGTGCGAAGCAGGCGGCGCGGTCCTGATCTACGACGAGGTCAAGTGCGGGGGCACGATCGCGTACGGCGGGACCGCCGAGCGCTACGGCGTGAAGCCCCACCTGGCGGCGTTCGCCAAGGCTCTGGGCGGCGGAGCCACCATCGGTGCCTTCGGCGGCGAGGCGCGGTTCATGGACCTGGTCACCAAGGGCGCGGCCCAGCAGGGGACGTTCAACGGGAATCCGCTCTCGGTCGCGGCCGGGCTGGCCGCGCTGACCGAGGTCCTGACGAAAGACGCCTACGACCACCTCGGCAAGCTCGGCACCATGCTGGCCGAGGGGTGCGAGCGGGCCATCGTCGAGACCGGGATCCCGGCGCACGCCGTGGACCTGGGCGCCAAGGGATGCGTCTCGTACCGCAAGGAGCCGCTCACCAGCTACCGCGACTTCCTCGAGACCATCCCCGAGCTCTTCTACGCCTCCTTCTCCTGGATGATCAACCGCGGCATCTTCATGACGCCCGGCGACGAAGAGCAGTGGACGATCTCGGTGCAGCACTCGGAGGAGGACGTCGAGCGCTACCTCGAGGCGTTCGACGAGTTCTGCTCGGCGCTCGTCGCGTAGCCTGAGGCCTCGTCGACCGTCCGGTGGGGGAAGTTTTCGCCATGTCGCCGATGCACGAGTACACGGATGCAACCGAGGGGCTGGCGCGAGCCATCGTCGACTACGCCAGGGGCCGCATCGCGAACCCCCGGCCGCTCGACCGGCCGCCCTCGCCAGAGGTGCTGACCCGGCGGGTCGGAGCCACGATCACGCCCGGCGGCCTGGGCGGGCAGGAGGCCCTGCGGATCTGGGGCGACGAACTCGCCCCCACGATCATGTCCACCGACCATCCCGGGTTTCTCGCGTTCGTCCCCGGAGCGCCCACCCCGGCGAGCGTCCTGTTCGACCTCGCCGTCAGCGCCGCCTGCTCCTACGGCGGCACCTGGATCGAGGGGGCCGGGGCGGTCTGGGCCGAGAACCAGGTCCTTCGCTGGCTGGCCGACCTGGCCGGCCTGCCCCCCGGGGCCGGTGGGTGTTTCGTCTCGGGCGGGACCGCGGGGAACCTCGCGGCGCTGATCACCGCTCGTCATGCGTTCGTCGCCCGCGGCGGCAAGCGAGAGCGCCGGCGCATCGTGTGCGCCGAGTCCGCGCACTCCTCCGTCGCCGCCGCGGCGCGGATCATGGACGTGGAGCTCGACCGGGTCCCCGACGTCGGCGGACGCCTCACCGGCGCCGGCCTCCGGGCCTGGCTCGAGGGCCACGACCCGGCGGAGGTGGTCGCCGTGGCCGCGAGCGCCGGCTCGACGAACGCGGGCCTGGTCGACGACCTCGCCGGGGTGGCCGCGGCCTGCTCCCAACACGGGATCTGGCTGCACGTGGACGGCGCCTACGGGGGTGCGGCGCTGCTCGCGCCGACCGTCCGCGAGCGCTTCCGCGGGCTCGAGCGGGCCGACTCGTTCATCGTGGACCCGCACAAGTGGCTGTTCGCGCCCTACGACGCCTGCGCCCTCGTGTATCGGGATCCGGAGGCCGCCCGGGCGGCCCACCGCCAGGACGCGGCGTACCTCGAGACGCTCAACGCGTCGGCCGAGTGGAACCCGAGCGATTTCGCTCCCCATCTTTCCCGCCGGGCGCGAGGGCTCCCCCTGTGGTTCTCCCTGGCCGTCCACGGTACCGACGCGCACCGAGCGGCGGTGGAGCAGGTCCTGGCCGTCACTCGCGCGACCGCCGAGGAGATCCGCGGCCGCCGCGAGCTCGAGCTCGTCGTCGAGCCGGAGCTGTCGGTGGTGGTGTTCCGCCGGCTGGGCTGGGACGCCGAGGACTACGAGGCGTGGTGGCGACGGATCCTGCGCGACCACGTGGCGTTCGTGCAGCCCACGCTGTGGGAGGGCGAGAAGGTCGCCCGGTTGTGTTTCGTCAACCCGCGAACGACGATCGAGCACGTTCGCGCCATCCTCGACACGACGACGTGAGCTCGATCCGCGCCGTGCTCCTCGATCTGTACGACACGCTCGTGTGGAGCGACTGGCCGGCGTTGCGCGGCCACCTGGAGGCCGAGCTCGAGGTCTCGACCGACGACCTACTCCGCGCCTACACCATCACGCGCGAGGCGCGAAGCGTGGGGACGTTCGGGAGCGCCGAGGGCGACGTGGCCGCGGTGATCGAGGCCGCCGGCGTCTCCCCGGACGGGCACCGGGTGCGCGATCTCAGGGCGCGGATCGAGCGGTTCCTGAAGACCGGGGTCACCCTGCACGAGGACTCGCTGCCGGTGCTGCGCGAGCTCCGCAGCCGCGGCGTCGCGACGGCGGTGGTCAGCAACTGCGACCACCTGACGGGGCCGGTGGTGGAGCGGCTCGGCCTGCACGAGGAGGCCGATGCGGTGGTCCTGTCCTACGAGGCCGGCTCGGCCAAGCCGGATCCCGGCATCTACCGGGCGGCGCTGGAGCGGCTCGGAGCCGAGCCCGAGCGGGCCGTGTTCGTGGACGACCAGGCGGCGTATTGCGACGGCGCCGCCGCGACCGGGATCCGCACGTTGCTGCTCCTGCGAGAGGGCGCGCAGCCCGGCGAGGGAGTGAACGCGCCCGGAGGCCACCGGGTGATCCGGGACCTCCGGACGGTGCTCGAGCTGGTCTGACCCGCGCTCACTGCTTCACCCTTCACCTTGCAGGTGAGAGCCTGCGGCATCGCCCGGGGTCGCCGGTGCACTGCCAGGCTGACCGAGCTCCTCGAGGGCCAGGCTGAGAAGCGCAGGCCCGGCGGCCCGGGGTCCGCCGACTGGCCATAGGGCTATGCGCCTCGAGCGCCGATCAGTGAGCGACCGGCGAGCAGACCCCGAACCGGACCGGGCGCTTCCCCCGAGGTGACGGGAGGAGCGGGATGGACGCTAGGGCATCTGGTGGTCCACGTCACGGTGGCGTGGACTGGTCCTGGGAACGGCACGCGGTCTGCGTCCTGGACGACGTCGGTGAGGTCGTGGACCGGTTCGACGTCCAGCACGGCCGCCGCGGGCTCGAGCAGCTGAGTTCGAGGTTTCGGAGCCACGGCGTCGAGCGGGTGGCGATCGAACGGCCAGACGGACCCGTGGTCGACGCGCTGCTCGCCGCCGGCCTGCAGGTCGTGGTGATCTCCCCCCGCCAGGTGCGGGCCTACCGCCTGCGTCACGGGACCGCCGGCAACAAGGACGACCGCTTCGACGCGCTGGTGTTGGCGGATGCCCTTCGGACCGACGGACATCGGATGGCATCGCTTGATCCAGACACGGCGGCGACGCGGGCGCTCCGGGCTCTGGTGCGGGCGCGCAAGGACCTGGTGGGACACCGGATCGCCGTGCACAACCAGCTGCTGGCGAACCTGCAGCAGGCCTTCCCGGGGGCGATCGGTCTGTTCGCACAGCTCGACAGTCCGATCTCGCTCACGTTCCTTCGCCGATTCCCGACCGCCGAACGGGCCCGGTGGCTGTCGGAGCGTCGGCTGGCGTCCTGGCTGCGCTCGGTCGGCTACGCCGGCCGCAGGACCTCCGCCGAGCTGATGGCGCACCTGGACGCGGCAGCCGAGGGCCTCCTGGGTGAGGCGGGGGAGGCCTTCGGGGTCGTCACGACCGAGCTCGTCGGCCTGGCCGGACAGATCCGCGATCGGATCGAAGCGCTCGACCGCCGGATCGCCGAGGCGCTTGGACTCCACCCGGACGGTGAGATCTTCCGGTCATTGCCGCGTGCGGGCGTGAACCGGGCGGCGCTGCTGCTGGCCGAGATCGGAGACTGCCGAGGCAGGTACCCGGACGAGTCCTCGCTCGCGGCCGCGGCCGGGGTAGCGCCGTCGACGCGGGCCTCGGGCAAGCGTAGAGCGGTGAGCTTCCGTCGAGGTTGCGACAAACAGCTGCGGGCGGCGCTCATCGACTTCGCTCAGGACAGCGTGCAGGCGAGCCCGTGGGCGCGCGACATCTACGACCGCGCCCGATCCAGGGGCTGTCGACATCCTCACGCCGTCAGGATCCTCGCGCGGGCCTGGGTCCGGGTGATCTGGAGGTGTTGGACCGACGGGGTGCCCTACGACCCCGCGCGCCACGAGGGGGCGACCCGTCTGGCCGCTTGATGGCTTGACATACCCGCGCTCAGCCGATCTGCTTCTTGATCTCGGCCAGTCGGGCCACCCGGGCCTCGGTCGGCGGGTGCGTCGAGAACAGGTTCGCCAGGTTCATCGCGGCCTGCCGTCCGCGAAGCGGGTTCACGATGAACAGGTGGGCCTCCGCCGGGCTGATATTGGCGGGCACCGGCACCTGTTTGGCCGTGGCCTCCAGCTTCCGCAGCGCACTGGCCAGCGCGTCCGGGTCGCGCGACAGGAGGGCGCCCGACTCGTCCGCCTGGTATTCGCGTGAGCGGCTCACGGCCATCTGGATCACCGCCGCCGCGAGCGGGGCGAGGATCCAGGCGAAGATCAGGCCGAAGGCCCCCAGCGGGTTGTTGCGGTTGTCGCCCCCGCCGAACCACAGGGCGAACCGGGCCAGGAACGTGATGCTCATGCCGATCGCCGCGGCGATCGAGCTGACGAGGATGTCGCGGTTCGCCACGTGGGACAGCTCGTGGGCGAGCACGCCCCGCAGCTCCCGCTCGTCGAGGACCTGCAGGATCCCCCGCGTCACCGAAACCGCCGCATGGTTCGGGTTGCGTCCCGTGGCGAACGCGTTGGGCTGCTGCATGTCCGAGACGTAGATGCGGGGCATCGGCATCTGATTGGTGGTCGCCAGCTCCCGAACGATCCGGTACAGGTCGGGCGCCTCCTGCTCCGTCACCGGTTTCGAGCGGGTGGTGGCGATGGCGATCTTGTCGCTGAACCAGTACATCGAGAAGTTGAAGACCAGGGCGATCCCGAGGGCGATCACCATGCCGTTCTGCCCGCCGATGGCGCCGCCGATCAGCACGAACAGGCCGCCCAGGGCGGCGATCAGGATCCAGGTCTTGACGCGGTTGAGACCGATCATCGTGTCCGTTCCTCCTACCTCAGGATAGTTCGCCGTCCGGATAAGGGAGGTTCTACGGACCGGCCAGGGTGGACAGCGGCGGGAAGTGGGCGAGGAGCTCCGGCCAGACCCCCACGGCGGCGATGGCCACCATGGCCACGACGGTGACCGCCGTGACCAACGACGGCGAGACCAGCCGCCGGTCCAGCTCGGGCTCCTCGAACAACATCTGCCGCGGCACCGCCAGGTAGTACACGAGGCTGATCACCGAGTTCACGAGCATCACGACGGCCAGAACCGTCCCGATGCCCCCGGCCTCGATCGCCGCCTTGAACACGAGGAACTTGGCCCAGAACCCGCCCGTGGGCGGGACGCCCGCCAACGAGACCATGAACACCGTCATGGCCACGGCCAGCACCGGCGCCCGGCGACTCAGCCCGGCGAAGTCGGAGATCAGGAGCCCCCGCGACTCCCGCGACAGCGCGATCACGACGGCGAAGGCGCCGAGCGTCATGATGGCGTAGATCAAGATGTAGGTGACCGAGGCGGCGAAGGCGTCCTGGTTCACCGCCTGGTCCGCCGACACCAGCGCGAACGGCAGCAACATGTAGCCGGCCTGGGCGATGCTCGAGTACGCCAGCAGCCGCACCACCTGGCGCTGCTGGAGGGCGACCAGGTTGCCGATCGACATCGTGGCGATCGACAGGGCGGCGAAGATGGGCGCCCAGAACTCGTGCTGGTGGGGGAAGGCAACGAACATGAGCTGGAGCAGGCCGGCGAAGCCCGCCGCCTTCGACGCCGTGGCCAGGAACGCCGCCACCGGGACCGGGGCCCCCTCGTACGTGTCCGGAGCCCAGAACTGGAACGGCACCGCGCTCACCTTGAAAGCGAATCCCGCCACGATGAACAGGATCGCCGCCAGGACGAGCGCCTCCTGTCCCTGGGCCAGCGCGCCCGACAGGGCCTGCCCGATCTCGCTCAGGTTGAGCGTCCCGGTCACGCCGTAGACCAGGCTCATCCCGTAGAGCATGACCGCGGCCGAGAGCACCCCGATCAGGAAGAACTTCATCCCGGCCTCGTTGGACCTCGGGTCGGTCTTCCGGAACGCCGCCATGAGGAAGCCGGGAGCGCTCACGAGCTCGAGCGCGATGAACAACATCAGCAGGTCCCGCGAGCTCGGCATCAGGAGGGTGCCCAGGAACGAGGTCAGCAGCAGGAAGTAGTACTCCCCTTGGTAGAAGCTGCCGTCACGGAAGTACCGCAGGGAGAGCATCAGCACGACGAGCGCGACCGACAGGAAGAACGTCTTGAACAACACGGCGAAGTCGTCGACCACGAACATGCCGTCGAAGGTCGTCCGCTCCTGGCCGATGAGCGTCAACACGGCCACCAGGGCCGCCGCCACGCCGGCGAACCCCAGCGGCATCGTGAACCACTTGCGCCGCTGCGACAGGAAGGCGTCGACCACCAAGACGAGCAGGATCGTGCCGGCCAGGATCATCTCGGGCAGGATCGCGTGGTAGTCGATCGCCGGGTTCATCGCCGGGTCGCCTCCCGCACCTCGATCAGCCGCCGAACAGGCGCAGGATGGCCTCGACCGGCTCCTCGGTCACGCCGAAGACGAGCCGGGGGAACACGCCGAGGGCGACCGTGGCCGCGAGCAGCGGCGCCCACGACACCCACTCGACGGCCACGATGTCCGGGAACGGGGACGCCCGCCACTTCTCCGGCAACGCGCCCATGTTCACGCGCTGGAGCATCCACAGGAAGTAGCCGGCGGTCAGGATCGTGCCGATCCCGCCGGCCACCATGAACACCCGGAACAGGCCCGCGTTGAGGCCGGCGACGGGGTTGTAGGCCGAGAGGAGGGCCATGACCTCGCCCCAGAAGCCGGCCAGGCCGGGGAGCCCCAGCGAGGCGATCGAGACGAACGCGAACACGCCCCCCAGGTACGGCAGCTTCTGCATGACCCCGCCGCCGATCTCGGCGATCTCCCGCGTGTGGTATCGGTCGTAGAGCGATCCCACGCAGAAGAACAACATGCCGGTGATGATCCCGTGAGCCACCATCCCGAAGATCGCCGCGTTGATCCCGATAGGCGTGAGCGTGGCGATGCCGAGCATGACGAACCCCATGTGCCCCACCGAGCTGAAGGCGATCAGCCGTTTCAGGTCCTTCTGCGCCAGGCAGGCCAGCGCCGCATAGACGATGGCGATCGCGGCGAGCGCTCCGATCCAGGGGGCGTATTTCTCGGCCCCGTACGGCAGGACGGGGAGCGCGATCCGAACGAACCCGTAGGTGCCCATCTTCAGCATGACCCCGGCCAGCAGGACCGAGCCGATCGTGGGCGCCTCGGTATGGGCGTCGGGCAGCCACGTGTGGAACGGCCACATCGGCACCTTCACGGCGAACCCGAGTCCCACGGCGGCGAACGCGACGAGCTGGAACCCCTGTGGAAACCCCCCGCCGGCCGCGAACTCCTGGAGGGCGAGGATGTCGAACGTGTGCTGGCCGCCGCCGAGGTCGGACCGGAAATACATCGCCAGGAACCCCAGCAGCATGAAGATCGAACCGAACAAGGTGTAGAGGAAGAACTTGATCGCGGCGTATTCGCGATTCGCGCTGCCCCAGATGCCGATGAGGAAGTACATCGGGACCAGCACCAGCTCCCAGAAGATGAAGAACAGGATCAGATCGAACGCGATGAACGTTCCGGCCATGCCGGTTTCCAGGAGCAGCATCAGCGCGATGAACCCCTTGGTCTTGCCGGGGCTCGGGACGACTCGCCACGAGTAGACGGCGCACAGGAACGACAGGGCGAACGTGAGCAGGTACAGCGGCAGCGAGATCCCGTCGATCCCGACGTGGTACCGGGCGTCGATCGCGGGGATCCATCGTGTGTCGAGCTCGAACTGGAGCCCGGCCGCTCCGTAGTCGAACGAGACGGCCAGCGCCAACGCGACCACCAGCGCCGCTCCGGTGACGACGATCCCCAGGGCTCGAACCGCCCGGTCGCTCTCGCGAGGCACGAGCGCGATCACCAGCGCCCCCACCAGCGGCAGGAACGTGGCGATCGTGATCGCCGAGTTCTCCCAGGTCATCTGCTCTCCCACCCTTCCGCGTGGGGGACGACCGCTCGCTCACGGGCTCGCTCCGTCAGTCCCCGCACCCCCTCTCAGATCCTCGTGATGATGACCGTCAGGATCACCACGCCGGTGAACAGGAACGCGGCGTAGCGCTGGACGTTGCCGGACTGGATGTAGCGAAGGATCCCGCCGGTGAACCCGGCCGTGTTCGCGGCGCCGTTGACGGCCCCGTCGATCACCTTGTGGTCGAACCAGGCGATGACGCCCGAGACCGCACGCGCCAGGACCCCCGCCCCGTTGACGATGCCGTCGAGCACGTACCGGTTGGTCCAGTTCACGAACGCCGCGACCTGGTCGCGCACGGGCCGGATGAGGCCCTTCCAGTACAGCTCGTCCAGGTAGTACTTGTTCTCGAGCAGCGTGTACGCGGGACCCAGCGAGCGGGCGGGGTCGCGCTCGGTCCATCTCCGGTACAGGGCGTAGCCGCCCGCGACGCCGATCGCCACGGCGGCCACCGAGGCGGCGACCACCCAGCCGACGACGTGGACCTCCTCCGGCTCCTCGAAGAAGACCCAGTCGAAGAACGGGGCGCCGGCCGGCGCGGCGCCCAGGAACCCGACGACCGCCGTGGCGCCCGCCAGCGCCACCAGCGGCCCGACGATCGAGGTCGGCGACTCGTGCGCGTGTCCCTGTCCGCGGTACTCCCCGAAGAACGTCTGGAGCACCATCCGCGTGGTGTAGAAGGCCGTGACGATCGCCGTCACCACCATGACCGTGAACAGGACCTCGTGCCCCTCGGACGCCGCGACCAGCAGCTCGTCCTTCGACCAGAAACCCGCCAGCGGCGGCACGCCGGCGAGCGCGGCGGACCCGATCAGGAACGTCCAGAACGTGACCGGCATCGGTCGCCGCAGCCCGCCCATCTCGCTCATATTGTTGGTGTGACAGGCGTGGATCACCGATCCCGAACCAAGGAAGAGCAGCGCCTTGAAGAAGGCGTGGGTGAACAGGTGGAAGAAGGCGGCATCCCGCCCGATGGGGCCGAGCGACATCGCCCCGACCATGTAGGCGAGCTGTGACACGGTCGAATACGCCAGGACGCGTTTGATGTCGTCCTGAACCAGGCCGAGCAGCGCGGCGCCCAGCATCGTGATCCCGCCGACGACGCCGACCACCAGGAGCACGGTCGGGTCGGCGTGCCAGAAGACCTCGAACAGCCGGCCGACGAGGTAGACACCCGCCGCGACCATCGTCGCGGCGTGGATCAGGGCGGACACCGGCGTGGGGCCGGCCATGGCGTCGGGCAACCAAACGTGCAGCGGGAACTGGGCGGACTTGCCGATCGTCCCCCCGAACAGCAGGAGCGCCGCCAGCGACACCAAGGCGATCGACAGCTCGCCGCCCGCGACGATCTCACCGATCTCGCCGATGTTCGACGTGGCGAATCCGGTCGCGGCGATCAGGACGAACACGCCGAACATGAACGGGACGTCGCCGATGCGGGTGGTGAGGAACGCCTTGACCGCCGAGCTCGAGTTGACGTGCTCCTCCCACCAGTGGCCGATCAGCAGGTAGGAGCAGACGCCCATGATCTCCCACCCCACGAGGAGCTGGAACAGGTTGTTGGCCGCGACCACGTTGAGCATCGCCCCGCTGAACAGCGACAGGACGACGAAGAACCACGTGTAGCGCTGGTCGCCGTGCATGTAACCGACCGAATACACGTGCACGCTCAGCGAGATCGCCGTCACGACGATCATCATCACCGCGGACAGGCCGTCGACGAGCTGCCCGAGCTCCATGTGGAGCGAACCGATCGTGAACCACTCGACCGACCGTTCGTAGGTGCCGCCCCCGTGTTGGACGAACTGCCACAACACGCCGATCGACAGCACCAGGCCGGCCGCCATGGCGGCGATCCCGTACACGGCCCCCTTGCCCGGCGTCCGCTTTCCGACGAACAACGTCAAGGCCGCCGAGACGAAGGGCAGCAGGACGATCAACCACGCGTTGTCGACGAACCAGTTCGGGGCCGGAGCGGCCTCCTCGACGTGGAGCAGCACGGCGGCTACCACTTGAGGAGGTTCACCTCGTCCACGTTGATCGTCTCCCGGTTGCGGTAGATGAGGATCACGATGGCGAGGCCGATGCCCACCTCGGCGGCGGCAACCGCGATCACGAACAGCCCGAAGACCTGCCCCGTCAGGTCGCCAAGCCACTGGCCGAACGCGATCAGGTTCACGTTCACGGCGTTGAGCATCAGCTCGATCGACATCAGCACCAGGACCCCGTTGCGCCGGGCCAGGACGCCGTACACCCCGGTGGCGAACAGCGCGGCCGAGAACAGCAGGGGGAGCGCCAGGCGGATCACGTCGAGTCGTCCCTCCGGGAGAGCACGATGGCCCCGATCAGCGCCGCCAGCAGCAGGAAGGACACGACCTCGAACGGAAGGACGAACCGAGAGAAGATCGCCGACCCGACCTCGGCGGCGCCTCCTCCGGAGGGGTCGATCCGCGACTCGTCCCACCCGAACGCGTCCTGGATCAGGAAGACCAGCCCGGCCAGGATGGCCAGCCCAACGAGGAAGGCCACACCCCGCCGCTGGTTGTCGAGGGCCTCGCGCCCGATCGGCGCCTTCGTCAACATGAGGCCGAACAGGAACAGGATCACCACGGCCCCGACGTAGATGAGGACCTGCACCCACGCCACGAACTCGGCCGAGAGGATCAGGTACGCGCCCGCCACCATCGAGAGCGTGACGACCAGGTACAGCGCGGCGTGCACGACGTTTCGCGCCGTCACGACGCGAATGGCCGCGCCGACGCCAACGACGGACAACACGAGGAACGCGTACTCCTGACCCGTCATCCGCCGCCCGCCCTGCGTCGGGCCTCGAGCATCGCCGCCCGGCGCGCTTGTCCTTCGGCGACGCGCCGATCCTTCCCCTGCGCCAGCTGTTCCGCCAGGACGCGCTCGAACGTCTCCGGATCCGGCTCCACCTCGACCCGCTCCCCGGCTTCCGTTGGCGAGGGAGTGACCTCCGCGGTCTGGGGGGCGGCTTCGGCGGCGGGCGCGGTCGCAGCGGCGGGGGCGGCCTCGGCAGGCGTTGGGGTGGGGACGGAGGGCGACTGTGAGGCGGCTACGGGCGCCGGAGCGACCGGAGGCGGCGATCCAGCCGCCGAACCGGAGCCCGGAGCCCCTGCCCCAGCGCCACCCCCCTTGTCCTCAATCGACGGCTCGGCGCCGACCTCGAGCTCGGGCGGGGGCAGGACCGTGTAGGTCCACTCCTCGAGCTTCTCCTTCTCGTGCGTGAGCAGGTCGATCTCGTACTCCGAGTACTCGAACTCCGGGCTCCAGAACAAGGCGTCGAAAGGGCACACCTCGACGCAGATCCCGCAGTACATGCAGAGCGCGTAGTCGATGGCGAACCGATCCAGCACCTTCACCGACCGCGCCTTGCCACCGGAAGCCGGGTCGTGCGTCTCCTTGTGCGCGTCGATGTAGATGCACCAGTCGGGGCATTCGCGCGCGCACTTGTAACAGACGGTGCAGTTCGCCTCCTTGAGCGCGATGACGCCTCGGGTGCGCGCGGGGAGGTCCGGCTTGACCTCGGGATACTGCTGGGTGACCGAGCGCCGAAGGGCGTGTTTCAGCGTGACCCCGAGCCCCTTGATCAGGCCGAGGCCCATCCCCTCCACGTCCGGGGAGACCAGCGTCTCGCGCTCCTCGATCGCCATCTAGACCGCCACCTTGACCGCGCCGACGACGAGCACCTGGAGCAGGCCCAGCGGGATCAGCGCCAGCCACGACCCGCGCTGGAGCTGGTCCTCGCGAAGCCGCGGATAGGTGGCCCGCAGCCAGATGATCACGAACGACAACGCGCCGATCTTCGCCGCCATCCACAGCGGTGCCGGGATGGCCCCGAGGAACGGCGGCGCCTGGTACCCGCCGAGATACAACACGGACGCCACCGCCGAGAGCGCCACGATGCCCCCGTACTCGGCCAGCAGGAAGAACGCGAACTTCAACCCGGTGTATTCGGTCATGTGGCCGAAGATGATCTCCGAGTCCGCGACCGGCATGTCGAACGGCGGCCTCGTCAGCTCGGCCAGCGCGGCCACCATGAAGATGAAGAAACCGATGGGCTGCGTCAGCACGAACCAGTACCGGGCCTGGGCCTCGACGATGCCGATCATCGACAACGTGCCGGCCTGCATGACGACCGAGGCGGCGGCCAGCACCAACGGGAGCTCATAGGCGATCAGCTGAGCGGCGCCCCGCAAGGCTCCGATCAACGAGAACTTGTTCGCCGAGGCCCACCCCGCCATCAGCGTCCCGATCACCCCGACGGACGAGATGGCCAGGACGAAGAAGATCCCCACGTCGAGATCGAGGATGTAGATCTCGGCGGAGAACGGGATCACCACGAACACCGCGAGGTACGGCACGAGCGCCACCGCCGGAGCCAGCGAGTACGCCCAGCGATCGGCCGCGGCGGGGATCACGTCCTCTTTCTGGACGAACTTGATCCCGTCGGCCACGAGCTGGGCCCACCCGTGGAATCGTCCCGCGTACATCGGGCCGAGACGCCCCTGCATGTGGGCGAGGACCTTGTGCTCCATGTATCCGATGCCGAGCGGGGCCACGAGGAAGAAGCCGAGGACGATGGCGGCCTTCACCACCAGAACGAGCCAGTAGACGTCGAACCATTGGTCGACGAAGCTCACCCCGGACTGGGCGATCACTCTTCCTCCTCCTCTTCGCCCTCGGCGGCCCCCGGCCAGGGTTTGACGACCCGCGACATCAGCTCGAAGTCCTTGCGGAGCGGGTGGCCCTCGAACGGCTCGGGCAGGAGCAGCCGAACGGGGGTGGGGTGGCCCTCGAACGTGACCCCGAACATCTCCATCGTCTCCCGCTCGTGCCAGTCCGCGGTCGGATACAGGTCCGAGATCGTGGGGCAGACCGGGTCGTCCGCGGGCAGCCGGACCTTAACCCGGACGTTGTGGTGAAGCGTGGTGGAGAAGACGTGCGTGACGATCTCGATGCCCTCGTCGCCGCGATCGACGCCGGAGGTGAAGTCGCAGTAGTCGCAGGCGAAGTCCGGCTCGTCACGGAGGAACTGCACCAGCTCGTGGTACCGCGCCAGGGAGACGGTCACGACGGCGTGTCCGACCTGGTCCTCGACCGCAAGGACGTCGTCCCCGAACTGCGCGCGGACGCGCGTCTCGACCTCAGGAGGGGGTAGCGGCCGTGAGCCTGCCACTCCACTTCTCCCTGATGTCTTCCTTCTCGATCTTCTGCTGGAGCCGGACGATGCCCTCCAGGAGCGCCTCGGGCCTCGGCGGGCACCCGGGCACGTAGACGTCCACCGGCAGGACCTGGTCGATCCCCTTCAACACCGAATACGAGTCCCAGTACGGACCCCCGCAGTTGGCGCACGACCCCATCGAGATGACGTACTTGGGGTCCGCCATCTGGTCGTAGAGCCGCTTGATGACCGGGGCCATCTTGTCGGTCGGCGTCCCGGCGATCACGAGGAGGTCGGCCTGGCGCGGGCCGTGCGCGAACGGAATCACGCCGAACCGGATGAAGTCGTGTTTGGAGGTCGAGGCGGCGATGAACTCGATCGAGCAGCAGGCCAGCCCGAAGTTGAACACCCACAGCGAATACTTGCGTCCCCAGTTGAGGATGAACTTGATGGGCTGGATCTGCGCGAGCCCGGTGCGTTCGGTGATCAGGCCCATCGCAGGACCCCCTTCCGCCAGGCGTAGAGCAGGCCCGCCCCCAGGATGCCGATGAAGATGGCCATCTCGGCCACGGCCTGGTAGCCGAGGTCCTCGAAGATCCTGGCCCAGGGGAACAGGAAGACGGCCTCGATGTCGAAGATCACGAACAGGAACCCGTAGATGTAGTAGCGCACCTGGCTCTGGGACCACCCCTGCCCCACCGGGTCGATCCCGCATTCGTAGGTCAGCAGCTTCTCCGGCAGGGGGCGCCTGGGCGCGATCAGTCGTGCGGCTCCGAAGGCGACCGCGACCAAACCACCACCGACGACCAGGACCGCGAGAACGACTCCGTAGGACTCGTAATAGGTGCTCACCGGCGACTTTCCACGCTTGTGAAGGTTTTCGCGAGCAGCGCGGATTCTAGCAACATCACCTGCTCAGCCCTCCCTCCCGGGGGACTGCCGCGCCGTGCGGATCGCTTCATGAGTCCGCCGCACCCCCCTGCCTGGCGCCGCACCGCGTAGCGAGGAACTCCGCGAGCTGCTCCAACGCCGCTCGGGCGGGGCCAACCGGCAGTCGGGACGCGAGGCCGTGGGCCAGGTCGACCTCCGCGACCACGGCGGCTCGCGCCACCGACAGGCTCTCGGACGAGTGGATGATGGCCAGCGCCCGCTCCAGCTCGGGCCCCTCCGGCGGTCCCGATCGAAGGATCGCCCCCAGCTCCTCGGCGCGTTCGCCGTCGACGAGGGCGTGCAGCACCGGGAACGTGTACACGCCTTCCTTGAGGTCCTGACCGGGCTGCTTCTGCAGCTCCTGCTTGGTAGAGGTGAAGTCCATGATGTCGTCGGAGAGCTGGAAGGCGAGCCCCAGCGCCTCGCCGAACTGCTCCAGCACGTCGACGGACTCCGCGGGGGCGTCCGAGAGCATCCCGCCGAGCCGGCACGACGTCGCGATCAGCGCCCCGGTCTTGCGGCGGATGATCTCCATGTAGGCGTCCACCGTCTGCTCGACGCGGCCGGCGGCCTCCACCTCCCGGATCTGCCCGTCGCACAGGACGGCGATGGTCCGAGCCAGCAGGGCGCAGATGTCGGTCCCGAGGTCGGTCGAGATCTCCGACGCCTTCGCGAACAGGTAGTCCCCCGTCAGGATGGCGACGGTGTTGCTCCACCGGACGTTGGCGGCGGGGACGCCGTGCCGCGCGTCGGCCTCGTCGATCACGTCGTCGTGGTACAGGGTGGCCTGATGCACGAGCTCGATGGCGACCGACCCGGGGATCAACCGCGGATCGGCCGGGTCGCCGAAGTACCCCGACAACAACGTGAGGATCGGGCGGAACCGCTTCCCGCCCGCGGAGAGCAGGTACTGGGCGGTCTCGCCGAGCAGGTTCGAGTCCGCCCGCACGGCCTTCTCCAGAGCCTCCTCGACCTGGTCCAGGCGGGCCCGGATGTCGCGCTCGAGCCCCGGGTCGGGCGCTTCGAGGCCTGGGATGACGCGCCGGCTCACGACCCCGACCCTACCCTGAGGACGCGCGTCGGCGTCACCAGCGCAACACCGCCGCGGTCTCCAGGAAGCCGACCACGAGCCCCGGGAACACGCCCAGGATCAGCACGAGGGCCGCCGGCAGCCCCACGACGAACCTCGGCACCCAGCCTCGGTCGGTCTCGGGTTCGCCCTCCGGCTCGTGCATGAACATCAACACGATGACCCGCAGGTAGAAATAGGCGGCGACCACGCTCGCGACGACGCCGATCAACACGAGCGGCCACCCTCCGGCCTCCATCGCGGCGCTGAACACCGCGACCTTCGCCACGAACCCGGCCGTCGGCGGGATCCCCGTGAGCGACAGGAGGAAGACGGCCAGGAGGCCGGCCAGCACCGGGCTGTGCATGCCCAGGCCTCGGTAGGCCTCCAGCTCGGTGCGCCGGTCGCCCCGCGAGGACACCAGCATGACCACGCCGAACGCCCCGAGAATGGTCAGCGAGTACGCGAGCAGGTAATACAGGCCCGCGCTGATGCCGGGTTCGCCGGCCGCGGTCAAGCCCGTGAGCACGAACCCGGCGTGGGCGATGCTCGAATACGCGAGCAGGCGCTTGACGTCGCGCTGGGCAATGGCCAACACGCTGCCCGCCACGACCGAAACGGCCGCCAGGGCCCACACGATCGGCCGCCAGTCCCAGGCGAGTGGCTGGAGCGCGATGTTGAACAGACGCATCAACGCCGCGAACCCGGCCACCTTCGTGGCGGCCGACATGAACGCCGTCACCGCCGTGGGGGCCCCCTGGTACACGTCCGGCGTCCACATGTGGAAGGGGACGGCGGAGACCTTGAAGGCGAACCCCACGGCGAGCAGCCCCAGCCCGGTCAGGGCCAGCGCCAGCCCGTCGGTCCGGCCCGCCAGCGAGGACGCCACGTCGGCGAAGCCCGTGGATCCCGTCGCGCCGTAGGCCATCGCGACGCCGAACAGGAAGAAGGCCGAGGAGAACGCGCCGAGCAAGAAGTACTTCATCGCGCCCTCGATCGAGCCCAGCCGCGATCCGAGGCCGGTCAACACGTACAGCGACAGCGACAGTACCTCGAGCGCCAGGAACACCAGGATCAGGTCGGTGGCGACGGCGATGAGCGTCATGCCAGAGGTCGCGAACAGCACGAGCGGGTAGAACTCCGGCCGGCCCTCGCCCGAACGTTCGAAGTAGTGGTGGCCGAGGACGAGGCCGATCGCCGCGATGGCCAGCAGGATCAATCGAACCGCAACCCCGAACCGGTCGGCGGCGACCGTTCCGCCCAGGACCGTCAGGTCCCCCTCGCGGTCCCAGAGCGCCACCGCGGCCGCCGCGGCGCCGCCCACCCCGGCCAGCGAGACGAACAACCAGCCGAGCGGCTCGACCCGCCGCGCCAGCGCGGCGCCCAGCAAGACCAGGATGGCCGTCCCCACCAGAATGAGCTCGGGGACGACGGGTCCCAGGTCGATGGCGGGGGTGCCGATCACGGGCCTTCCCCTCGGGGGGCGAACGCTCGCGCATTCGCGCTCGCTCCTTGAGCCCCCCGAACCCCCGCCCGCTCCGCCGCGATGACGCCCTCCGGCGGCGCGTAGTCGGGTTGGACGTCGGCCCGAAGCCCGCCGGGCAGGTCGGGCTGATCGACCTCCACCGTCTCGACCCACCGGACGACGCCGTCGCTGGTCGGGTTGATCCGGTCGAGCACGACCTTGGGGTACACGCCGATGAAGATCATCGCGGCGACGACCGGCACCACGGCCGCGAACTCGCGGGGCACCATGTCCGCCAGGCCGCGTTGCCCCTCGCGGGCCGGCCCGTGGAACGTGCGCTGGTACGCCCACAGCAGGTAGATCGCGGCGAGCACCACCCCACTGACGGCGAAGGCGCCGAACCATCGGTCCGCCCCGAACGCCCCCAGGATCACCAGGAACTCGCCGACGAAGTTGTTCAGTCCGGGCAGGCCGATCGAGGACAGGCTCGCCACCAGGAACGTCCCCGCGATCCACGGCGTCACCTGCCCCAGGCCGCTCATCTCGTCCATCTCTCGGGTGTGCGTGCGCTCGTACAACATCCCGATGGCGAAGAACAGCAGCCCGGTGGCCAACCCGTGGTTCACCATCTGGATCGCCGCGCCGCTCATCCCCTCGGTGGTGAACGTGAAGATCCCCAGGATCACGAACCCCATGTGGCTCACGGACGAATACGCCACCAGGCGTTTCACGTCGGTCTGCATCATGGCCACGATGGCGCCGTAGACGATGCCGATCACGGCCAGCACCGCGATGGCGTCCGCGAAATACCGGCTGGCCTCGGGGAACAGGTCGAGATTGAACCGGAGGATCCCGTACGGACCGGCCTTCAGCAGGAGCGCGGCCAAGACGATCGATCCGTGCGTGGGAGCCTCCGTGTGGGCGTCGGGGAGCCACGTGTGCAGAGGAAAGATCGGCACCTTCACCGCGAACCCGACGAAGAACGCGACGAACAGCCATCGCTGCGCCGTCACGCCCAAGGAGAGCTGCTCCATCTGGCGAAGGTCGAAGCTCCCCTGTCCGAACTGCGCCGATGTCTGGAACCAGAGGTAGACGGTGGCGGCGAGGATGAACGCGGAGCCGAACATCGTGTAGAGGAAGAACTTGACGCTCGCGTACACACGCCGGCCCGATCCCCAGACCCCGATGATCAGGAACATGGGGACCAGCAGCGCCTCGAAGAACACGAAGAACAACAACAGGTCGAGCGCGCAGAACGACCCCAGCACCACGGTCTCGAGCAGCAGCGACAGCGCCATGAACAGCCGGACGCGATGGGTCGTGGTCCACGCGGCCAGCAGCCCCACCGGGAACAGGAACGCGGTCAAGACGACCAGCCAGATGCTGAACCCGTCGACGCCCACCAGGTACGCCAGGCCCGCCGACGACACCCACTCGACCCGCTCGACCAGCTGATACCCGGCGACCTGCGGGTCGAAGGCGCCGAGGGCGCCGAGGGCCACGATGAACGTGGCCACCATCACCACGAGCGTCACCCACCGGGCGACGGCGTCCGACATCCGCGGCCACAACGCGAGCACCGGGACCCCGAGCAGCGGCAGGAAGATGAGCACCGTGAGCCAGGGCATCAGAACCGCAACCCCATGAAGAGCAGGAGCACGACCGCACCGAGCAGGAACGCGAGCGCGTACGAGCGGACCAACCCGGACTGCAGGATGGGGGCGAGGCGGGACGAGCGCGTGACCGCGACGCCGAGCTCGTTGGCCGCCCCGTCCACGACGCGGTCGTCCACGACTCGGAGGCCCCGGCCGAACCCCAGCCCCGGAGCCCGGACCAGCCACGAATACAGCGCGTTCAGGTAGAAGGCGTTCGAGAGCCACCCCGCGAGCTCGGGCTGACGCTCGGGGAACGACTGCCAGTCGACGCGCTCGGATCCCCAGATCCACCAGGCGACGGCCACCCCCGCCACGGCGATCACGATCGAGACGGCGATCAACACGGCCTCGGAGGGACCGGTCCCGGTGCCGTGGGCCGCGCCCGTCACCGGCTCCAGGAACCGTTCGAGCAGGCCGCCCTCGGCCTGGAGCCCGAGAACCAGGCCGCTCGTCACGGCGCCGGCGGCCAGGACCGCCAGCGGTGCGTGCATGCGCCACGGCGCTTCGTGCGCCCGGGCCTCCGTCCGCCGGCGTCCGAAGAACACCAGGAAGAGCGGCCGCGAGATGTACACCGCCGAGATGAACGCGGCGATCGAGGCCAGGACCCATGCCGTCGCCCGCCCCGACTGTGAGGCGAAGTTCACGATGTGGTCCTTGGCGAAGAAGCCGGCCAGCGGCGGCACCCCGGCCAGCGCCAGCGCCCCGATGCCGAACCACGCGGTCGAGACGGGCATCTCCGACCGGAGGCCTCCCATGGCCCGAAGGTCGGTCTCGTCGTGCAGGCCGTGCATCACGTTGCCGCTCGTCAGGAACAACAGGGCCTTGTAGAAGGCGTGCGCGACCAGCAGGAGCATCGCCCCGGCGTAGAAACCCATGCCGGCGGCGAAGAACATGAAGCCGATCTGGCTCATCGTTGAATAGGCCAGGGCGCGCTTGACGTCGAACTGGCCGATCGAGGCGAGCGCGGCGTAGATCGCCGACAGGAGTCCGACCACCAGGACCACCGTGAGCGCGATGTCGGAGGCCTCGAAGAGCGGGTGCGACCGGACGATGAGGTACACGCCCGCCGTCACCATCGTCGCCGCGTGGATCAGGGCCGAGACCGGCGTGGGGCCCTCCATGGCGTCGGGCAACCAGACGTGGAGCGGGAGCTGCGCGGACTTGCCGACGGCGCCGGCCAGCAGCAGGAGGGCGATCGCCGTCGCCGCGCCGTTCGAGAGCGCCCCGGCCTCCGGCCCCAGAACGGTCTCGAAGTCGAGCGTCCCCAGGTGCACGAAGATCAAGACGAGCCCCAACATCATCGCGGCGTCGCCGATCCTGGTGGTGACGAACGCCTTCTTGGCGGCGCTCGCCGCGACGGGACGGTCGTGCCAGAAGCCGATCAGGAGGTACGAACAGAGGCCGACGCCCTCCCACCCCAGGTAGAGCACGAGGTAGTTGTCCGCCAAGACGAGCATCAACATGAAGAACACGAACAGGTTGAAGTACGAGAAGAACAGGCCCACGCGCGGGTCGTTCTCCAGGTAGCCGACCGCGTAGACGTGGATCAGCGCCCCCACGCCGGTGACGACGAGCGTCATCGTCATCGACAGCGGGTCGAGCAGGATGGTCGCCTCGACCCGGAACGCTCCGGCCGCGATCCACTCGAACAGCCGAACCGCGTGACGACGCTCCTCGCCCGGCAGCGCCACGAGATCGATCAGGACGGCGACGGCCACGGCGAACGAGGCCGCGACGAGCGCGGAGGCCACCCAGCCGGCCCGGCTCCCCAGGCGGCGTCCGGCGAACAGGTTCAGGACCGCCCCGGCGAGCGGGAGCGCGGGGATCAGCCAGGCCAGGTCGAACATCCGCTCACCCTCGCAACACGTTCGCGTCGTCCACGCTGGCGCTCTGGCGACGGCGGTAGATGGTCACGATGATCGCCAGGCCGACCACGACCTCGGCGGCGGCCACGACCATGGAGAAGAACGCCATGACCTGCCCGTTCAGGTTGTTGTGCATACGGCTGAACGCGACCAGCGACAGGTTCACCGCGTTCAGCTGGAGCTCGACCGCCATGAAGATCACGAGCGCGTTCTTGCGAACCAACACGCCCACGGTGCCGATGGCGAAGAGCATCCCGGACACGATCAGGAAGTAGGAGATGGGCGTCCTCACGGCGCCGGATCCGGAGCCGTCTCTCGAGCCGGGCTCTGAGCCGCGGCGCGCTCGACCTCGGCCCGCGTGATCGCCCGGCGCTGCCGGGACGCCAGCACCATGACCGCCACGGCGGCGACGATCAGCAGCACCGAGGTGACCTCGAAGGGGAAGAAGTAATCCCGGAACAACACGCGCGACAACGCGACCGGGTTGCCGCCCTCGTTGGCGACCCGGTCGAAGGACGCCGGCGCCCGCGTGGCGAACCCGATGCCGGCTCGGACGGCGAAGAACAGCTCCAGGAAGATCCCGACCCCGAGCGTCACGCCGAGGGCGCGTTGTCCCCGGATCCGCTCGACCAGCGGTTCGTCTCGATCCACGCCCAGGAGCATGATCACGAAGAGGAACAGCACCATGATGGCGCCCGCGTACACGATGATCTGCACCGCGAACAGGAACGAGGCGCCGAGGACCAGGTAGAAGACCGAGATCGTGAAGAAGTTGACGACGAGGAGGAGCGCGGCGTGCACCGCGTTGCGCTGCAGGATCATCGCCAGGGCGCTTCCGACACAGATCGGCGCGAACACCCAGAAGACGAGGTTGTCGAGCGGCACCGGCTACCCCTCCCTCGTCCCCGGCGCCGTCCCGAGCGGCAAGGGCGGCTCCAGGAGCTCCTGCTTGGTCAGGATCGCGTCCTCCCGGGACGTGTAGCTCATCTCGAACGCGCTCGTGAGCGTGAGGGCCCGGGTCGGGCACGCCTCGACGCACAGACCGCACATGATGCAGCGCAGGTAGTTGATCTGGTAGTCCTTCGCGTACCGCTCGCCCGGGCTCGTCGGGTTCTCCGGGTCGTTGTCGGCTCCCTCGACCCAGATCGCGTCGGCCGGACACGCGTACGCGCACAGCTCGCAGCCGATACACTTCTCGAGCCCGTTCTCGTGACGGTTCAGCAGGTGCCGGCCGATGTGGCTGCGGGGCGGCGGCGGCACGATCTCCTTGGGGTACTGCTCGGTGACGTCGCGCCGGAAGATCTGTTTGAAGACCGTCGCCAGCCCCTTGCTCACGGCGGCGATCGCCGAGCCGAAGTCCGGGCGCGGTGGACGGCCCCGCTCGCTCACGACGGCGTCACCTCCCGCGTCCGATCCGCCGGCCGCGAGAACAGCGGCCAGATCAGCGAGAGCGCCAGGACGAGACCGACCACGATCGCCGCCCCCGTGACGACGGCCTGCCGGCCGTAAGCCTCCGGGAGCACGACCACGGCCCCGGTGGCCAGGACCCACAGCAGGCCGAACGGGATCAGGAACTTCCACCCGAACGCCATCAGCCGGTCGTAGCGGAACCGAGGCAACGTGGCGCGGATCCAGATGTAGGCGTAGAGGACGGCCAGCACCTTGACCAGGAACCACAGGACCGGCCACAGCCACGGCAGGAAGTCCGGAGCCGGGCCGCGCCATCCGCCCAGCCACAGGGTGGTCGCCACGGCCGCCACCGTCACGGCGTTGAGGTATTCGCCGAGGAAGAACATCGCGAACTTGATGCCGCTGTATTCGGTGTGGTAGCCGGCGACCAGCTCCGACTCGGCCTCCGGCAGGTCGAACGGCGGGCGGTTCGTCTCGGCCAGCCCGGCCACGAGATAGATCACGAACGCGGGGAACTGCGGGATCACGTTCCACACCGAGTCCTGGTTCGCCACGATCTCCGACATCCGAAGCGAGTCCGAGTACAACAACACGGCGACGAGCGCGAGGCCCATGCCGATCTCGTAGCTGATCATCTGTGCCGAGGAGCGGATCCCGCCGAGCAACGGGTAGTTCGACCCGCTCGACCATCCCGCCAGCACGATCGAGTAGACCATCAGCGACCCCATGGCCAGGACCCACAAGACGCCGATGTTCAGGTCGGCGATCTGGAACGGGATCTCGCGGCCGAACACCGTCACGCTCGTCCCGAACGGGATCACGGCGAAGGCGAGGAACGCGGGCAACATCGCGATCACGGGCGCAACCAGGTAGACGGGGCGATCGACCAGGGTGGGCGTGATGCCCTCCTTGAAGAAGAGCTTGATGCCGTCGGCGAGCGTGATCAGCAGCCCACGGGGCCCCGCGCGCATCGGGCCGACCCGCGTCTGCATGTCGGCGATGACCTTGCGCTCCATCCAGATCAGGAGCAGGACCGAGAGCAGGAGCGCGAAGAACACGACGACGACCCGGACCACGAGCAGCACCCAGTCGAGCCAGTCCACTAGGCGGCTCCCTCCGATGCGGCGGCGCCGGCCTCGGCCGGCTCCGGGACGGGTTCGATCGTCGCCGGCTCCACGAACCCTCGCGCCAGCAGGGTGTTCGCGGCCAGGTCCCGCTGGTTGAACGGCACGAACACGGACCCGGGCGCCACGTCCGGCGTCACCCGGACCGGCACCTCGGCCTGTCCGAGGTCCGTCCGGACCCGTACCCTGCCGCCGTCCAGGACGCCCCGCTTCTCGGCGTCCTCCGGGTGCACCTCGACGAACGGCTCCTCGGCGAGCGCCGCCTTGAGATCGTCGGCGCCGTCGGAGAGGCGGCCTTCGTCCACGAGCAGCGGATAGGTGAACAACGTCAGGTCCCCCAGGAGCTGCGGCCGGCCGGTCCCGGTCCACGCGTCGGTCCGGACCGACGCGTGCCGCGGCTCGAGCAGGCGGCCGGCCTCCGCGCGAAGCTCCTCGATCGTTTCGAATCCGAGGTCGCCTCCCATGGCCGCGGCGAGGACGGCGAAGATCTCCCAGTCCGGCCGGGACACCCCGGCCGCCGACCGGACCGGACGGATCTCCTGCGGGCGACCCTCCCAATCCGTGACCGTCCCCTCCCGTTCGGCCCAGGCCGCCGCCGGGAGGAACGCGTCCGCGTACGGCTCGAGGCCACCGAGCTCCAATCCCTGGACGACCTTGAACCGGACGTTGCCGAGGGCCCGGCGGACCAGCCCGGCGTCGGGCAGGTCCCGAAGGGGGTCGACGCCGGCCAGGAACAGGAGGTCGATCTCGCCGGCGGCGCAGGCCTCGAGGATCTCCCGGCCCGAGCGCCCCCGCTCGGCCGCGGTGAGGGAACCCCAGACCGACTCGACCTCGGCCCGCCGGTCCGCGTCATCCACCCGGCGGCCCCCGGGGAGCAGGGCGGGATGGACGCCGGCCCGCAGCGCCCCGCGGTCGTTCGCCCGCCGCGTCACGTAGCCGAACCGTGCCCCGTATCGCTGCGCCACCGAGAGGGCGACGTCCGCAGCCAGCGGGTGTTCGGCAAGGCGTTCGCCGGCCAACACGACGCCGTCCTCCCCGGCCCCCCGCAGGGCCGCGGCCACGCGGTCCACGAAGCCGTCGCCGTCGCCGTCCGCGTCGTGGATCTGCTCGAGCACGTACGTTTGATGTTCGGGCCGGCAGAGCGCGTGCTCCGCGACGTCGTGCAGGCGGGTGGTCCGGGGGTGGATGACGAAGACCCGTGCCCCGCGGCGCGCCGCCTTGCGGATCCGCAGGTGCAGGATCGGCACCTCCTGCTCGGCGTCGAGCCCGGCCACCAGGATCACCTTCGCCCGCTCGACGTCGCGATAGGTCGTCGCCAGCGGGGCCGCGGCCGCGAGCTCCTCGGCCTTGCCACCCAGGAAGGCTCGTCGGTGGTCGAGGTCGTTGGTCCCCACGACGGTCCGGGCGAGCTTGGACAACGCGTACGCGTCCTCGTCGGCCAGCCGGCCGCCCGCGAGGAACGCCACCCGCGCGTCGCGGCACCACGTGGCGATCGTCCCGAGCACCTCACCGAACGAGGCCGGCTCGAGGCCGCGATCGCGGATCAGCGGCGTCGTGACGCGCGAGGGCAGGTCCGGGTGGCGGAACGCGTACCGTCCCTTGTCGCACAGCCAGGCGTCGTTCACCTCGAGGTTGTCGCGGGCCAGCACCCGCACGATCTCGCCGCCGCGGACGTCCACCTTGACGTTGCAGCCAGCGCTGCAGTGACCGCACACGGAGTCGGCGCTGGACAGGTCGAACGGCCGGGCAACGAAGCGGTACGTCGAAGACGTGAGCGCTCCCACCGGACAGATCTGCACCGTGTTGCCGCTGAACGGCGACCGGAAATCCTCGCCGCCCGAGATCGACACGCGCTCGCCGGCTCCGCGGGCGAACAGCTCGATGAACCGGTCGCCGCTGATCTCGTCACAGAACCGGGTGCAGCGGGCGCAGAGCACGCACCGTTCCCGGTCCAGCTTGACCAGCGGAGAGAGCGGGATGGGCTTCGCGTAGACCCGTTTGGGCTCCGTGTACCGGCTCTCGCCGGGCCCGAATGCCAGCGCCTGGTCCTGGAGAGGGCACTCGCCGCCGCGGTCGCAGACGGGACAGTCGAGCGGGTGGTTGAGCAGGAGGAACTCGAGGTTGGCCTCCTGAGCGTCCCGGACCACGTCCGACGTGTATTGGGTCCGCACAACCATGTCGGGCGCGACGGCCGTCGTGCACGAGGTGAAGAGCTTGCGTTGGCCCTCGACCTCCACGTAACACTGCCGGCACGCCCCGACCGGCTCGAGGAACGGATGATCGCAGAAGCGCGGGATCTCGATCCCCAGCCGCTCGGCGGCCCGGATGATCAGGGTCCCTCCGGGGACCGCGACCTCTTTGCCGTCGATCGTGAGCGTGACCGTGCCCTGGGGAGTCATCCGGCCACCTCCGACAGGTCGGACTCCGTCACCGGCTCGCCGTGGGTCGCCATCCCCGGCCCGCGGCCCGTGAACGGGCACCGGTGCCCCTCGACGTGTTGTCCGTATTCGTCCCGGAAGAACCGGAGGCTGGACTGGATGGGGCTCACCGCACCGTCGGCGAGCGCGCAGAACGCCCGGAACAGGATGTTCTGCCCGAGGTCGTCCAGGAGCGGCAGGTCCTCCGGACGCCCGTAGCCGGCCTCGATCCGTGCGAGCACGCGCTCCACCCACCACGTGCCCTCGCGGCACGGCGTGCACTTCCCGCACGACTCGTGGGCGTAGAACGCCAACAGTCGCCGCGTTGCCTCGACGATGCAGTCGGTCTCGTCCAGCACGATGATCGCCCCCGTTCCGAGGAGCGACCCGGCCTCGGCGATCGACTCGAAGTCGAGCGGCAGGTCGAGGTGCTCGTCCGTCAGGAACGGTGTGGACGAGCCGCCCGGCGTCCACGCCTTCAGCCGGCGGCCGTCGAGCACCCCGCCGGCGTGTTCCTCCAGCAGCACCCGGAGCGGGGTTCCGAGCGGCACCTCGTAGTTGCCCGGCCGCTCCACCTTGCCCGAGACGCTGAAGATCTTCGTGCCCGGCGACTTCTCCCGCCCGATGCCGGCGAACCACTCCGGACCGTTTCGAAGGATGTGGGGCAGGTTGCACAACGTCTCGACGTTGTTGATCAGCGTCGGGCAGCCGAACAGGCCCTCGACGGCGGGGAACGGCGGCCGCAGGCGGGGTTGCCCCCGGTACCCCTCAAGCGAGGACAGCAGGGCCGTCTCCTCGCCGCAGATGTACGCGCCGGCGCCCCGGTGCAGGACCACGTCGAGCGCCCAGCCGCTGTCGAGCACGGACGGTCCGAACACGCCCTGGTCGTACGCTTCGGCGATGGCGCGTTCGAGCACGCGTCCCTGGTGCAGGAACTCGCCCCGGCAGTAGATGTAGGCCTCATGGCTCGCGACGCCGTAGGCGGCGATCGCGAGCCCCTCGAGGAACTGATGCGGCTCGCGCTCCACGAGCTCGCGGTTGTTGAACGTCCCGGGCTCGGACTCGTCGAAGTTCGCGACGGCGTACGTCGGCTTCCCCGTGTCCTGTGGGACGAACGACCACTTCACGCCCGTCGGGAACCCGGCCCCGCCCCGGCCGCGGAGCCCCGAGGCCTTGACGGTCTCGATCACCTCGGCCGAGCTCGTCCCGAGGGCGGCGCGGAGGCCCTCGTAGCCGCCGGCCCCGCGGTAGCCGTCGATCGGGAGGACGTCGGGGTTCCCCCAGTTCGCCGTGATGATCCTGTTCGTCGGGGGGCCGCCGCTCGGCTTCACGACCCGGCCGCCGTTCGCTCGTGGCCTCGCTCGTCGGCCCCCCCGTCCCCCCGGTCGTCGGCGCCCGGCCCGTCGGCGCCCGGCCTGGCGGCGCCGTCGATCCCGGCGAGGATGCGCGAGGCGTGGCGGAAGTCCGCCGGCGCGTCGCCGAGATCCGGGGTGGGGACCTCGCCCGCCCGGAGCCGCTCCACGAGCTCGCGCATCCGTTCGGGGGTCACGCGGTGGTGGCTGGCGAAGTCCACCTGGACCACCGGCGCCCCCTCGCACGCACCGAGACATTCCTCCTCGTGCACCGAGAACAACCCGTCCTCGGACAACTCGCCGCCGTGGGGGATGCCGGTCTCCCGGTGGGCCGCCTCGTACACTCCGTTCGCGCCGCGAAGGGCGCACGACAGGTTCGTGCACACGCTGATGAGGTGCCGGCCGGTGGGCCGGAGCCGGAGCATCGTGTAGAAGGTCGCCACCGACTCGACCTCCGCCATGGTCAGGCCGAGGAGATCGGCCACCTCGCGCATCCCCTCCCGCGTCACCCGTCCCTCCACGGACTGCACGAGGTACAGCAGCGGCATCAGCGCGGATCGTTCCCGCCCCTTGGGGTAGCGCTCGACGATGCCCTCCGCCCGAGAGCGGAGATCGTCCGAGAGCACCCGCATCAGCGGTCTGCCCCACCCATGACGGGATCCAGGCTCGCGATCGCCGCGATCACGTCGGCCACCAGCCCGTCCTCGACCATGTGCGGGAGCGCCTGGAGGTTGACGAACGACGGGTCGCGGATCTTCACCCGGTAGGGACGGTGACCACCATCGGACACGACGTAGTAGCCGAGCTCGCCCCGCGGGGACTCGACCGCGACGTAGACCTCGCCGGCGGGGACGGAGATGCCTTCGGTCACCATCTTGAAGTGATGGATCAGGGCCTCCATCGACTCCTCCATGATGTGGCGGACGTACGCGGTGGAGTTTCCGATCCCGTCCGGCCCGACCTCGAGCTTCGAGGGCCAGCGCACCTTGGGGTCCTCGACCATGACCGGCCCCGGCTCCTCGAGCCGCTCCAGGCATTGCCGAACGATCCGCAGAGACTCGCGCATCTCCTGGATTCGGACGGCGTAGCGCGCGTAACAATCGCCTCCGTCGAGCACGGGGACGTCGAACTCGTAGGTCTCGTAGCCGCAGTAGGGCTCGTCACGGCGGAGGTCCCTCGCGGTCCCCGCCGCCCGCAGTGACGGACCCGTCACGCCGAACGCGAGCGCGTCCTGGGCGGAGAGGAGACCGACGTCGACGTTTCGTTCGATCCAGATCGGGTTCGCGGACAGGAGCGTCACGTAGTCGTCGATGCGACTGGGCATCACCTCGAGCCAGTCCAGGATGCGCTCCGGGCCGTCGGCGGGGAGGTCCATCACGACGCCGCCGATCCGCACGTACGCGTGGTTCATGCGCAGACCGGTGGCGGCCTCGAAGAGGTCGAGCACCATCTCGCGCTCGCGGAACCCGTACAGCATGACGCTCACGGCGCCGAGCTCCAGCCCGGTGGTGGCCAGCCACACGAGGTGCGAGGCGATCCGGTTCATCTCCATGAACAGGACCCGGAGCACCTGGGCGCGCGGGGGCGCCTCGATGCCAAGGAGGCGTTCGGCGGCCAGGCAATACGCGGTCTCGTTGAAGAACGGGGAGAGGTAGTCGGCGCGAGTGACGAACGTGACTCCCTGCTGCCACGTGCGGTATTCCGTGTTCTTCTCGATCCCCGTGTGCAGGTATCCGATGATGGGACGGCAGGACACGACGGTCTCGCCGTCGAGCTCCAGGAGCAGCCGGAGGACGCCATGGGTTCCCGGGTGCTGGGGCCCCATGTTGATCACCATGGTCTCCTGCCGGAGCTCGCCGACGGACCCGGCGTCCTCGGTGAAGGCCTCCACCTCCCGAAGGTCGGGATCGAACGCGGGCCCCGACGAGCTCACGTGACCCTCCGGTCGACGGGCGGGATGAAGGCGCCCTTGTAGCGCGTGTCGACGCCGCCGAGCTCCTCGTCCTTGCGGAGAGGCCAGCCCTCCCAGTCCTCCGGCATCAGGATCCGGCGCAGGTCGGGGTGCCCCTCGAACTCGATGCCGTAGAAGTCGTAGGTCTCGCGTTCGTGCCAGTCCGCGGTGGGGAACAACGAGACGACGGACGGAACGCGCGCGTCCTCGCCCTCCACGCCCACCTTCACTCGAACCCGGTGACGGTGCTCGATCGAGGCGAGGTCGTACGCAATCCAGAACCGCGGCCGGCGTCCGGGCCAGTCGGCGGCCGTCACGCTCGCCAGGAAATCGAACGCCAGCTCGGGATCCGCCCGGAGGGCCGACAGCGTCCCGACGAGCTCGCTCCGGTCGAGGATCGCGGTCACCTCGTCCCGCGCCACTACCACGTCGGGCGTGTGGGCCCGCATCCGCTCGGCCAGCTCGCCGGGCCTCACTTGAAGGTGCCCTCCGTCCGAACCTTCTCGTGCAGCCGGAGGATCCCGTACATCAACATCTCCGGCTTCGGCGGGCATCCCGGCACGTAGATGTCCACCGGAACCACCGTGTCGACACCCTGGATCACGGCGTAGTTGGTGAACATCCCGCCGGCAGAAGCGCACACGCCCATCGAGATGACCCACTTGGGCTCGGGCATCTGGTCGTAGACGGTGCGAAGAACCGGCCCCATCTTCTGACTGACGCGCCCGGCCACGATCATCAGGTCGGACTGCCGGGGAGAGGCGCGGAACAGCTCCATCCCCCACCGAGAGAGGTCGTACGTTCCCGCGCCCGTTGCCATCATCTCGATGGCGCAGCAGGCCAACCCGAAGGTGACCGGCCACATCGACTGCTTCCGCGCCCATCCCACGGCCCGATCGAGCGTCGTCAGCAGGATGCCGCGCTTGAGCTCTTCCTCCTCGGACGCGCCGCGTCCGCGTCCGGCCTGGAAGCCCTCGATCCGCTCAACCGGCACCGACGAGCTCCCGGTCCTCGTCCCGCTCGAGCGCGGCCGGCGGAGCCGGACGCTCCCGCCCACCCCAGTCCAAGCCGCCCGTCAGCCAGGCGTAGCCCTCGACCACGAAGAGCAGCACGATGAAGATTCCGACCACGACCAAACCGAAGACGCCGAGGGCCCGGGCCGATATGGCCCACGCGAACAGGAAGATGGTCTCGACGTCGAAGATGATGAACAACATCGCGACCACGTAGAACTTCACGCTGAAGCGTTCGCCCCGGGGCAGCCGCTCCGGCTCGATCCCGCACTCGTAGGGCGCGAGCTTGGCCGGCGTGGGACGGCGCGGCCGCAGGAGGGAAGACGCGGCCAACGAGAGCACCGCGAACCCCAGCGAGAGCACCGCCAGCACCACGACCGGCAGGTACTCGGAAAGCTCCACGCCCTGTGTCCTCCTCTCCCCCTGGACTACGGCGCTCGGGCCAGGCGCTCGAGCCCGTACATCATCTTGTCCTGCAGGTCCCCTTCCGATCCGTCCGTGAGGTTGCCCATCACCCGAAGGGCGAACCGCATCAGCCACGCGCGTGGCAGGCCGTAATCGGTGAGGGTCCGCATCACAGTCGGGTTGCCGATCGCGCGGACGAAGTTCGTCCCGATCCGGAAGTACCGCCCATACCGCTCGCGCAGGATGGTCGGATACACGTGGGCGAGCCCCGGACGGTCGAGCACGAGCGCGTCGTGGACCAGCTCGGCGGCGAGCTCGCCGGACTCCATGGCGTACGCGATGCCCTCACCGTTGAACGGGTTGACCATCCCCGCGGCGTCGCCGACGAGCAACATCCCCGGCACGGTCACACGATCTCGGTTCATCCCCATCGGCAGCGGACCCGAGAGCGTCCGACCCTCGGCGGTCGATTCGTCCACCCCCCACCCCGGCGGGAGCATCCGGGCGAACGCATCGAACACTTGTTGCGCCGACACGTCGCGGAAGTTGCGGAAGGTGTTCAGCAGCCCCGCGCCGAGGTTGACGGAGCCGTCGGACAACGCGAAGAACCACCCGTAGCCCGGCATGAGCGATTCGCCGTCCCACAGGTCCATCCACACCTCGAGCCACGGACCGGGATGGCGATCGATCCGGTAGTACCGGCGCGCGGCGATGCCGAGCGGCTTGGACGGATCACGGCGGACGCCGACGGCACCGGCGAACCGCGAGGCCGCCCCGTCGGCGGCGATGACGAATCGCGCTCGAACGTCGAGCTCCACGTCCCGCTCGAGGTCCCGGACCCGCGCCCCCGTGACCCAGCCGTCGTCGCGGATCGGCGCCAGGGCCTCCACGCGCTCGCGCAGCGCGGCCCCGGCCTTTTCGGCCCTCCGCGCCAGGAGCTCGTCGAAGCTCGACCGGGTCATGGTCAGGCCGAACCCCGGGAACGACTCGAGCGCGGGCCACGGCAACTCGAGCCTGGTCCTGCGCGAGTAGATGCGAAGGCCCTCGTGACGCTCGAACCGGGGATCGTCGGTATCGATCCCCATCTTGCGGAGCTGGACGATCGCCCGCGGCGTGAGCCCGTCTCCGCAGACCTTCTCGCGGGGGAAGCTGGACTTCTCGACGACGGTGACGTCCACGCCGTGGCGCGCCAGGTGGTACGCGGCCGTCGAGCCGCCGGGCCCCGCCCCGACGATCAAGACGTCGGTTTCGACGTGCGTGTTCGAACCACCTGGCAACGGCTTGTCCCCCACGCTTGTGAATTCCTTCACAAGCAATGCTAAACGACTTGTGAAGTTCCTCACAAACCCTATGCCGCCCCGCTCGAGAGGTTCAACCGCCGGGGGGGTGGGCGGCGGCTCGCCGCCTCGAGCCGGTCAGTGCCGGGCGTGGTCCCAAGCCTCGAGACGGTCAGTGCCGGGCGTGGTCCCAAGCGGCGATCCGCTCCGGGACGACGCGAAGGAACCCCAGGCCTCGGACCTCCTCGGCGAACCGGGGGAACCCGTTCCCCGACAACAACGACCGGTACTTCTCGTGCCACGCGGAGATGGCGCCTCGCATCTCGGGGCGTTCGGCCGGCAGGGGCTCGGCGTGGCCTCGCACCTCGATCCCGGCGATCTCGACCCAGGCCCGGCCGACGTCGACGGTGAGCGCGACCCGGGGATCCACCCGGACGTTGCCCCACGTCCGGCTCTCCAGCCTGGTCGAGACGTAGATCGCGTCGTCGGGCCAGACGAACCACAGCGGCACGACGTGGGGGAACCCGTCCTGGCCGATCGTGGCGACGCTCGCCACCGGCAACCCGCCGAACAGCCGGCGGGCGGCCACCACGTCGGCCCGCCGGAGCTGCATCAGGCCTCCGCCGCCGCGGGCACGACCGGCGGCTCGAGGCGCAGCAACATGGCGAGCCCGGTCAGCCCGGCGACCCCATGCGGATCCAGCGGCGCGCCCGACAACGTGCCCACGGCGCGATCGACGAGCTCGTTCACCCGGCCGGCGGCGCCCGGCTCCGCGTCGCCGTCCAGGACGTCGTCCCGGAGCTGAAAGGCCTCTCCCACCAGCCCGGCGTAGACGCGGAGCGGACCCTCCACCGCCGGGCCGGCCCCGGCCAAGGCCGTGGCGATCAACACCGGGCCTTCTGCCGTGTAGGAGCTCGTCTTCAGGGCCGCCACGCGTACGCGATCCGCGCCGGCGCCGCGGACGTCGAGGAGCTGGCCCGCCGCCATCTCCGTCCGCATCCGGTCGAACCGGTCCATGGCGAGCCCGAGCGCCACCGGGGACGCCCCGCACGTGCGGAGCATCTGCTCGGCGAGCACCGCGGCGAGGTCGCCCACCAAGATCGCCACCGACCTCCCGTAGGTGTCGGCATCCGTCCCGGGAGGCGCGGACTGCGCGAACCACGCCCACGAGGAGGCCACACCGCGGCGTGTCCTCGACGCATCCATGACGTCGTCGTGGATCAGCGCGAACGTGTGAAGGAGCTCGAGGGCCGCCGCCGCCCGAACCGCACCGCCGCCCTCCGCCCCACCGGCCGCACGATGGGCCCACAGGCACAACGCCGGTCGAAGCCGTTTGCCGCCCGCCGCCAGCAGCCGCAGAAGCTCGTCGACGAGGGCGACCGCCGCGGGATCGAGCGCCGCGAGCTCCGCCCGGCGCTCGCCCAGGAAACGCTCCAGCTCGGCGTCCAGTCGGTCACGGGCGTCCGCCGGCGGTCGGGCGGCGTTCGGCGTCGCGTCGCGGCTCACCGGAGGAGTATCGCAAGACGGGTCGCCGGCCGGTGTGGGGATCGGCCCGCGGGGGAACGACTGCTATCGTTCACGGGCGCCGACCTCCGATGCCGATGACCCGCTTCCAGAAGCTCGCGATCACCACGACGGCTTCGACGTTGCTGCTGGTGGCGGTAGGGGGCCTCGTCCGGGCGACCGCGTCGGGGCTGGGGTGCCCGGGCTGGCCCACCTGCTACGGGCGATGGATCCCGCCGCTCGAGTACCACGCGGTCATCGAATACGCGCACCGCCTGCTCGCCAGCATCGTGGTGGTGCTCGTGGCGTTGCAGGCCGTGATGGCCTGGCGCCGGCTGCGACACCAGCCCGCAATCGTCGGCCCGGCCGTCGCCGCCGTGGGCGTCGTCCTCGTCCAGGCCGGGCTGGGCGGCGTGGTCGTCGAGGGCGGCCTGGAGGCCACCGTGGTGGCGCTGCACTTCGCGACCGCCATGGCCCTGGTCGCCGTGGTGACCGTGGTCGCCGCGAACACCTTCCGGTTCGAGCCGCACCGAGGTGGCGACGAGCCGCCGGCAGGAGCGGATCCGGCCCTCGCTCGCCTCGCCCTGGGGACCGCCGCCGCGGTGGGGGCGCTCCTCGTGGTGGGGGCGTACGTCCGGGCCGAGGGGGCGGGACTGGCGTTTCGGGACTGGCCGCTGATGGACGGTCGGCTGGTGCCCACCCTCGGAGGCGCGGCAACGCTGATGTTCGTCCACCGGGTGTTGGCGGCGCTCGCGCTCGTGCTGGTGCTCTGGCTCGCGATCCGGGCACGCACGTCTCCGGTGCGCTCGCCCGCTCTGGTGGTCCTGACGACGATTGCGCTCGTCCTGTTCGCGGGGCAGATCCTCGTCGGGGCGGCCAACGTCTGGTCCGAGCTGAGCGCGGCCGCCGTCACGGCGCACGTGGCGTTCTCCGGCGCGATCTGGGCGGTCCTGATGGTGGTGGCCACGCTCGGCCGGGCCCTCGCCCGAGGCCGAATGCGGGCGGATCGCGCCGGCGTCGGCGGGAACGGCAGACGCGGATCGCTCCGCGAGACCACCGCCGCCTACGTCCAGCTCACCAAGCCGCGCATCATCGAGCTGCTGCTGATCACGACGGTCCCGGCGATGGTCCTGGCCGAGCGTCGGATGCCCTCCCTGTGGCTGGTGGGCGCGACGCTGCTCGGCGGGGCCATGGCTGCCGGCTCCGCGAACGCCATCAACTGCTACCTCGACCGGGACATCGACGAGGTGATGCGCCGGACGAGGCGGCGCCCCCTGCCGGCGCACCGCATCGCGCCCGAACGCGCTCTCGCCTTCGGGTACATGCTCGGCGCGGTCTCGTTCTTCTTCCTCGCGATCGCCGTGAACATGCTGGCGGCCTCGCTGGCGCTGTCCGCGATCGCCTTCTACGTCTTCGTGTACACCTTGTGGCTGAAGCGAACCAGCGTGCAGAACATCGTCATCGGCGGCGCGGCTGGGGCGGTCCCCGCACTGGTCGGGTGGGCCGCCGTCACCGGCACCGTGGGGCCGCCGGCTTGGGTGCTGTTCGCGATCGTGTTCGTGTGGACCCCGCCGCATTTCTGGGCGCTGGCCATGCGCTACCAGGGCGACTACGCGGCCGCGGGGGTCCCGATGCTCCCGGTGGTCCGCGGCCCCGAGGAGACCCGCCGCCAAATCCTGCTCTACTCGCTGGTCCTGTTCGCGGCCTCGCTGGTCTTGATCCCGGTCGGGCACATGGGCCCGGTCTACGCGGCCACGGCGCTCGTCCTGGGGGGCTGGTTCGTGTGGCGCGCCCTCCGGCTGTGGCGCGAGGCGTCCCCGGCCGAGCCGGTCCACCTGTTCCGGTTCTCGATCGCCTATCTCGGGCTGCTGTTCGCCTCGGTGGCCGTCGACGCGATCGTGCCGACGGGCGGGCTCGCCTAGCGACCGAGCCGTCAGCCACCACCCCCGACGACCACCCGGCCGTTCATGTTCGGGTGCACGTCGCATTGAAAGTAGTACTCGCCGGCCGGCAGCGGCGGGATCTCGTATTCGATCGTCGTGGGGCCGGTGACGATGTCGCCCTGGAACAGCAGCTCCCGGAGGCTGTCGTCGGAATAGATCGCGATGTTGTGCGGGACCGCCTCCTGGTTGTCGAACGTGATCATGGTCGGGGCGTCCGCGGGAAGCTCGATCGTGTCGGTGTCGAACGCCAGGTTCATGGCGGCCACGACCGGCCCTTCGCCCGCTCCAGGCCCTCCGGGTTCGGGGCCCTCGCCGCCGCCCGGCTCCTCGACCGCCTCGATCTGGCCGGTCATGTTCGGGTGCACCACGCAGTAGAAGTAGTAGGTGCCCGCTTCGAGCGGGTCGACGTCGTAGTCGACCTGGATCGGCCCGGTCACGATCTCCCCGTCGAACAGCGGCGGGCCCGAGAAGTCCGGGTTGTCGAAGATCACCATGTTGTGCTGGATGCCGGCGTCCCGGTTGTCGAAGGCGATGGTGAACGGCTGCCCCGCGGGGACCGTCAGCATCGTGGGGTCGAACGCGATGTCCTGAGCTACGAGCGGCACCGCTCCCCCCGGCTCCTGCGGTCCGGGCGGGTGCTCGCCTTCGTCGGCAGCCACGACCGCGAGCGCGATACCGCCGGCAAGCATGGCGATCCCCGCGGTCCCCCCGATCACCGCGCCGATCGTCGACCCCCGCACCTGGGGCCGTGAGGCGGCAAGAGCCGAGACCACGAGGATCGCCGCGGCCACGACGAGCGCCACGGCGGTGGCCGGCGACCCGTGGATGCCGAGGAGGATGCGCGAGAACCCCCACAACGCCGCCGCCAGGGCCACGAGGATCCCGACCGGCAGCAGGATCGGGAGCACGAGCCGGTCCCGGGTCGTCGGTTTCACCGGGCCATCCTCGCCCGGACGTCGCGCTCCACCTGCCGCAGACCCAGGGCGTCCCACCCCGTTCGCTCCCGGGCGTGCCAGTTGAAGAAGATCACCGCGATGAACGCCCACAGGATCAGCCCGCCGGCGATCTTCATCACCAGGCCGGCGATGAGCTGGTCGTCCAGCGCGCTGAGCCCCCACGTCCTGGGGAAGGACTCGTAGGCCGCGTAGAGCGGCGAGGTCCCGAAGGTGAGGAACGACGCGGGGATGGTCGGCGCCAGCGACTGCAGGAACAGGTAGACCATCTGGAGCGGGGGGGACAATGGCGGGCGTTCGGGCAGCGGGGAGAGCACGGGCCACCACATCACCACGGCCGATCCGACGATCAGGACGTGCAGGCCGAAGTGGGTCCACTCCGACCTCACGGAGGCGTTCACGACCTCCGGCCAGTGCGTGAGCAGGAGCAGCCCGTTGAACACGGCGAGCGCGACGATCGGGCGCGTCAGGAACCCGAACACCGCCCACACGGGCGACGGGCGCAGCAGCGCTCGCCACATCCACGCGGGCACCCCCGCGAGAAGCAACGGCGCCGCCACGAGCGTGTAGACGAGGTGCTGAACCATGTGCGCCGAATACAGGCGCTCCTCGGCCAGGTCGTGCACCGGCCAGTCGGACGCCAACAGCAGGAGCGCCATCCCGACGGTGAACAGCGCGGTGCGGCGGCGCCGTTGCTCTCGGGCGGGAGGGACGTCGGCCGCGCGTCGCCGCCAGGCGACCAGATACCCCACCCAGAGGCCTCCGAGGAGGAGCCAGACGTCGGCGTGGGGATGCCAGCCGGGCATGGTCAGTTCGCAAACGTCCGAAACAGCAACAACACGATGAGGTACAGGGTGATCGCGCCCGCCAGGCCCATGAGGAAGAAGCGCGAGTACGTCCGGCTGTCGAACTTCAGGTGCATGAACCACATCACGACGAGCGAGAACTTGATCAACGAGAACAGGAACAGCAGGGGGATCAGGAGTCCGTTCTCGTGGATCCAGTCGATGTAGTAGATGGCCACCTCGGCCGCCGTGACCACGGCCAGGACGATCGCGATCCGCACGTATTCCCTCGTGCTCGGGTGGCGCGCGTGAGTGCGTTGTCTGGCCGCGATCCGCTCGGAGCGTTCGACGGGCTCGGTGGCCATCAGGGACTCCCGTTCCCGGTCGGGATCAGGTAGACGACCGTGAAGATGACGATCCAAACGATGTCGACGAAGTGCCAATACAGGCCGACCATCTCGACCGTCTCCGCGCGTTCGGGGCCGAGGCGCCCGGCCAGAGAGAGGAACACCAACGTCAGCAACATCAGGACGCCGACCGTGACGTGCGTCCCGTGGAAGCCGGTCAGGACGTAGAACGACGACCCGAACACGTTGGCGCTCAGCGTGAGGCCCTCGTCGTGGAACGCGGTGAACTCGTAGACCTGCCCCCCGACGAAGGTCGACCCGAGCAGCGCGGTCGCCAGCAGCCACACGCGCGAGCGGGCCACGTCACCGCGCTGGATCGCCGCCAGGGCGAGCACCATCGTGAGCGAGCTGGCCAGCAGCACGAATGACGACACGGACGTGTAGGGGATGTCGAAGACGTCGTTCGGGAACGGCCCGGTGGTGCTGGCGCCCCGATAGAGCACGTACGTCGAGATCAGGGCGCCGAACAACAGGCAGTCCGAAGCCAGGAACAGCCACATCGCGAGCTTCGTGTTCGGCAACCCCGTGCTGGTGGCGTGCTCCTCGACGACGAGTGGGCGTTCGTCCGCGTGTTCGACAGTGGCCATCAGGTCCTCACTCCGCCGAGGGCTCCAGGATCCAGCCGTAGAAGCCGGCCAGCGTGACCAGCAGGCCGACCCCGACCATCCACCACCCGAAGATCAACCCGTACCCGACGATGGGGAGCCCGAGCGACGCGATCAGCGGGTAATACGACGGCCCCGGGAGGTGGATCCCGTGCCCGCCGTGCTCCGACCCGTGCCCGCCGTCCCCTTCGCTCCGGCCGTGACCCGACGCCGGCCGGCCCGAGCCGCCGGCCGGAACGGGGACCACCCTGCCGCCGTGGGTCTCGGCGTACTTGCGGTGCCAGAGCTCATCCAGGGAATGCACCGTGGGGATCTCGTCGAAGTTGTGCTCCGGCGGCGGCGAGGACGTGAACCACTCGAGCGTCCTGGCGTCCCACGGATCGGCCTCCATCTCCTTGGGCCTGCGGAAGCTCGCCACGGCGGTGACGAGGAACACCAGCACGCTCACGGCGATCAGGAAGGCGCCCACCGTCGACACCGTGTTCCAGAACGTCAGGCCGAGCGACTCCGGGTAGCTCTGGATCCGCCGCGGCATGCCCTGGAGCCCCAGCACGTGCATCGGCCCGAACGTCATGTTGAACCCGACGAGCATGATCCAGAAGTTCCACTTGCCGGCCCGCTCGGACAACATCCGGCCGAACACCTTCGGCCACCAGTAGTAGATCCCGCCGAAGAGCCCGAAGATCGCGCCGCCGAAGAGCACGTAGTGGAAGTGCGCCACGATGTAGTACGTGTCGGTCTGCTGGTAGTCCGCGGGCACGACGGCGTGCGAGACGCCCGAGAGCCCACCGATCACGAACATGCCGATGAACCCGATGGCGAACAGCATCGGCGTGGTGAAGCGGATGTCGCCGCGCCACATCGTGCCGAGCCAGTTGAAGATCTTCACGCCGGTCGGCACGGCGATGATCATCGTCGAGATGCCGAACGCCGTGTTGGCGATCGGGCCCAGGCCCACCGCGAACATGTGGTGGGCCCACACGCCGAACCCGATGAAGCCGATGGCGATGCCGCTGAAGACCACGAACTGGTAGCCGAACAGCGGTTTGCGCGAGAACACCGGCAGGATCTCGGACACGATGCCCATGGCGGGCAGGACCAGGATGTAGACCTCTGGGTGCGCGAACAACCAGAACAGGTGCTGCCACAGGACGGGGCTCCCCCCCGCCGCGGCGTCGAAGAAGTGGGTCCCGAACCGACGGTCGAACAACAGCTCGACCAGCCCGATCGTGACGATCGGAAGCGAGAAGGCCAGCAGGAGCTGGACCACGAGCCCCATCCACACGAACACCGGCATCCGGAACAGCGTCATGCCGGGCGCCCGCATGTTGATCACCGTCACGGCCAGGTTCACCGCGGACACGGTCGAGGCGATCCCCGCGATCAGCAGGCCGAGCGAGTAGAACGTCATCCCTCGCGTGGGGTCGAGGACCGAGTTCGGCGGATAGCCGAACCAGCCGCCGTTCGGCGCGCCGCCCAGGAACCAGCTCGAATAGATGAAGATGCCCGCGAACAGGAACGCCCAGTAGCTGTAGGCGTTCAGCCGCGGGAACGCCACGTCCCGGGCCCCGATCATGAGGGGGATGAAGTAGTTGAAGAAGGCGGCCGAGAGCGGCATGACGACGAGGAACACCATCGTCACGCCGTGCATCGTGAACAGCTCGTTGAACGCCGCCTCCGAGATGACGTTCTGGTCCGGCCTGGCCAGCTGTACCCGGATCAGGAGGGCCTCGACGCCGCCGACGAGGAAGAACGCGAACGCGGTGACCCCGTAGAGGATGCCGATCTTCTTGTGGTCCACGGTGGTGAACCAGGACCACAGCCCGGTGGTGGACGTCGGACGGCCGAGGAGGCCTGGACGCCGCGCCGGAACGCTCACGCTCGCCACCGCATCACCCCCTCCGTCATCGCAACGTCTGCAGGAACGCGACGAGGTCGTCGATCTCGCCCTCGGTCAGCGGCGGGTCGACCACCATCCACGACCCGGCCTCCACGGCCTGCGGGTTCTGCAGCCATCGCCGCAGGTTCTCCTCGGTGACGGGCAGCGTGCACCCGCGGAAACACTCGCGGCTCATGAAGTGCGTCAGGTCGGGGGCTCCGTTCGAGCCGACGACGGGTTGGCCGTCCTGGTCCTCCAGCCCGTCGATGGTGTGGCACCGCGTGCACCGGTTCTGGGCGGCGAACGTCTGCGCGCCCGACGCGGCCGCGGTCTCCGGCTCGGGCATCGCGGCCGGGGCCTGCTGCCCCTCCACCCACCGTTGGTAGTCCCCCGGGTCGTGCGCCACCACGACGAACTTCATGTACGCGTGAGAGAGCCCGCAGAACTCCTTGCATTGCCCCGGGTATCGGCCCGGCTCGTCGGCCTCGATCCACAAGAAATTGGTCTGGCCCGGCACGACGTCGATCGTCCCGGCGAGCTGCGGCACCCAGAACGAGTGGACCACCGCGTCGCCGACGGCCGCCGCCGCGGGGCCGTCCGGTGGGCCCGGCTGGCACTCTGTCGGTACCGGCGTCTTGGCGTCCGGGATGCCGCCCAGCCCCACGCCGCACAGGCGGAGGTAGACGGGCTCGCCCGTGGGGATGTGGAGCTCGTTCGCGGTGGTAAACCCCTGCTCGAGATAGTTGAACTCCCACCACCACTGGTGCCCGAGGACGTCCACCCGCATGGTGCCCTCTTCGGGCTGGCGCGCCAGGTCGAAGATCGTCGCGACCGTGGGAACGGCCACGCCGGCAAGGATCACGGCCGGAAGGATCGTCCAGGCCACCTCGAGCCGGGTGTTCCCGTGCACCTGCGGAGGGATCCCCTCGCGGCCCTTGCGGTGGCGATACCGGAACGCGAAGACGACCAGGGCGCCCTCGACCACGACGAAGATGCCGGTCGCCACCCAGAAGACCGGCACGAACAGATCGTGGGACTTGCGCGCGAACTCCCCCGCCGGCTCCAGGGAGTCCTGGGTGGCATTCGGGGCGCACGCGCCGAGGACCGCGGCCAGGGCCACCAGGCCGACGGCCAGCAGCGTCTTCCTACGCACCTTCGCCGGATCCCTCCGAACCGAGCATCGCCGGGTCACCGAATGCCGGCGCACTGTACACCTTCGAATCGGCGTCGGCCTCGTGCAGGATCGAGGACCCCCACTGGTTCGATCCTAGCGGCGCGGCCGTCCGTCGAACACCGGGAGCTCAGATCGGCGGCTCGAAGCTGTTGATGGCCCGGAGCACCGGACCCAGCAGCCGCGTCCACAGGTTGGTCGCCACCAACACTCCGATCGCGATCATCACGACGCCGGAGACACCGGCGAACCAGTGATAGTTCCGCCGCACGAACGCGAGGGCGCCCATCAACCGCCTCACGCCCAGGCCGACCAGCAAGAACGGCAACCCCAGCCCGATCGAGTAGACGAACAGCAGCCCGGCCCCCCGGAACGAGCCGCCCTGGGCTGCCGCGATGGCCAGGACGCCGGCGAGGACCGGCCCGATGCACGGGGTCCAGCCAGCGCCGAACGCCACCCCGAGCGGGAACGCCCACACGGGCCCCGGGCGAACCTCGGCGAGGAGGGGGCGGCGCTCCGCGAACAGCGACGGCGTCCCGATGCGGAGCGCGTACAGGAGCATCAGCACGCCGAAGGCCACGATGATCGCGCCCGAGACGCGGATCCCCGCCGACGAGGCCAGCACGCTCTTGATCGCCCCCGTGAACGCGCCCAGCGCCGTGAACACCGCCGCGAAGCCCGCGATGAACAGGAGGATCGGGACGGCCGACCGGCGTTCGTCCGCCGCCTCGCCCCCGGCGACGAACGACAGGTACCCCGGCACTAACGGGAAGACGCACGGCGAGGCGAACGAGACGACCCCGGCCGCGAACGCCAGCCCGGGCGCCCACCACGACCCGAGGCCGTCCTGGACGAAGTCCACGAGCACACCCCAAGTGTAGGAGTGGGCTCCGTGGAGAGTGGGTTGCGGCGGCCAAGGCTCCTTGCCATAGTTGGAACGTGCGCTTGTGAAGGCTTTCACGAGACGTCCCGCAGGAGCTCGGCGCCCGGGAGGCACCAGGGGCCCGTGTAGAATCCGCCTTCGGGACGCGCGATCGAGTTGGGAGTTACGTTTCGCGTGATGGTGGGGGTCGTATGAAGGTCCCGGAACCGCTGGTCAAGCTGCGGGAGCGGGCCGAGCCGATCGTCCGGGATTTCGAATGGACCTGGACGAAGGCCGTCGTGTTCGCGGTGGGATTGGGCTTCTTCTCTGTCGTCTCGATGGCGGTGATCCCGTCGTTCTGGCTGTACTTCGCCGAACAGACGCTCGGGTGGGACGGGCTTTCGGGGACGTCGGACTGGCGGCCTCTCGCCCGCGACTTCGTCGCGGTGAACCTGTCGATCGGGCCGTTCGTCACGATCGTGGTCGCGGCCGCGATCATGCAGAACTGGCGCCGCAAGCTCCGGGGTGCCTCGGGCGATCGCCCGACCGGAGGGTATCGATGACGGGTTCGGAGGACTGATGCCGTTCACGAAGACCGAAGTCGACATCCACACCGACTACGTCGTGGAGGGCGTCGACCCCTCGTGGCTGACCCAGGGGGTTCGTTCGCCCAAACACCTCATGCTTGACCCGGACAACTGCATCTTGTGCCGGGCCTGCGAGGACGTCTGCCCGTGGAACTGCATCTTCATGATGTCCACGGACATCGTGGAGGGGGCGGCCGACGAGGCCGTGGACGCAGAGATCGGCCAGGCCTTCTCGATCTTCGTGGTCGACGACAACGCCTGCACTCGGTGCTCGGTCTGCGTCGAGCGCTGCCCCACCGACACGCTGTACTATGCGCGGCTGCCCGAACCGTCCTCGGGGCAGCGACGGATGGCCGCCGTGCCCGAGTCACAGCGGGCCGAGGCCGAATAACGAGAGCTGGGGAAGGAGCGGGGTGAAGCTCAAACCGCCCTCGCCGAGCGAGGTGCTGGATCGAGTTCGGGAGACCGAGGTCTGGAAGTCGATCTTCCGGCCGGGATCGATCTTCCGCAAGGGCTACAAGGACACGTCGCGCGACCGGGCGCTCGCGACCATGAACAACGTCCTGTACCACCTCCACCCCGTCAAGATGAAGCGTCACGGGCTGAAGTTGACCTACACGTTCTGCCTGGGCGGCCTCTCGTTCTTCCTGTTCATCCTGCTCACGGTGACCGGGATCTTCCTGATGTTCTTCTACCGGCCCGCCGCGGAGATCGGCGCGGCCCAGGCGTACACCGACATGCAGAACATCCGGACGTCCGTGTTCTTCGGCGACCTGGTCCGCAACATCCACCGTTGGGGCGCCCACCTGATGGTCTTCACCGTGACGCTGCACATGGCCCGCGTCTTCTACACGGGCTCGTACAAGCCGCCGCGGGAGTTCAACTGGGTGGTCGGCGTGGTCTTGCTGTTCCTGACGCTCGGGCTGTCGTTCACCGGCTACCTGCTGCCGTGGGACCAGCTCGCGATCTGGGCGGTTACGGTGGGGACGTCCCTCGCCGCGTACTCGCCCATGATCGCCAGCCAGGCGAACTTCCTATTGCTCGGCGGCGTGGTGGTGGGACCGGACACGTTGCTCCGCTGGTACGTGTTGCACGTGCTCGCGCTGCCGTTCGTGCTGGTGATCTTCCTGGCGGTGCACTTCTGGCGGATCCGCAAAGACGGTGGCATCTCGGGACCGCTGTAGGAGCTGAGGCAAGGACATGGCGCGCGACGACACCCCGCTCGACCAGGAGACCTTCGACCGGGTCCTGGCCGACGAGCTCGCTAAGGGCACCGACCGGCGGGTCGCCGAAGGCCGGGCCCGCTCGGCTGCCGTTCGAGCCCATAGAGCCAAGACCGGAGAGGGCAGCGCGCCCGCTCCGGCCGCCGCCACGCCGGCTCGCTCAGCCGCGGCGGAGGGGGATGGTGGAGCGGCTTCGGGCGCGGCCGAGTCGCCGGCGCCTGCGGCGACCTCCGCTCCGAGCGCAGCTCCGGCCCCCGCTGCTGCTGCGTCGGCACCTGCGGCGGCTGCCGCCGCTTCGGCGCCCGCCGCCGGTGCCACCACATTGGCTCCCACCAGGCAGGCGCCGGCTCCGACCGGGAACGTGCCGGAGCCGAAGAAGGGGGCGCAGGAGAAACACCGGCTGCTGGCGCTGGTGCCGCCCGAGGGGATCCAGCGGGTCGAGCGGGAGCAGGGGGACCGGATCAACGTCTGGCCGCACCTGCTGATCGAGGAGTTCGTGGCCATGCTGATCGTGCTCGGCGGGCTGGTGATCTTCTCGACGTTCGTCAATGCGCCGCTGCGCGAGCTCGCCAACCCGAACCTGACCCCGAACCCGTCGAAGGCCCCGTGGTACTTCCTCGGCCTCCAGGAGCTGCTGCGGTACTTCCACCCCATGGTGGCCGGCGTGCTCTTCGCTCCGACGCTGGTGCTGCTCGCCCTGGCGGTGGTTCCCTACGTCGACCGCAACCCGAGCACCAAGCCGGGTGATCGCAAGCTCGCGATCACCATGTTCACGATGCTGATGATGTTCGGCGCCACGTTGACCATCATCGGGTCCTTCTTCCGCGGCACCGGCTACAACTGGGTCTGGCCGTGGGCGCAAGGGGTGTTCTTCGAGTTATGACGCCGGTGCTGGCCATCTCGACCGGGACGCTGGTAGCGATCGTCGTCATCGTCATCGTCGACCTGTTCGCGATCGCCTTCGGGCTCTCGTTCCTCCGAGCGCGGCGCGAGCAGCGGGCCGCCGAGGCCGCCGCCACCGCCGCGGCGCTGGGCGAGCCCGCCCCCAAGGCCCCCAAGCCCCTCAGCCGGCGCGAGTTCTTCCGGAAGTCGCTGGTTGCTTCCCTCCTTGTGTTCGGGGCGCAGTTCGGGGGCGCGACCCTCGCGTTCCTGTGGCCGAACCTCCGGGGCGGGTTCGGTTCGGTGATCAACGCCGGAAAGCTCGCCGACATCCGCCGCGCGATCAACTCCACCGAGGAGCCCGTGTATTCGGGCACCGGCCGCTTCTACATCGTGATCTACGACGGCCGTCCCTCCGGCGACATCGACTACGCGTCCGACCAGTTGGCGGCGGAGGGGGTCATGCCGCTGTACCAGCGCTGCGTGCACCTCGGCTGCCGGGTCCCGTTCTGCAAGCAGTCGCAGTGGTTCGAGTGTCCCTGTCACGGCTCGAAGTACAACACCGCGGGCGAATACAAGCTGGGTCCCGCTCCTCGCGGACTGGACCGGTTCCGGATCGAGATCACCGACGCCGGGGACGTGCTGGTCGACACCTCCGTGGTCGTCCCGGGACCGCCGCGCGGCACCGACACGCTCCAGCGCCCCCAGGCAGGGCCGTTCTGCGTGGCCACCGTATGAGGGGGACGCGGTGATCGCGATCAGCCCGGCGCAGGCGGTCATCCTCGCCATCGGCGGCGCCGTCGTCGTCGCCGTCGCCGGCGCCGTCCTGCTCCTGCGTGGCCGCCGTCCGGGTGTCGTTCCGCCGCCGGACGTCCCGCATGGGATGCGTCCGGGTCCCTCCGACGCCGATCTCGAGACCCCCCTGCTCCAGAAGCTGCAGGGCTGGGGCGTCTTGATGGTCGTGTTCTTCGTGATCTGGGTCCCGGTGGTCTGGCTGTTCGAGCCGAACGTCAACCTCACGCAGGAACGAGAGGTCACCGACAGCGCGATCGAGCGCGGACGTCACGCCGTCGAGCTGTTCACCGAGGAGAACCAGTCCGGCGTGGGCTGCGTCCAGTGTCACGGGGACGACCTGACCGGCGGCGTGATCCTCAACACGGAGACGAACACTCCGATCCAGGTGCCGAACCTCACCACGGTGTGTGGGGGCCCGTTCACCGGCCACCCGGCGATCCACCGCCTGGCCGACATCTACACGACGATCGAGCAGGGGCGGGGCCTGATGCCGTCGTGGAGCGTTCGCTACGAGGGGGCCCTGAACGAGCAGCAGATCAACGACATCGTGGCGTACCTCGTGAGCATCCAGGACGAGGAGCAGGTGCCGGCCGAGCAGAACGTGTGCACCAACCCCGACGCGCAGACGCAGGCCGACGAGGAGTTCCCGGACAAGCCGCCGGCCACGGACAACCCGGAGGCGCAAGTCTGATGCTCGCCCAGACGTGCGTCGGGTTCGAGATTCCCTGCGAGACGCTCCTGAAGGGCGGCCTGGCCACCGTCCTCGGGTTCGTCCTGTTCGTCGGCAGCGTCCTGCTGCTGCTCTCGGCGGTCTTCGGCAGGCGGATGGGGTACCTCGTTCTGGCGGTGGGCTTCTTCGGATGGATGTTCATCATTTCGTTCATCTGGCTCACCGGGTTCTGGGTCAGCCAGGGCCTGGACACCCCCGTGAACCTCGGCCCTCGAGGCGCCGAGCCCGCGTGGGTGGTCGAGTCCGTCGGCACCGACCCGGAGCCGGTCTACGACGCCTACGCCACCTACCCCGACGGGCAGGAGTGGCGAGCTCCCGGTTCGAACAACGCGGACAGCGCATCGGTCCAGAGCGTGACGACCGCCGCCCAGGGGTTCCTCGCGGAGCGGGCGAACGAGGACCTCGGACTGGGCGTCCACGAGCCAGGTGCCCTGCAGACGAGCGACTTCGCGATCGAGCAGATCCGGTTCGCCACCGCGGAGGACGTCTCGCTGGCTGCGGCGCAGGGGTACTTCACGGGCGGAGGGCCCCGCGTGACCCTCCTCATGCGGCATGACTCGGGAAGCGTGGACCGGTACTCGTGGATGTTCCTGATCGGGTCCGCGGTGGGGCTGGCCATCCACCTCCCGCTGCTCGACCGCGCCGAGCGCAGGCGCAAGGAGATCTTGACCGGCGGGACGGCCCCGCCCTGGTACGGACCGGCCTGAGAACGGAGGGGAACGAATGCTGGCTCAGGAGACGGCGCGGCTGATCGACCAGGGTTCGGTGCAGTTCATCCTGTTCGGCATCATGGTCCTGGTGGTGTTCATCGCGCTCTGGTTCACGATCGCGAAGTAGCCACCGGGCGCACCCCCTCGCGGCTCCCCCCGCGACGCACCTCGGCCAGCGCCGCCTTCCTCTGCTCGTAGTACGTCAAGATCTGAAGCTCCACCGCCAGGTCGACCTTGCGCACCGAGACGCTTTCGGGCACGACGATCGCGGCGGGGGCGAAGTTGAGGATGGAGTGGATCCCCGCCTCGACCATCGCCTCGGCCACCTGCTGGGCGGCCGAGGCCGGGGTGGCGATCACTCCGATCAGCGCGTCGTGCTCGCGGGCGATGTCGCCGAGGTGCTCGATCGGGCGGATGCGGAGCTCTCCCACCACCTCGCCGATCTTGGCCGGGTCGTTGTCGACGAGCGCCGCCGCCCGGAACCCACGCTCGGCGAATCCTTTGTAGTTGGCGAGCGCGTGCCCGAGGTTCCCGATCCCGGCGATCACGATCGGCCAGTGCTGCGTGAGCCCGAGCTCGCGGCGGATCTGATGGATGAGGTATGCGACGTCGTACCCAACGCCTCGCGTCCCGTAGGAGCCAAGGTGGGACAGGTCCTTGCGGACCTTCGCCGAGTTCACGCCGGTGCCAACGGCGAGATCCCCCGAGGAGACCGTGGAGCCCCCCGCCTCGGCAAGCTCGAGCAGGGCCCGCAGGTAGACGGGCAGACGGCTCACCGTGGCCTCCGGGATGGGCCGATCCGTCACAACCACGGGATGATAGTGCCTTCGTGAAATGCGTTCACGAATGCACGAGCTCGGCGCGATGCGCCCGAGACGGCCTCAACTCGAACGGTCCAGGACCTGGGAGAGCGCCCGCGGGTCCACCCGGATCTCGAACTCCTCCTCGCCGTCGATGAGCACGACCGGGATCCGGATGCCGTACTCGAGCTCCAGCCGGTCGTCCCCGCTGACGTCGACCTCCTCGAACTCGAACGGGGCCCGGGAGCGCTCGGCCAAGATGACCTCGCGGGCCTCGTCGCACAGGCCGCACCCCGGCCGGGAGTACATCACCACGCGCCGCACGGCTGGCATCGGCCGGGCATCCTAACGGCCCCCTCAGGTGGTCGTGGTAGGAAGGCGCCGTGTCGAACGACGACCTCCACGACCTCGGTCTGCACCGGCGCCTGTCCGCCGGCGACCGGGACGCGTTCGAGGAGCTCTACCGACGATACGGGGACGCCGCGTATGGGCTCGCGCTGCGGATCACGGCGCAGGAGGCCCTGGCGCAGGAGGTCGTCCAGGACGCCTTCCTCGCCATGTGGCGGGCGCCCGAGGCGTTCGACCCGGCCCGTGGGGCGTTCCGATCGTTCTTCCTGTCGCTGGTGCACCACCGGGCCGTGGACGCCGTGCGGCGCGAGGAGCGGATGCGCCGGCGAGGGGAACGAGCCTCGAACCTCGAGCCCGTTCGTGGCGAAGATGTTGCAGACGACGTCGTTGAGGGTTCGTACCTCGCGATCCGCAGGAAGCAGGTCCGGGAAGCCCTGACGACGCTCCCCGCCGAGCAGCGGCAGGTGGTCGAGCTGGCATACTTCGGCGGCTACACACAGAGTCGGATCGCCGAGGCCCTCGGGATCCCGCTCGGAACGGTCAAGACGCGAACGCTCGCCGCCATGCGCAAGCTGCGGCGCGCCCTTCCCGCGGAGGAATGAGCTTGGAGCAGGAGCACGAACGGATCGAGGAGCTGCTCGCCGGATACACGCTCCGGTCGCTCTCGGACGCGGACGCCGTCGAGGCCGATCGGCTCCTGGCCGACCACGTGCCCTCCTGCCCGTCCTGTCGCCAGATGCTCGCCGACCTGCGTTCGGTCGCCGGGGACCTCGCCCTCGACGCCGAGCCGGTCTCCGCGCCCGACCTGGTCTGGGCCAGGATCCGGCGACGCCTGGAGGAGGACATCGGCCCGAGCCCACGGGCCGGCCGGGGATCGTCCGTGGCCCTGGCGGCTGGGATCGTCGCCCTCGTGGCGATGGGTGGGCTCTCGTTCCTGTCGATGAACCGGGCGAGCCAGGCCGAGGACGAGCGCACCCTGGCCCTGGAGCTGATCTCGCTCATGCGCTCGCCCGACGTGGAACCGGTCTCCCTGGACCCGCAGGGGGAAGCTCCGGCCGGCTCGGGGTTCGTGGCCGCGGCGGCCCCGGACGTTCGCCGGCTGTACCTGGTCGCCTCGGTCTGTCCCGAACCTCGCCCCGGACACGCGTACCAGCTCTGGCTGGGCCGCGACGGCGCGTTCACCCCGGTGGGAGAGATGTTCGTCCCGAGCGGTGGGAAGGTGTTGATCAAGCTCACGGTGGACGTGTCGCGGTTCGACGAGGTCTGGATCACCGAAGAACGCGTGGGCGGGCCGCCGGCCGCCCCGAGCACCGCGGGCCGGTCCTGGAGGGCGGAGCTCGCCTAACTCGCCGCCTGGGTCGCGGGCTCCGACGGCGTGCGACTCCCCGGCCGGGACGCCCGAAGGAACCCGGCGAACATCACCGCGATCCCCGCAAGCAGCGACAGCGAGAACGGCAACAGGTGCCCCAGGGCGGCGAACGCGGAACCGAACCCGGCGATCACCGTGGCCCCCAGCGCGATGAGGAGGGTCCCCCAGAAGCGGTCGCGGAGCGCCGGGCGTCCTCGCATCCGCCACGCCGACCAGAGCGCCCCGCCCAGCAGCACGAGGTACGCCGGCGTCGAGATGATCCGGGGGAGCCGATACGCCGAGGAGCCGTCGCCGAAGACCTCCCGGCCAGACGGCAGGTCTTGCCCCAGGGCCGCCCCGTCGACCGGAGCCGTCCGAACCACCGCGATGGTGTACGCGGTCACGAAGACCAGGACCACGTACAGGGCGAACCGGACGGCGGGCGTCCGGATCAGCAAGTCGAGCTCTCCCTGCGCCAGGAACGGCACGTTCAGCACCGCCCCGAGGGCCCAGTACACGCGGAACTCGCCGGAGGTCCACCCGTCGGCCGCGCCGAGCGCGACCGAGACCGAGGCGACCGCGTACATCAGGAGGGCGACGGCCCAGATCGCCTGGTAGGACCGTCGCCGCTGCGCGAACTGGCGGGCCAGGAGCGCCGCGAACGCCGCCGCCACCACCGCCGCCAGCGTCGGGAACAGCCACATGCGGGCGGCAGCATATCGACGCCGAGCGGCCGGCCGGCGGGCGGGCGCTGTTAGCATCGCCCCGAGTGACGCCTCCCCCATCGACCCGCGGACCGCGGCTCGCTTGCTCGACCGTCAGCGTGTTCTCGTTGTCGCTGCCGGATGCCTTCGGACTCATCGCCGGGGCGGGGTTCTCCGGGGTCGAGGTCATGGTGACGAAGGACCCCGACACCCGTGATCCGCAGCGGCTTCGCGAGCTCGCCGAGGACCACGGCGTTCGGATCGACGCCCTCCACGCGCCGTTCCTGCTGGTGACCCGGACCGTCTGGGGCACGGACCCGGTCGGCAAGATCCACCGAGCGGTGGAGCTGGCCGAGGAGGTGGGCGCGCCCCTGGTGGTGGTCCACCCACCGTTCCGATGGCAGTCCCGGTATCGCCGGTGGGTGCGCGAGGAGCTCTCCGCGTTCGCCGAGTCCACCCCGGTGGTCGTGGGGGTCGAGAACATGTTCCCGGTCCACGTTCGAGGGCGGCGCGTGGCGTTCCACGCGGTCACCACGCTGGCCGACCTGGACGGCTTCGACCACGTGGTCCTGGACACGAGCCACGCCTCGGTAGCGGGCCTCGACCTGCTCGAGGTGCTGGACGCCCTCCGCGGCCGGATCGCCCACGTCCACCTCTCGGACAACCCGGGCAAGGGGTGGGACTCGCATCTTCCGCTCGGCGAAGGCATCTTGCCTCTCGAGCCGTTCCTGGAGAACCTCGCGGCCGCCGGTTACACCGGCACCGTCTCATTGGAGCTCGATCTCCGGCGGCATCAGGGTGACGTCGAAGCCCTGCGCGAGGCCCTTTCCCGGAATCGGGAGTTCTGCGCCGCCCGGTTCCCGCTCGTGACGTAGGCGTTCGGCACACCAGAGCGGCGGTCGCCCGGGAATACCCGTTCACCGTGGGTGGAACGGACCTCCTTTTCGAAGCGTCAGAGGACTAGCATCCGTGCGCCGGCCCACAGGGGGAGGCTCATCATGTTCATCCGCAGGCGCGGCTCCGGCCGCAGAAGCAGTCTTGCCGTGGCAACGGCTCTGGCGATCGCTCTGGCCTCGACGGGGCTCTGGTCCGGAGCCGCCCCGGCCGCGGTCCCGTGCTCGAACCCGCCGCAGACCTTCCCGACGAGCCAGATGACTCGCGGGATGCACGGCACCGGCTACACGGTCATCCAGGGCACCGAGCTCGTCGCGTTCGACGTCGAGATCCTCGGGATCCTTCCCGACGCGATCTTCCTGGGGATCGACGTGGTCGCCGCCAAGATCACCGGTCCGGCGTCGTTCGTGAACGTCACCGGCGGAGCGGTGGCCGGCATGTCCGGTTCGCCCGTCTACATCAACGACCGGCTCGCCGGCGCCGTGGCCTGGGCCATCGCGGAGGATCGCCAGATCTTCGGCATGACCGCCGCCGAGGACATGGTCTCTCTGTTCTCGTTGGCGGGGGCCGGCCAGGTGACGCGTGCGCCCGAACGGGTGACGCTCACCGCGGACGTCCGGCGGGCCGCCCGGGAGGCCGGCTCGAACCTCGGACCGACCGCCTCGCTCGAGGCACTTCCCATTCCGCTCGGGGTGTCGGGCCTGACCGGGATCCCTCTGGCCAAGGTTGAGCGTTCGTTCTCCCGACAGGGCGTCCAGGTCTTGCCGTATCGAACCGGTTCGGTGGGCGTGCCGACTTCGGCCGAGATCGATCCGTCCCGGTTCGCTCCGGGCGACGGACTGGGCGTTGGGCTCTCGTACGGGGACGTGTCCTACTACGGGTTCGGCACCACCACGGCCGTGTGCGGAGACGTGGCAATCGGGTTCGGCCATCCGATGTTGACCGGCGGGTCGGTCTCGCTCGGGATGAACGCCGTCGACGTGATCGCGGTGGACAACGGCACCTTCTGGGGGTCGAAGATCGGGACCCTCGGCGGGCTGCGCGGCGAGCTGACCCGGGACGGCTTCGCCGGCGTGGCCGGGATCTTCGGGCAGTTCCCGCACCTCGTTCCCGTGACGAGCTCGATGTCGAGCCCCGACACCGGCCTGTCTCGAGACGGCGAGACCCAGGTCGCCTGGGACGAGGACTGGTTCGTCGCCGATGCCTCGACGTACCACGCGTGGTCGAACCTGGCGTACGTGCGGCAGGGCGATGGCCCGGGCACCCTTCGGTTCGCCTGGACGATCGAGGGGACGCGCGAAGACGGCTCGCCGTTCACGGTCTCCAACCGGCTCATGGAGTTCGACCGGTACTCCGCCTCGTCCGGCGTCGGGCGGATGGGCGACGCGTTGTACGAGCTCGCGTTCAACGGGTACGAGGACGTCGAGTTCACCGGCATCGACATGACCGCCGAGATCACGGATGACGACCTGACGTCCCGGATCTCGCGTATCCGTCTGTCGAGCCCGGTCCAGACCTCGCTGAAGGCGCGGAGCGTCGTGAAAGCCAGACCCGGCCAGATCGTGACGGTCGAGGTCACGTTCGACCCGGCGGACGGCGACGATGTCGTGGCGACCCTGAAGGTCAAGGTCCCGAAGCGGGCCAAGGGCACCCAGGGCGTTCGGCTGTCCGGGTCCAAGGGGCGGAACCGCGGGGGCGGTGCCGGTAGCCTCGACGAGCTGATCTGGGCGCTGAGCCAGGGTCCCCACGGCAACGACCTGACCGTGATCGCGTTCGGCCGCACGCACGTCCTGCCACAGAAGGTGATCGTCAGGGGATCGGCCGGCTTCGCCATCAGGGTCGTTTGACGGCGCACGGACGGTTGGGGCGGGGTCGGCGAGGACCCCGCCCCGATGCCGTTCCGGCCCCGCTGTTAGCCTCCCGGCGTGCGCAGGTGGACGCTGATCACCCTGATCTGCCTGTTCGCCTTGCTCACCGGCGCGGCCGTCTACCAGATCGTCCTGGCGGGTCGCGGAGGCGATCGGTTCCCCGGACCGACCGAAGGCACGCCGTTCCCGACGGTCACCGGGAGCCCGTAACGCGCGGGCCTACGGCCCGCCCTGCTGGCTCAGGACCGTCTCGATGAGGCGGCGAACCACCTCGCCCTGCCCACCCGTGAGCAGGTCGGTCCCGTGATCGTCGGACCCCAGGATCTCGACCCGTTTGGGCTGGGGCGACTGCTCGAACATGGCCTCGGCGTCTCGTGCGGCCTGGGCGTCGCCCACGCCCGCGATGAACAACTTCGCCGCCGCGACCCGAACCAGCAGAGCCGAGTCGGCCACGAGGCCCTCGATCGACGCGGGGGCCGAGAGCGTGACGACCGCGTCGACGCGGACGCCTTCGCGCCCGGCCGCGACCAGCGAGGCCGTGCCGCCCATGCTCGCGCCCACCAACGAGACCGACGCGGCCCCGCGGGCGCGAACGAACCCGATCGCGCCCACGACGTCGCGCCAGATGGCGGAGATGTCGCGATCGCCCTCCGAACAGCCGGCGTCCCCGCCCGGGCAGTAACCGCGGAAGTTGTAGGTCAAGACCAGGTAGCCGGCATCCGCCAGACGATCGGCGAACCGGAACCACGACGACTGGTCTGCCGGACGCATGTGCGACAGCACCACCGCCGTCTCGCCGTCCCCGAACAGTCGCCCGGCGAGCCGAATCCCGTCGTCGGCCTCGAACATGACCTGCTCGGTGCCGGCGAGATCGACCGACGGCCCCTGGTCCCCACAGGCGGCGCCCAGGACCGAGAGGGCCAGGAGGATGGCGAGGGATTCACGGAGCACGTGCCGGCGGGACGCGCACATGGCGCGACGGAGCCTAGCGGCCCTGTTGGCGCCGCTGCCAGCGGGTCTTCTTCAGAAGCTTCTTGTGCTTCTTCTTCCGCATCTTCTTGCGGCGCTTCTTGATCAGCGAAGGCACGCGTTTCCTCTCCGTCGTCTGGATTTACTCCGACCCGAACAGATGCCGGAGGTCGACCCGCTTGGCGCGGAAGTCCTTCTCGAGGCGGACGGACCCCAGTCTAAGCGCCTTTGGCCCCGCTGCCACGGGCGAGATGAGCCGCAGGACGCCGTCGTCGGGAGCGTGCTCGAGGTACCCAAGCCCCGTGTAGGCACCGGCGCCGTCCGAGAGCCCCACGAGGATCCGATGCAGGTTGGCCAGGTCGAAGAGCGGCGGCAGGGCCGGCATGAACACCGTCGGCTTGACCCGGAAGCGGTGCAGCTCTCCGGCGAAGTACCGGCGCATCGCCATCTCCCGGTTCTCGGCCCGCTGGTCGACCGTGGTCGGCACGACGCCGGGGTGGACAACCATCGGCACGACCTCCGTGGGGAAGAACCGCTGGATCACGCCCAACAGCGGCAGGAGCTCCTCGCCCCGCTGGAGCCCGACCACCAGATCCGGCCGCAGAAGCTCGACCTTGTGGTACTTGAGGATCTGCCCGTGCACGCCGGACACGAGGCCGGAGGTGTCCACCACGACGAACTCGGCCTTCTCCTCGACCGCCCGGCGGTGCAGGGTGGCCACGCCGGCGAGCACCGGGAGGAGGTGCCCCTCGGGGGAGGTCGATCCGACGAAGGCCAACGCGTCCTGGCCGGCGAACCGTTCCGGCTCAAGGTCCGCCACCGCGGCCGTCGCCTTGAGCGTGATCGTCGCCGGCGGACCCACCGACTTCTGTCCGACGTCGGCGTCGATGAACGCCGCCCGGCGCCCGGCGGACACCGCCGCCTGGAGCAGCGTCCGGGACAGGGTGCTCTTGCCGGTGTCGAGCCCGCCGACGAGCATCACGGTGTTCTTCGTGCGCACGGCCTGGTCGACGAGCGCTTCGTACTCGTTCACGTCCGCCTCCGGGTTGGTCGGCCTCGGAGGCCCGTTCGCACGCGTGCCGGGCTACCCGGTTGCCGGATGCCTCCGCCGGGGGATCGTCGAGATGGTCACGAGGTGGATGGGTGCGCGCCAGTTGAACCTGTTCACGCGTTCGAGCCGTGCCTCGGGGTCGGATGTGGAGTTCACGTCGGGGCCATCCTACCGGGGTGGGCGGATCGGGTCCGGCGGACCTTCCTCAGGGCAGGCGGGAGACGATCGCCTGGAAACAGGGCCAGTAACCCTCCGGGCGGACGTTGTCGTCCATGACGATCACGGTCTCGGACCGTCCCTGGGCTTGCGCCACGACCAGCGCCGGGTCGTTCACGTCGGCGATCGAGACGGTGTCGACGCCGTCCTCGATGGCCGCTCCCGCCCACCCGTGGTCGGCGAACACGAGGTCCGGCCGCTCGAGCTCGAGCATCCGTCGCATCGGGTCCGGGCTGTGCGTGTGGCGGGCGCTGGCGATGTCGGTGAGCAGCGCGACCCCCTCGAGGTACCGGATCTGCCAGGGATGGTCGCGTTCGTCGTCGTGCCAGGTGAGGCCGTCGGCCGGCGTGAGCAGCTCGACCCCGCGAGCCCGGAGCTCGCGCCCCACCGCCGTGTAGAGGTGGATGAGGCCGACCGGGTGGCCCGTGGCGAAGATCACCCGCTCACCGCGGCGGCACGCCTCGGCCATGCGGTCCCCGACCCGCTCGCAGGCCAGGAGCACGCGCTCGGGATCCACGGGCACGGGCCCGGTGCTGGCGTAGTGGTCGGGCTCGAACCCCGCCGCCGCCCCCACCAGCTCGAGGATCTCGCGACGCGAGAAGCCGTTCAGGCCGCTCAGGCCGAACTGTTTGTCGGGGTCGCCACCGACCAGCAGTCCGATGTTGCGCAGGACGTTGTCGAGCGGGTGGCTGACCTCCTCGAACGCCACCCGTCCGTCGAGCAGGCCCAGGATCAGCTCGTCCCGGTCGTGGTGGCGAGGCTCCCAGCGATCGTCGATCGCCGGAAGCCGGGCGGCATGAGACCGGACCACGTCCATCGGTTCCTCCATCGTACGAGAGCGGTGGCCTAGGCTTGCGGCCCGTGGACCTTCGCGGCGCGGTGGTGGTGGTGACCGGGGCCTCGTCCGGGATCGGCGAGGCCACGGCCTTGCGGTTCGCCCGCGCGGGGTCGCGGGTGGTGCTCGCGGCGCGCCGGCTCGACCGGCTCGAGTCGCTCGAGGAACGAATCCGCACTCGCGGCGGCGAGGCCCTGCCCGTCCGATGCGACGTCACGGACGGCGCCGACGTCGCGTCGTTGGTCGAGGCAACGCTGGGGGCGTTCGGCCGCTGCGACGTGTTGGTCAACAACGCGGGGATTCCCGGCGGCGGCCGGTTCGAGGCGGTCTCGGTCGAGGAGGTCGAACGCGTGGTGCGGGTGAACCTGCTCTCGGTCCTGCTGGTCACCAAGGCGTTCCTGCCCGAGATGCTCGAGCGCGGCCGGGGCCACGTGGTGAACGTCGCCTCGCTGGCCGGCCGGTACGCCGTCCCGGGCGCGGCGGTGTATTCGGCCACCAAACACGGTGTGGTGGCGTTCAGCGAAGCGCTGTTCCACGAGCTGGAACCGCAGGGCGTACTCGTGACGGCGGTGAACCCGGGGTTCGCCAAGACCGAACGGTTCCCGAGCGTGGCCGTCCCACGCGCCCTCCTGGTCGACGTCGACCGGATCGCCAGGACGATCGAAGACGTGGTCCGCCGCGGCCGCGGGCCCGAGATCTCCGTGCCTCGAACGCTCGCCGCATTCCAGGCGTTTCGAGTGCTGACGCCATCCCTCTACCGATGGGGTCTCGGCGCCGTGACCACCCGGGCCCGGCGAAGGACCTGACCGGATCGACCGTCAGCGGACCGCGCTGCCCAGGTGGTGCACCTTGAGCATGTTCGTCCGCATGATCCCGGCGGGCGAGGAGGCGGCCATGACGACGGCGTCGCCGTCCCGGGCGAACCCTTCGGCGCGCAGGCCCTCGTCCATCAGCGCGATCATCTCGTCGGTGTCGTCTGGGATCCGCGCGCGAAGGGCATGGACGCCCCACCGCAATGCGAGCGCCCGGCGGACCTCGGACTTCGGAACGAACGCGTAAACCGGGACCGAGGGGCGTTCGGCCGAGAGCAGCGCCGCGGTACGGCCGGTCTGCGTGTAGCAGGTGATCGCGACGACGTCGCGGTCGGCGGCGGCGATCCTCGCGGCCGCGTGCGCCACGGCGCCGGCTTCGTCTTCGTGCGTGCACGAGGCGGGTGGGGAGCGGAACTCGGCGCCGCGCTCCCCGGCCACCTCGGCGATCCGGACGGCGGCGGTCGCCGCCTCCACCGGATAGGCGCCGATGGCGGTCTCGGCCGAGAGCATGATGGCGTCGGCGCCGTCGAGCACCGCGTTCGCCACATCGGTGGCCTCGGCCCGGGTGGGCCGTGGGGCCGCCGTCATCGACTCGAGCATCTGGGTGGCGACGATCACCGGCCGCGATGCGCGCTGCGCCGCCTGCAACAGCTCCTTCTGCAGGATCGGGATCTCTTCCATCGGCAGCTCGACGCCGAGGTCGCCCCTCGCCACCATGATCGCGTCCGCCTCCCGCAGGATGGCCTCGATGCCCTCCACGGCCGGTCGGGTCTCGATCTTCGCGACGATCGGCACGGCTCGCTCCCCCATCAACGCGCGGAGCTCGGCCACATCGGCGGCGTTCCGCACGAAGGACTGCGCCACCAGGTCGGCTCCGCGCCCGAGCGCCTCGGCCAGGCGCGTTCGGTCGCGCTCGGTGACAGCGGGGAGCCCGAGCCGCTCGGCCGGCACGTTCACGCCACCGCCCGAACGCACCAGTCCGGCCCGGACCACCTCGCTCACCACGATCGAGCCGTCCGTCGAGGCCACCACCAGCTCGGCGGCGCCGTCGGCGAGCAGGATGCGGTCGCCGGGCCGGACGTCGGCGGCCAAACCGTCGTACGTCGTCCCCGCCCCGGTCGCGTCGCCCGGCGATTCGACGTCGGGACGGAGCTCGAACCGGCCTCCGGCCTCGAGCTCGACCTCTCCGGCTTCGAACTGCCCCAGCCGGATCTTCGGCCCCGGCAGATCGCTCAACACGGCGAGGTCGTCCCCTCGCTCCTCGGAGACGGAGCGGACCAGGGAGAACAGCTCGTCCCACTGGGCGCGGTCGCCGTGGGACAGGTTGACCCGGAACACCTCGCAGCCGGCCTCGGCCAGCGCGCGGACGCGTTCGAGCGAGGCGGTCGCCGGGCCCAACGTGCAGACGAGCTTGACCCCGCGCCGGTTCACGCCTCGAGCCCGAAGAACGGGAAGCAGGTCTTCCGCACCAGCTCGATCGTGGCTTCGGTCTCGCCGTCGAGGTGGTCGCCTTCGACCGGCGGGTCCGAGAACGTCACGGGGACCTCGGCGCGGATCTCGAACTCGACCGTCTCGATCCAGCCCTCGGGAAGGTGGTCGGGCAGGTCGGCGCCGCACATCTCGGCGAAGGACAGGGTCCAGGCGCGCGGGACCACCGTGGCCCACTGGTACCCGCCGCCGCCGGTGGCGATCCACCGACCGCCGGTCACCTCGTGGGCCAGCGCGTGCAGCATCGACGCCACCTGCCGGTAGACATCGGTCGTGAGCCGCAGGTGGGCCAGCGGATCGGTGACGTGCGAGTCCGCCCCGAGCTGGGTCACGAGTACCTGCGGTCCGAACGCCCGGAGCAACGGGGGCACGATCGACTCGAACGCGGCCAGCCAGGCCCGTCCGGTGGTGCCGGGATGGAACGGGACGTTGACCTTCGTGCCTTCTCCCGGGCCGTCGCCGCGTTCGGTGATGAACCCGCTGCCGGGGAACAGGTACTCGCCGGACTCGTGGAGCGAGATCGTGAGCACCCGTGGATCATCGTAGAAGATCGCCTGCGGGCCGTCGCCGTGATGCACATCGACGTCGACGTAGGCGATCGGATGGACGCCGCGCTCGAGCAGCCAGGCGATGGCGATGGCCGGGTCGTCGTACACGCAGAACCCCGACGCCCGGGACGGCATCGCGTGGTGCAGGCCGCCGGCGGCGTTGAACGCGTGGTCCACGCGGCCCTCGTGGACCGCCTCGGCCGCGGCGAGCGTGGCGCCGGCAACGAGCGCGCCCGCCTCGTGCATCTGGGGGAAGATCGGGTTGTCGCCGGGGCCGTAGCCGTACCGCCACCACTCCCCGGCTTCTCCGTGCCCGGCACGCCTGGTGGCTTCGATGAAGTCCTCGGTGTGCACGAGGCCGAGCCGGTCGTCGCCTGCGGCCTCGGCCCCGAGCTCGAGGACCTGCGGCAGCTCGAGCAGGCCACACGCCCGGATCAGGTCCCACGTGAACAGGACGCGTTGGGGCCTGAGGGGGTGGGCGGGACCGTGGTCGTAGATCTTGGCCTCGGGATTGACCACGAGCCCGGCCCGGCCCCCCACCCCTAGCCGGCCCCCGAGACGCGCGCGATGGCCGCAGCGGTCCGCTCCACGACGAGGTCGCACTCCTCGTCCGAGATGACGAACGGCGGCCCGAGCATCACCAGGTCGCCGTTGGTGCCGTCGACGTGGCCGGTGCTCGAATACAGGAGGAGGCCCTCCTCGCGAGCGGCGGCCAGGGTGCGTTCGGTCACCTGCTCGGCTCGCGCGAAGGCGGCTTTGGTCGAGCGGTCGGCCACGAGCTCGATCCCGATCATCGAGCCGATCCCGCGCGCGTCGCCGACGATCGGATCGTCGACCAGGGCGGCCGAGAGGTCCTTCAGGAGCCGCTCGCCCTGGCGGGCGCTCGCCTCGACCAGCCCGTCGTCGCGGAGGCGGCGGAGCGCGGCGTGGGCGACGGCCGCTCCCACGCCGTTGTGCGACCACGTGAAGCCGTGGACGAACCCGCGGGCACGAACCGCCTCGAACACCTCGCTCGAACACGCGGCGAACCCGAACGGCCAGTATCCGGAGGTCGAGCCCTTGCCCACCGTCACGACGTCCGCTCGGACCGACCAATGGTCGAGCCCGAACCACCGTCCCGTCCGGCCGAACCCCGTCATCACCTCGTCGGCGATCACGAGGACCCCGTGGCGGCGGCACACCTCGGTCACCGCCGGCCAGTAGTCGTCGGTGGGAACCGCCGCGGCGAGCGTGGCGCCGCCCACCGGCTCGGCGATGAAGGCCGCGACCGTCGACGGGCCCGCGTCCTCGATCGCCCGCTCGAGCCGCGACGCGTGCCAGGCGCCGCAGCCCGTCGGGTGATTCGAGTTCGGGCAGCGGTACTCGTACGCCGCCTCCACGTGGACGAACCGCCCCAGCCACGGCCCGTACGGCTTCTTCAGGGTCTCCTTGCCGCCGGCGTCGAGCGCCCCGAGCGTGTTGCCGTGGTAGGAGGCCCGGCGGCCGATCACGAGCGTTCTCGACTCCCGGCCGCGGGCGAGGTGGTACGCGCGCGCGAGCTTGATCGCCGTCTCGACGGCCTCGCTCCCCCCGGACACCGGATAGATCCGGGCGTCCTCCAGCGGCAGGAGCGGCGCGACGTCGTCGGCGTAGGCCTCGAGCGCGTCGGTGGTGAACGCGGTTCCGTGCACGTACGGCACCCGGCCGGCCTGGGCGGCCATCGCCTCGACCAGCGAGCGGTCGCCGTGCCCGACGTTGACCACGATCGCCCCGCCGGCGGCGTCGAGGTACCGCTTTCCGCCGGCGTCCTCGACCCAGACACCTTCGGCCCGAACGGCGCGCGGCAGGTCGCGCGTCAGGACCCGGTGGAACACGTGGCTCACGAGGTGAGCGCTCCCTTGGGATCGAGCTCGGTCCGGATGATCCGCAGCTCGTCGCCGGTCGGCACGGGGGTCTCGCCGAGCTCGTCCGAGACCTTCGGGTCCCACGCCATGCTCTCGCGGACCTGGTCGAGCGTGACCCCGGGGTGAAGCGTCAGCAGGGTCATCTCGCCCGTCTCCTCGTCGAACCCGTAGGTCCCGAGATCGGTCACGACGCTGGTCGGCCCGCTGCCGAACCACCCGCGGGCGCGGTCGTGCTCGGGGTCGCCCGAGTGGCCTGGCGAGGTCCGGAAGTGCAGCCTCTCCACGAACGACCGGGGGGCCTGACGCATGATCACGAGGATCTTCCGAGCGTGGATGGCGATCTCGCAGGCGCCGCCCGACCCGGGGAGCCGAACCTTCGGGCTCGCGTAGTCGCCGATGACGGTCGTGTTGAGGTTCCCGAACCGGTCGATCTGCGCGCCGCCGAGGAAGGCGGCGTCGATCAGCCCGGCCTGGAGGTAGAACGCGAACAGCTCGAACATCGACGTGACGGCCGTCGATCCCGACACGAGCGTCGGGTCGCCGATCGAGAGCGGCAGTCGGGCCGGACGCGCGCCGAACACGCCGGCCTCGTACACGAGTTGGAGCTCGGGCGCCACAGTTCGCTGCGCAAGATTGCACACGATGTTGGGCAGCCCCACGCCGACGAAGCAGATGCGCTCGCCGGCCAGCGTCCGCGCGCTCGCGGCGATCATCATCTCGTTCTTCGTGTAGCCGTCGGTCGGCGCCGAGCTCATGCGTACGTCCCGTAGTTGACCTGGCCGGACAGGCGCTCGCCCGGCGCGAGCTCGGCCCGCCGGTCCGTCATCTTCTCCGTGTACTCCGCATGGCTCTCGAGCCCGTACACCCACTCCTTCAGCCAGGCCTCGAGGGCCTCGGGGTCCTTCGAGATGCCCTCCCACTCCCGGTAGAACACGTTGTCGCGGTCGTAGTAGCCCTGGGCGTAGCTGGGGTGGCAGGCGAATGGCTCCTCGACCACCGCGTCCACCACGATGCCGGGGATCACCGTCCGGTTGGGGTCCTGCCGGACCACCGACTCCTCCACGACCTCCTCACACACCACGATCACCCGGTCGGCGGCGAACGCGGCCTCCTTCTGGCACCCGAGGAGTCCCCAGATCTGCGAGTCGCCGTCGGCGGTGGCGCGCTGGGCGTGCACGATCGTGACGTCCGGCCTGAGCGGGGGCACGACGAAGACCTCGGTCCCGTCGTCGTACGGCGAACGCATCGGCTTGATGTTCGGGTTCACGCTGGGGATGTCGCTCTCGAAGTAGCTGCGGATGGGGAAGAACGGGAGGTTCGAGGCCCCGGCGACGTACCGGCACACCATGCCGAAGTGCGAATACTCCTCGATCTCCAGCGAGGCGGGATCCCCGTGCTCGATCCGGCGGCGGACCGCGTGCAGCGAGCCCACCCCCGGGTTGCCGAGCCAGGAGAAGACCAGCTTGCGGGCGACGCCGGCGCCGATCATCTGGTCGTAGATCACGTCGGGCGTCATCCGGGCGAGCGTCAGGTCGCGCCTGCGCTGGCGGATGATCTCGTGCCCGGCGGCGAAGCAGATCAGGTGGGTGAAGCCCTCGATCGCCACGGTGTCGCCGTCGCGGACGATCTCGGCGACGGCGTCCCGCATCGTGGCGAGCTTGCTCACCCGAGCCGCCCTCTCCTCACGCCTCTCGGTCCACCTCGGCCACGGCCTCCTCGAAGACCTCGAGAGCGGTCTGGGCCTGATCGCGCCGAAGGACCAGCGGCGGCGACATCCGGATCGCGTTCTCGCCGCACCCCAGCACGAGCAACCCCCGGCGGAACGCGGCGTGCTCCACGGCGACCATGGTTTCGTGATCCGAGAGCTCGACGCCGATCATCATCCCGAGCCCGCGAACCTCCTTCACGACCGGGTGCCTCGCTTGGATGTCGTGGAGGCCGTCGAGCAGGACCCGGCCGGTCTCGCGGGCGTTGTCGATCAGCCCGCCCTCGAGCAGCGCCACCGTGGCGAGCGCCGCCGCACAGGACGGGGGGCTCCCCCCGTAGGTCGAGCCGTGGGCCCCGAGCTCCCACGTCATCAGGTCCGCCCGCGCCACCATCGCGCCCAGCGGCATCCCGCTGGCGATGCCTTTGCCGCTCAGCAGGACATCGGGCTCCACGCCGAAGTGCTCGATGGCCCACATCTTCCCGGTGCGCCCAGCGCCGCTCTGCACCTCGTCGGCCACGAGCAGGATGCCGTGCCGGTCGCACACCTCGCGCAGGTAGCTGAACCATCCCTCGGGCGGCGGCACGTAGCCGCCTTCCCCCAGGATCGGCTCGACCACGATGGCCGCGACCTCGTGCGGCGCGACGAGGTGCCGGAACAGCACGTTCTCGAGATGCTCGAAGTCGCCGAAGTGCGTGTGGTGGATGCCCGGGAGCATCGGGCCGAAGTTGGCCCGGTACTTCGCCTTGCTCGCGGTGAGCGAGACGCTCCCGTAGGAGCGCCCGTGGAACGACCCGATCATCGCGATCACGTATTGCCGGCCGGTCGCGTAGCGCGAGAGCTTGATCGCCGCCTCCACCGCCTCGGTCCCCGAGTTCGTCAGGAACGAGCGCGTCGGCGCGGACATGGGCGCGATGCGGTCCAGGACCTCGCACACCTCGGAGTAGATCGGCAGGTAGAAGTCGCTCGCCGAGTAGTGGATGAGCTCGGCGGCCTGGCGCTGAACGGCCTCGACCACCTCGGGATGCGCGTGGCCGGTCGAGGTGACGGCGATGCCGGCGTTCACGTCGAGGAACCGGTTGCCGTCGACGTCTTCCACCACCGATCCGGCGCCACGCCGCGGAACGAGCTCGTAGGCTCGCGGCAGCGATGGGCTGGTGACTCTGGCGTCGCGCTCGATGATCTCCCTCGCCCGCGGCCCCGGCACCTCCGTCACGAGGTGCGGGGCCTGCGCGTTCGCGAGATCCAGGTCCTCCGGTGCCTCGACCGCGGTCATTCCTCGATCACCGTCCTGGACTGCTCGCGCAAGTACTGCTGCACGTAATACGGACCGCCGCCCGCCTTCCCGGACGTCCCTGACCCCTTCCAGCCGCCGAACGGCTGGACCCCCGGCCACGCGCCGGTGGTGGCGCCGGCCCGGCGGTTCACGTAGACGACGCCGGCCTCGATCGAGCTCAGCCACTTGTCGATCTCGGCCCGGTCTTCGCTGTAGAAGCCGGCGGTGAGGCCGTATTCGGTGTCGTTGGCGAGCCGGATGGCCTCGTCGAGGTCGTCGTACGGCGCGACCGCGACGAAGGGCACGAACAGCTCTTCTTTCCACACCCAGGAGTCGGGCGGCAGCTCGGCGACGGTGGGCTGCACGAACGTGCCGTTTGCGAACTCGCCCTCCGCCAGCCGTTCGCCGCCGGTGATCACCGTGCCGTTCTTCTTGGCTTCCTCGGCGGCCCGCTCGAACGTGGCCACGGCGCTGTCGTCGATCACCGGGCCGAGCCAGTTCTCCTTCTCCAGCGGGTCGCCCACGGCGATCTTCTCGGTCTTCTCCTTGAGCATGCGGACGAAGTCGTCGTAGACGCTCCGCTCGACGTACACGCGGGAGTTGGCGGAGCACTTCTGCCCGCCGAACCCGAACGCCGAACGCATGACGCCGTCGGTTGCCTTGTCGAGGTCCGCCTTGTCCGTGACGATCGTCGGATTCTTTCCGCCCATCTCGCAGATGACCGGTTTGGGATAGTCCTTGGCGAAGTTCTTGTAGATGCCCATCCCGACCTCGTAGGAGCCGGTGAACGTGATGCCGTTCACATCGGGGTGGTTCACGATCTCGTCGCCCACGACGCTGCCCGGTCCGCTCAGGTAGTGGAAGACGCCTTTGGGAACGCCGGCCTCCATGTAGATCTCGTACAGCTTCAGCCCGGTGAACACGCCCAGGTGGGCCGGCTTGAACACGACGCAGTTGCCGGCCACCAGCGCGCCCGACGACGGGCCGGCCGCGAGCGCCATGGGGAAGTTGAAGGGGCTGATCACGGCCCACACGCCGTACGGGCGCAGGACGTCGTAATACTCGCCGGGCGAGCCCATCGACTGCATCGGCTTGCGGAAGCCGTCGTTGCGCTCCATCTCGTTGGCGTTCCACCGGAGCAGATCGGCGGACTCCTCGACGTCACCGAGCGCCTCAAGGCGGTTCTTGCCGACCTCCATCGCCATCAGCGCCGACAGCTCGTTGCGCTGGTCGCTCATCAGGTCCGCCGCCTTGCGGATGATCTCGACGCGCTCCCGCCACGGCCGATTGGACCACTTGGGGAACGCGGTCTTGGCGGCCGCCACGGCGTCCCGGACGTCCTCGCGGGTCCCCAGCGCGAACTCGCCGATCACGGTCCCGTCGATCGGGGACCGGGACTCCTTGTAGCCGGAGCCGTCGCGAGGCTCGCCGTTGACGTACAGCGGGTGTCGCTGCCCCAGCCAGGACCTGGCGACCTCGATGCCCTTGTCGTAGAGGCGGTGCAGCTCCTCGTTGTCCGCCGACATGGTGGCGTAGGTGATCCGGAAGCCCTGCTCAGCCATGGATTTCGCCTCCTGTTCCCGCCCGGTGTGACCTGCTCCATCGTAGCCGTCGGCGCTCCGGCGCCCCAAGTTCGGCCGGCCCCCGAACTGACCGCCGGATAGCCTGGAATCCCATCGATGTCGGGCGTACCATCGGCCTCCCTTTGAGGCTCGTGACCTTCGACCGGAGGGGGCACCGGCGACTGGGAGCGCTCCTCGAGGGGAAGGTCGTGGACCTGCCCGACGCCGTCGGGCACCCCGCCTTCCCCGGGACGATGGAGCGTCTGGTCAGGGGCAACGGGGGAACGGTGCTCGATGCCGCCCGGGCCGCCCTCGAGCGCGACGAGGCAGAGGCCTGCGTCGTGGAGGACGCACGCCTGCTCGCGCCCATCCTGCTGGCCTCGCTCCGGTCCGCCGACGCCCTCGACGGCGCCCGGCGGGTGTTCGGACCGGGGGACGAGATCCCGTGGCCGGCCGGGGCCGGCTGGCTCGAGTTCCGGCCGAAGATCGCCGCCGTGCTCGGCCGGGCGGTCTCGGACCCGCTCACCCCCGAGGCTGCGTCCGCGGTGGTGTTCGGCTACACGCTGGTCGGGGACTGGCAGGCCCGCAGCGCCTCCGGCGACCCCATGCCGAGCCCGGGGGGGGTTCCGCTGTCGATCGGGCCGTGCATCGCGACCGCCGACGAGCTCGATCCCCAGACCACCTTCGTGACCGTGCGCGTGGACGGCGAGGAGTGGGTGAAGGGCAACCTCAACGGCACCGCCCACGTCCTGCTACGAGAGGTCGCCAGGATCTCCCGGGCGGAGCCGCTGAGGGCCGGGGATTCGTTCGCCTCGAGCCCATTCGACCTGCCCGACGTGGAGCAGCGGGTGTGGCCGGGAGCGGAGGTCGAGATCGAGGCCGAAGGCATCGGATTACTCCGCAACCGCCTGGGCCGCCACGGGTAGCTCACCACTCCGGCCTTCCCGCCGCGCCGACGGTCAGCGCCTCTTGGCTTCCTTCCGCGCGCGACCGCGTTCGTCGGAACGGCGTTTCTCCCCGTCTTTCTTCTTCCGCTCGCGATCGTGCGCCCAGCGCACCTTCGCCCGGTCCCCTCGTCCCATCTGTCGCCTCCTCGAACTATCCGAGATCGTCCTCGTCGTCCCCGCCCTGGGCCAGCTCGGCGCCTCGCCGGCAGGCGGCGTCGATGGCGTTCAGGAACGCCGCCCGCACGCCCGTCTCCTCGAGCACGCGGATCGCCGCGATCGTGGTCCCGCCCGGCGAGGTCACCATCTCGCGGAGCTCCACCGGGTGTTTGCCGGTGTCCCGGAGCATCTTGGCGGACCCCAACATCGTCTGGACGATGAGGTCGGTGGCGACGTCGCGGGCCAGCCCGAGCAGGATGCAAGCCTCGATCATGGCCTCGGCGAGCAGGAAGAAGTAGGCCGGCCCGCTGCCGCTGGTGGCGGTGATGGCGTCGAGGTGGGCCTCCTTCAGCCGGATCACCCTGCCCACGTACCCGAGCAGCTCCTCGGCGACCGCGAGGTGTTTGTCCTCGGCGTGCGCCCCAGGCGCCACCACCGACATCGCCTCGTCCACCAGCACGGCCACGTTCGACATGACCCGAACCACCGGCACCGACGGCGCGAGGTGCCGCTGCACGAACGACGTCCGGATGCCCGCCGCGAAGCTGACCACCAGATGGTCCGGGGTCACGCCCGGCGAGATCTGCTCGAGCAGGACCTGCATGTCCTGCGGCTTGACCATCAGCACGAGCACCTCGGCGCGCTCCAGGGCTTCGTCGTTGGCCACCAGGGCGGAGACCCCGTACCGCTCGGCGAGCTCTCGGGCTCGCTCCTCCCGCCGCGTGGTCACGATGATCTCGTCGGCGCTCCGGCCTCCCGACCGGATCAGGCCCGACATGAGGGCCTCGCCCATGCGGCCTCCGCCCAGGAACGCCACGGTCCGCCCGTCCATGTCCCGCCCCTTCGCCTCAGCGTCGAACCCGGAGCAGGTTCGACATGAAGAACCACATGTTGGCAGGACGTTCGGCCAGGCGTCGAGTCAGGTACGGGTACCACTCGGTGCCGTACGGGACGTACACGGTCACGGGGAGCCCGCGTTCGGCGTACCGGGCCTGGAGATCGCGGCGGACGCCGTGCAGGAACTGGAGGTCGATCCGTTCCCGGGGGACCTGCCACCGGTCCACCAGCGCCAGGGCGCCGTCGAGCAGGCGCGGGTCGTGGGTCGCCAGATGCAGCGTGTGCCCTCGCGCGAGCAGGGTCACCGTCAGGCGGGCGAAGGCGCGGTCGACGTCTCGCCGGTCCTCGAACGCCACCTCGGGCGGCTCGAGGTAGGCCCCCTTGACCAACCGGATCACCGAACGTTCCGGCAGCGTCTCCACGTCGCGCGGCGTTCGGACCAGGTAGGACTGCAGGCACACGCCGACGCGATCGGTCCGGGACCGGAGCGAACGGAACACCTGCAGCGTTCGCTCGACGTAGCCACTGGACTCCATGTCGATCATCACCACCCGGCCGCGGGCGGCTTCGAGCACCCGTTCGAGGTTGGCCTCCGCGAGCTCCGTGGAGAAGTCCAGGCCGAGCTGGGTCAACTTCACCGAGATGGAGACGCCCAGGTCGCGCTCGGCGTCGATCCGGTCCAGGGCCCGGACGTAGTCGGCGACCGCCTCGGCTGCCTGCTCGGGCGCGGTGACGTTCTCGCCGAGGTGGTCGAGGATCGTGGCCCGGCCCGCGGCCTCGAGCGATCGGGCGCTCTCGATCGCGGCGTCCAGCGTCTCGCCCGCCACGAACCTCGAGGCGACCAGCCATCCGAGCCGCCCCGTGGCGATCGCCCGGAACCATCGCGCCCGGGTCAATCGGAGCACGGGCCCTCGAAGCACCGGGGCGGTCACGGGTCTCTCAGCGGGCCGCGATCCCCGAGCGCAGGACCTCCACGAACTCGCGGATCCGCATCTCCCGTCGCTCGGGCACGAAGGGTTTGCGATGGACCAGGCCCGGATCCAGCTCCTCGCTCCCGAGGACGTCCTGGAACCGCTCCGCCAGCCAGTCGAGCATCGAGGCGATCATCTCCGCGTCCACGTCGTCGCGGATCTGGCCGCGGCGGACGCCGAACTCCACGAGCTCGAGGGTGCCGTACGGGTCCTCGCTGCGCATGAACCGGTCGATGGGTCGGCGCAGGCCGAGCCCCGTGTCGTAGCGCCCGATCATCGCCACGCGGTTGGGCACCCAGGCCTCCTCGAGGAACTCCTCGGTCCGTTCGAGCCAGTAGTCCAGGACGGCCCAGAATCCCTCGTCCTTCACCTCGGCGGGCACGTCCAGCCAGGCGGGGAGCCGGCGCACCGCGCGTTCGAACGTCGCGAGGAACAGCTCCTCCTTGCTGCCGAAGTGCAGGAAGACGGTTCCTTTGGCCACGCCCACCTCGGCGGCGATGTCCTCCACGCGGGCCCCTCGATAGCCGTGTTCGGCGAAGTGCCGCATGGCGACCTCGGCGATCTGGTCCCGCTTCCTGTCCGCCTCTGTCGATTCGCTCCCGGAGGCCATCGCCGGGAACGCTACCGGGCGCCATGGGGGCGGACAACATCGGGGTCGGCAGGAAGACGGCAAGAAAGAACCCGAGGGACCTTCGGCTCGCCGGAGACCGAAGCCTCCAGCCACCGTCAGCCCCTCGGGCTCAGGTGCTCCGAGCAACCTCTCACAGCCGTCTTGGTTTCCTGGTCGTAGACCCTTTCGTTGGGCTTTGGGGCCGCCCGAGCCTCCCCACCGGCACAGCTAGTTGGCCTTCCCAACCGTACGAGCAGGTGCGCCCAGTTGGCCTTACGGCTTTCCCAGGGGTCCCGACTTCGGTTCCCTGACTCGGCCGCTCCGGCTGCTCGGAGCGAGCGAAATGTATCCACGGCCCCGGCAAGGGTCAACTCGACGAACACGCAGGTCAGACGCAATATCCCCTGGTAGAACGCTCGGGAGAAAGAGTGACAAGAAGGTGAACGCACCGCGACCACCGACCGGACACCGTTGCCCCCCAACGGTTTCGGGATGCACCATCGCGACGATTCAGGCGCGAGTGGTGCCGGCTCCCAGGTCGTCGAGCAGCTCTCGGTAGACGCCGAGCATCTGGCCGGCCGTCGCGTCCCAGGAGAAACGAACGGAGCGGGCCACGCCCGCGTCACCCATCTGCCGCGCCGCCGCCCGATCTCGAAGGATGGACAAAACGCGGTCGGCATGATCGGAGGGATCGTGTCCCTCGACCAGATAGCCGGTGCGTCCGTCGTCCACGACGTGGCGAAGCCCCCCCACCGCGGCGGCCACGACGGGCGTGCCGCAGGCCTGCGCCTCGAGCGCCACCAGTCCGAAGGACTCGGAGCGCGACGGCACGAGCACCACCTCGGCCGCGGCGTAGAAGTCCCCCAGGCGGGCCTGGGGCTGCGGCGGGAACAGGACGACTCGTTCGCCGACGCCGAGCGCGGCGGCGAGCTCCATGAGCCTGGCCGCCTCCGCACCGTGGCCCGAGCCGCTGGGGCCGCCGACGATCGCCAGCACGACGTCTCGGGTGGCGTCTGGTTCTCGGGCGATCGCTTCGGCGAGCGTTCGCACCGCGATGTCGGGCCCTTTGTGCGGCTGGAGCCGCCCCACGAACAGCAGGAGCCGGGCTCCGGACAGGTGGATCCGAGCTGAGGCCCGGCCCCGCGACCGCGGGTGGAACAGCGTGGGATCGACGCCCGGGGGGATCACCCGGATACGTTCGGGGTCGGCGCGATACAACCCGACGAGCTGTGCCGCCTCCGCGGGGGTGGCGGCAACCAGCCGATCCGCGTCCCCGATCACCCGTTCCTCCCCGGACAGGCGAGCGAACGGCTCGGGCGCCTCCCCTACCGCCAACGAGTAGTTCTTGACCTTGCCGAGGGTGTGGAACGAGGCGACGAGCGGGACGCCCCAGATCGTCTTGGTGCTGCGTCCCACCCACCCCGAGAGCCAGTAGTGGGAATGGACCAGGTCGTACGCGAGCCCCTCCGACCGTTGTCGGGCCAGCACGCCGCCGAGGAACGCCGGCAGGTACCGCGGCAGCTCCTCCTTCGGAACCGGCGCGCACGGCCCGGCGGGGATCCTGACCAGCCGGGATCCGCCTCCCAGATCGGTGATCTCCGGAGGGTCCCCTCCACGGCATCGCGTGAAGACGTCCACTGCGACGCCGAGCGTGGCCAGGCGTTCGGCCGCCGCCCGGATGAACACGTTCATGCCGCCGGAGTCGCCGGTCCCGGGCTGGTCCAGCGGTGAGGTGTGGAGGCTGACGACCGCCACCCGGGGGCGACCCCCGCTCTCCAAGGGGTTCGAGCCCATCCGCCGCATCGTACCGACGGATCGACGAAACGATGGGCTCAGCCTGTCGTGCGGCGCAGCCGGAATCGGGCCTCCAGCGCTCCGACCGGTCTCCCGCCGCCGAGGACGGGCCGCCGCGCCAGGGGCTCGAGCCCGGCGAGCTCTGCATCCGACACGGCACCCAGGAGGGTCAACGCGTGGAGCAGGGCCGGCCCGGTCGCTCGGTCTCCTCCATCGGCGACCTTCACCGCGACGCCGATACCCTCGTCGAGGATCGACGCGCAGTGCAGGGCCTCGGCTCCCCCTTTGGCCAACACGCCGTGGACCGTCTCCATGAGGGCCGTGTCGGTTCGGCGCGTGCCGGCCACGAGGAACGGGTTCGCCCGCATGGCGCGGACCGCCCTGGCCGCCGCCGGCGCCAGGCTCCCCAGGCGCTCGACCCGGCCGAGGCGGGCGAAGAAGGTCGCCATGGCCGACAGCGGAAGGCCGAACACCGGCACGCCGCAGCCGTCGACGCCCAGCGCCGGACGCTCCACCCCCGAGGCCCGCCGAACCGCCCCGAGCACCCGACGTTGGAGCGGGTTCGACAGCTCGAGGTAGGTCTCGACCGGCCATCCGGCGCCGAGGCAGGCCGAGATCATCCCGGCGTGTTTGCCCGAACAGCCGTGAACGATCCGGCGCGGCCGGGATGCCGTACCGCCGCGCTCGGGCCGGGCGGGCCACGCCGGCGGGCACCGGAGGTCGCCCTCGCGGGCGCCGGCGGTTCGGAGCAGCGCCCGCACGGCGCGGAGGTGCTCCGGCTCGCCGTTGTGCGAGGCGCACATGATCGCCACCAGGTCCTCGCCGAAGTCGGGTTCGATGGTCTGAAGCGAGACCGCCGCCTGGAGCGGCTTCATGGCCGAACGCGCGAACACGGGCCGGTGCGGATCGCCGACCCAGGCGAGCACCCGGCCGTCGGCGTCGGCGGCGACGACGTCACCGCGATGCACGCTCTCCTCGAACCCCGAACGGACCACGCGGACGAGCGGCGCGGGAGCGGGCATCGGGCGGAAGCGTACGCGAGCGGCGACTCAGACGGCGAGGGCGAGGGCCCTGGCGAAGTCCTCGTCGTCGTCCTCGGCCGGGCCCTGCTCGATCATCTCGACGAACACGCGGACGATCTGGGGATCGAACTGGCTCCCCGAGCCCGCCCGGACCTCGACCAGGGCGCGCTCGGGGCCCATCGGTCCGCGGTAGGGACGGTCGCTGGTCATCGCGTCGAACGAGTCGGCGATCGAGAAGATCCGGGCGCTGAGCGGGATGTCGCCTCCCCGGAGCCCGTCCGGATACCCGCTGCCGTCGAATCGCTCGTGATGGTGCCGGATGAGGTCCACCGTGTCGGTCAGGAACGTGATGGGGGCCACGATCTGCGCCCCGACGAGCGGATGGCTCCGCATGACCTCCCACTCCGAGCCCGACAGCGGCCCCTCCTTGCACAGGATGTGCTCGGGGACGCCGACCTTGCCGATGTCGTGGAGGAAGAAGCCGTAGCCGAGCGTTGGGGACATCAGCAGCTCGGGGGCGACCCGCCGGGCCAGCGCCAACCCGTACGCCTGGGTGCGGTCCAGGTGACCTCGAGTGGTGCGGTCCTTCGCCTCGATCACCTGGGCGAGGGACTTCATCGTGGCCAGGTAGCTGTCCTGGAGGCTGTCCAGGACCCTGCGGAGCTCGGCGCTTCGGGACCGCTCGAGCCGGTAGAGCTCGCCGATCTCCCGCGCGAACACGATGAGCTGCTCGTGGACCGCGAGGAGCTCGGGATCCTCGCGGGACCCGTTCGAGCCGTGGAAGGTGGTCGTCTGCTCCATCTTGGACCGCGCGGCGCGGTGTTCGCGCCGAGCGGACACAGCGTGGCGACTTCACCCCACCCCCGCCATCGGCCGCCGGGCCCAAATGCTCCTCGGATGGGGCCATCCCCCGTTACCGTTCGAGGCATCCCACGACCGGCCTGCTCAGGGGTCCCCGGATCGAGGGACGCGGGCACGGCCGGGACACGTTCGGCCGGGTGCAAGCGTGCTGGTCGGGGCGCGGTCAGCCCAGGACCAGCGAGGGGTCCTCCTTGTAGCGGCGCTTCAGCTCGTCCTGGACCGTGTCCAAGACGGCCAGGACGTCCCCCCGGTCCTGCGAGACCTGCCGCTCCTCGCGGGCCAGCACGTCGACGGCCGCCGCCAGTCGGGCGTCGTCGAGCGCCCCCGGATCCGACAGGCCGGCGTCGGCCACGACGCGTTCGACCCGTCGCCGGGCGAGCGACATCTCCTCCTCCGGGAGGCCGATCCGCACCGCCTCGCCCCGGGACGGGCCGGAGGGTTCGGCCCCGAGGATCTCGGCGAGCCGTTCCACCAGCGGGCCCTGGTCGGTCCGGCCGCCCCGACGCTCGATCTCGGCCTTGAGGATCTCGGCGCGGCCCTGGACCAGGCGGCGCAGGAGGGACAGGTACTCGCGTTCGGCCAGGCATTCGTCGCGGCGGCGCCGGAGCTCCTCCAGCGTCAGGGCGTCCAGGCCCTCGGCGTAACGCGGATCGCGGATCCGGTCGATCCGGCGATGGCCCTGCTCGGTCATACGCGCTCCCGCATCGACCGCATCGTAGCGCGCTCCCGGCGGAGCGGATCAGCAGACGGCGCGGAGCATCTGGTACGGGTTCACCGCCGCGCCGCCGCCGGGGTGGTACTCGAAATGGAGGTGGTTGGTGCTCCCGGCATTGCCGGTGCTGCCCACGTACCCGATCACCGTGCCGGCCGAAACGCTGCCGCCGGCCCCGTAGCTCGACAGGTGCGCGTAGAAGGTGAACGTCCCGCCGCTCGTCCTGACGTAGGCCTGGAGGCCGCCCGAGCTGCTCGAGCTGAAGGAGGCCGTGCCGGAGTGGGCCGCCACGATCGGCGTGCCGAACGGCGCGATCAGGTCGATGCCCTGATGCATGTGGCCGACCCGGGGCCAGCCGAACGAGTCGACGAACGAGTTGGGGCCGGCCACCGGGCACTTCTGGATCGCGGAGCCGGGTGCGGTCCGCTGGCCGAGCACCACCAGCTGCTTGGCCGCCGCCTGCTCCTCTTTGAGCTTCTCGGTGAGCTCGTTCACGCGCGCCGTGATGGCGGCGAGCCGGTCGTCGATGCGCTCGCGGGCGGCGTTGAGGACGCCCACCTCTCGGGCCTGCTGCTCCGACAGGCCCTTCAGGTCGTCGCGCTCCCGCCGCAGCGCCTCCTGGGCGTTCTGGTGCTCGAGCGCGAGGTCGACATCGCCCTGGGTCATGCTCCCGAGGAACTCCAGCCGGTCGGAGAACTCGGTCACCGTGGCCGAGGACAACAGGATGTCGATCGTGCTCGCGGGACCGCTCGTGAACGCGATCACCGCGCGGCGGGTCAGGCGGCGTTCGATCCGCTCCACCCGCTGCTCGAGGCCGCCGATCCGTGCGCGGGTCTCGGCGATCTGCGCGCGGGTCCGGTCGAGCTCGAAGATGGCCCGCTGCCACTCGGCCGTGGCCGCGTCGAGGTCGGCCTCGATCGCGGCCAGATCGGCCTTGGCCTCGTCGAGGTCGTCCTTGGTCCCGGCGTTCGCCGGGGAGAGCGCGAGGGCGCCCACCACCATCATCAGGGCGAGCGCGATACGTAACCTCGTTCGGCGGTCGTTCGTGACGGCCTCCCCGCGGGCGCGGGCCCGCGTCTCAAGCGCCCCGGAGCGTATCGAACACGCTGCTCCCGGTCCAGCAAGCTGGCGGTGCGTGGAACGTCAACCTGCCCCCGCTCACGCCGATGGCTCCCGCATGGCGTCGATCAGGATGTCCGCCACCTCCGGCCGGCTGAACTCGATCGGCGGGCGCTCGCCGGCGCGCAACATCTCGCGCACCTTCGTGCCCGACAGGATCACGCGGACGTCGTCGTCGTGCGGGCAGGTCTTCGGCGACCCCATCCCCTCGCATCGAACGCAGTAGAAGGAGTGCTCGAACTTGAGCGGCGTGATGCCGAGCTCGCCGGGCTCGAACCGGTCGAAGATCTCCTGAGCTTCGTACGTTCCGTAGTAGACGCCCACGCCCGCGTGATCGCGACCCACGATGAAGTGGGTGCACCCGTAGTTCTTGCGGGCGATGGCGTGCCAGATGGCCTCCTTCGGCCCGGCGTAACGCATCGCGGCGGGGAACACGGAGACCATGGCGCGGTCCTTCGGGTAGTACCCCTCGAAGAGCGCTTCGTAGCAACGCATCCGGACCTCGGCCGGAACGTCGTCGCCTTTGGTGGCCCCCACGAGCGGGTGCACGAGCAACCCGTCCACGATCTCGAGCGCGCACTTCTGGATGTACTCGTGGGCGCGGTGGATCGGGTTCCGGGTCTGGAACCCCACCACCGTCTTCCATCCCCGCCGGGCGAACTCGGCCCGGGTCTGCGCCGGGGTCAGGCGGTACTCGAGGAAGTCGTCGTGTTCGGGGAGCCGGAGCACGCGGAGCTCGCCCGCCGCACACAGATCGCCCGCCTCGTGCAGCGCCCGCACCCCTGGGTGCTCCGGGTCGAGCGTCCCGAAAACCGTCTGGGCCTCCTTCTCGCGGTCGCGCCGGAAGACCCCGGAGACCTCGAGGATCGCGAGGGGCTCGGCGTCCTCCTCCACGAGGAGCGTGACCGCGTCGGCACCGCCGATGCGTTTAGCCTCCTCGTCGGAGAGCGACAACGTCACGGGGATCGTCCACGCCAGCCCACTCTCGAGGTGCATCGAGTCGAGGATCGAGCGGTATTCGGCCTCCCCCTGGAACCCGGTGAGGGGCGACAGGGCGCCGACGGCCAGCATCTCCAGGTCCGATAGCTCGCGCGGGCTGACGACGATCTTCGGGAAGTGTCTGGACTCGTCGGCCAGCTTCTCTCGATCGCGCTCGGATACCAACAGGTCGACGAGGGTGCCCCCGTGGGGCGCGATGGTCTGGTCGGTCATGCGGCGCGTTCCTCTCGGGTCGGGAGCGTCCTCGGCGGGGTGAACGGGGTTCGCCCCGCGCGAAACGCCGGCCCAGCATACTCGGGGGTGCCGGTGCCGGACCCCGTCGACGGACGCCCGCCCGCGCGGCCCCGCCCGTTGGCCCACCTATACTTGCGGCTCCGGCCCGCCAGGAGGCTCTCGTGCCCGGAACCCTCCTGTCCGAGGAGGACGTCCGCGACCTCAACGATCGATTCGAGCGCGCCCAACCGCCCCAGGTCGTGCGATGGGCGCTCGAGGAGTTCGGCCTGGATCGCATCGCCCTGGCGTCCGCCTTCCAGGCCGAAGGCACCTGCGTCATGCACATGGCCACCCGGGTCCGCCCCCGTATCCCGATCCTGTTCCTGGAGACCGGGTTTCACTTCGCCGAGACCCTCGCGTTCAAGGCCGAGCTCACCGAACGGCTCGGGCTCAACGTGATCGAGCTGACCGGCGACCACGACGTGGAGTCACAGGCGGCGGCGTTCGGGCCTCGGTTGTACGAGCGCGATCCCGGCCGCTGCTGCGACATCAACAAGGTGCGGCCGATGCTCGAGGCCCTCCGCGGCCTGGACGCCTGGATCACGGCGTTCCGGCGGGACTCCTCACCGACCCGGGCCACAAGCCCCATCGTGGACCGGTACGAGCTGGTGCCGGGGAGATGGATGGTGAAGGTGAACCCGGTGGCGACGTGGACGAGGCGCGACACCTGGGCCTACCTGAAGGAACACGAACTCCCGCACAACCCGCTCTACGACCTCGGCTACGCCTCGATCGGATGTGCCCCCTGCACGCGCATCCAGTTCCCCGGCGAACCAGAACGCGCCGGCCGGTGGGCGGGCCTGTCGAAATGGGAGTGCGGCATCCAGGAGACGGACGCCGGCGCGGCCGGCGGCTAACCGACCACCCAGAGCACCTCGCGGGCGAGCCCGACCTCCAGGCGCAGATGATCGCCGAGCGAGTCGCCGTCCACCTGCACGGGGAAGGGCGTCGAGGAGGTGACGAGGACGCGAGACGCATCGTGCACGTAGTCGATGTCTCGCCCGTGCACGTGGCGCGCGGAGCCGAACACCTGCCACGCGATCCGAGGCACGCTGCGTCGGCGGAGCTTGCGGACCGACAACACGTCCAGGCCCTCGTCGAGCGACGCATCCGGCGTCACTCGAAGCCCCCGGCCCTTGTAGTAGGTGTACGGATCGGTGCGGCCGACCATGACCGAGAGCGACGGCAACGGCTCGCCGTCGTCGATCCGCACCTCGAGGTCGGCGCGCCGGCCGGCGTATCCCACCAGCAGCTCCCAGGCCGCCGCGCGGAACGCGACGCGGTCGAACCTGGCCTTGGTGGTTGGGAACTTCTCGTCGAGGCGGCGCATCGCCGCGGCGTCCACGCCGGCTCCGCAGTTCACGGCGAAGTAATGGCCGTCGGCCACGCCGAGCGAGAGCTTGAACGCCTCGTCGTCGAGGGCCTTCGCGATGAGCATGCCGGTCGCCTCCACCGGGTCGAGCGGAATGCCGAGCGCGCGGACGAAGATATTCGTGGCCCCGGCCGGAAGCGCGGCCATCGCGGTCTCGGTCCCGGCGAGCGCGTTCACGATCTCGTTCACCGTCCCGTCGCCGGAGAACACGACCACCAGGTCGACCCCGTCGTCGACGGCCTGGACGGCGAGCTCGGACGCGTGCCCCCGCTCCTTGGTCTCGGCCACCTCGAGACGGAAGTCGGCGGAGAGCGCCTTCTCGATCACCGCCAGGGTGCCCTTGGAGAAGGTCCGCGCGACCGGGTTGACCACGAGAAGGAGCCGCTGGAAGCGCATCGGGCCCGGCCAGTATGACAAAACCGGGAACGTCACGCTTCGGCGTGGGCGCCCCCGGAAACCGGGGGAAGCAGGGCCACCTCCGCTGCGTCCCGCACGCGCGTATCGGCGGTGGCGCGTTCGCCGTCCACGACGGTGGACCCGGCCCTCGCGATCGCGTCGAAACGCGCGCCGAACCGTTCGGCGAGGACCTCGAGCACGTCGCCGACCGTCTCCGCCTCGACGTCGACCTCGCTCGATCCGGCGAGGTCCCGGAGCGCGGCGAACAGCCGAACCCTGATGAGCATCGTGGGAGACAGGCTATCCGCGGGCCGGCCGAGCCGGTACCCTCGCGGGATCGTGGCGCCGATCCTGCTGCTCACCGATCGCTCGTCCGGCGAGGTGCTCCCCGCCCTGGCCGAGCTCCCGCTCGACCCGAAGGTCGGGCCGCTCGCCACCGACGCCCTCACCGAGGTGCTCTCGGTGGGGGCCGAGATGGTCGTGGTGGACGCCGCGGAGAACCCCGGCCAGGGATATGCGGTCCTGCGCGCACTGCACGGGCTGGTGATGACCCCGCCGGCGATCGTGGTGGTGCAACGCCGGGACCTGGAGCGGTTCGACTGGGACGAGGTGGCCGACGAGCTCCTGGTGCCGGGCGCCCCCGCCGCCGAGATCCGACTCCGCTTGGGCATGCTGCGCCGTCGGCTCGGCGGCACCGAACCCTCCTCGATCGGCCTGGGTCCGCTCACGCTCGACCTCGACGCATACCGGGTGACCGTGCAGGGACGGACCCTGGACCTCACGTACAAGGAGTTCGAGCTGCTTCGGTACCTGGCCGAGCGACCCGGCCGCGTGTTCACGCGCCCGACCCTGCTGCGCGAGGTCTGGGGGTACGACTTCTACGGCGGAACGCGGACCGTCGACGTCCACATCCGCCGGGTCCGCGCCAAACTTGGCCCCGAGTTCGAGAGCCTCATCGAGACCGTCCGCGGCGTCGGGTACCGCGCCTCGGACGCCTGAGCGATTCGGCCTCCTGGGTTCCGGGTACCCAGCGCACGTGCCAGACCTTCCGACCGGCCGAGACCTCCGCCGTCTCGCGCGTGAGCTCGAGGACGCGCTCGAGCGCAGCGCGGACGACGCGCTGGCATGGCTGGCCTCGCCCTCTGGACAACGATTCCGGGCCTTCGCCGCTCGCGGCCTCGCGCTGGCGGCCCCCGCGATCCTGCACCACCCCGTCTTCCGAACCACCCCGCTCGGGCGGCTGGTCCGGATGGTCGGCACGACGGCGGCGATCGCCAAGCTGGCCGACCTGATCCGCGACTGGGAACCGGCGCCCCTGGCTCGCGCGAAGAGTTAACGCGGCCGAAACCGACCACAGCCCTGCGCCCCCTACCCTTTGACGGTCGACCCGTGGGGAAAGGGGGAGCTCGGCATGACCACGCCCAAAGAGGTCCTGGCCCTTGCGAAGGAGTCGGGAGCCCAGATCGCCGATCTGCGGTTCTCCGACCTGCCGGGGCTGATGCAGCACTTCTCCGTGCCGATCGCCGAGCTGACCGAGGCGAGCTTCGACGAGGGGCTCGGCTTCGACGGCTCGTCGATCCGCGGGTTCCAGGAGATCCAGGAATCCGACATGATCCTGATCCCCGACCCCGAGACCGCGGTGGTCGACCCCTTCCGCCAGCATCCCACGCTCAACATCAACTGCTACGTGCACGACCCGGTCACGGGTGAGTCCTACTCGCGCGACCCGCGCTACATCGCCAAGAAGGCCGAGCAGCACCTCGCCGGCACGGGCGTGGCCGACACTGCCTACTTCGGTCCCGAGGCGGAGTTCTTCATCCTCGACGACGTGCGCTTCGACACGAACGCGCGGTCCTCGTACTACTACGTCGACTCCGTCGAGGGGCAGTGGAACTCCGGCAAGGAGGAGGGCCCGAACCTCGGCTACAAGATCCGCCACAAGGAGGGCTACTTCCCGCTGAGCCCGATGGACCACTTCACCGACCTGCGCTCGGAGATGACGGCAAACCTCGAGGCGGCCGGGATCGAGATCGAGGTGCAGCATCACGAGGTGGGCACGGCGGGGCAGGCAGAGATCGACATGCGTTTCGACACCCTGTTGCGCACCGCCGAC
>DASUTU010000029.1:0-36616 GCA_036374435.1 Actinomycetota bacterium | reverse complement strand
GTGGACGTGATCTCGCGCTCCTCGGGCGACATCCTGCTCGACGAGCAGATGCTGTCGCGCGCGCGGTCCGTTCGGTTCCGCGGCCGGACGGTTCCGGTCGCCTCGCCGGAGGACCTCGTGGTGATGAAGGCCGTCGCCGCCAACGAGGACACGCCGCGGTACTGGTACGACGCCATCGCGATCATCGCCCACAGCGAGCTCGACTGGGCGTACCTCGTGGAGCGGGCCTGTCGCCACGGCGTGCGCCGGATCCTCAGCCTGCTGCTGTTCGCCGATTCCCTCGACCTGGTCGTGCCGCACACGCCGATCAAGGACCTGTACGAGGCAACGAGCCGGAGGGATGCGTGATGGCCGACGACGCCGAGGACTACACCGCCGCGCACGTGCAGGAGGCGCTGGCTCAGGACCGCCGGGTGAACGAGCCCGAGCTCGAGGTGCAGATCGTCGGGAACCGGGTCTTCGTGACCGGCACCGTCCCGACCGCCGAACGCCGGGACGCGGTCGCCGAGGTGGTCCGAGAGCGGTGCCCCGGTTTCGAGGTGGAGAACCGGACGACGGTCGCCCACTATCCCGACGCGGACGGAGCGGAGCGGGTCCGATGATCCGGGTGGCCGCCGTCGGGGACGTGCACGTGGGCCCAGACTCGACCCCGGCGCTCCGCGAGCAACTCACGACCGTTCCCGATCGCGCCGACGTGTTGTTGATCGCCGGGGACCTGACGAAGTCCGGCGATCCCGAGGAGGCCCGGGCGCTGGCGGGCGAGCTGCAGGGGTTCGGCGTTCAGATGGTGGCGGTGCTCGGCAACCACGACCACCATCTGGATCGAGAGGCGGAGGTCGCGACGATCCTGCGGGACGTCGGAACGGTCGTCCTGGAGGGCGACGCCGTGGTGGTCGACACGTCCGCGGGCTCCGTCGGCGTGGCCGGCGTGAAGGGGTTCGGAGGCGGGTTCCCGGGCGGTTCGGGGGCCGAGTTCGGCGAGCGGGAGATGAAGGCGTTCATCCGCCACGCGAAGGAGCGCGCGGACGCGCTCGAGGAGGCGTTGCGGTCGCTCGTGGCGGACGTGCGCATCGCGTTGATGCATTACGCGCCGGTCCGCGACACGCTCATGGGCGAGCCGCCCGAGATCTACCCCTTCCTCGGCACCTATCTGCTCGCGGAGGCCGTCGATCGGGCCGGCGCCGACCTCGCCGTGCACGGCCATGCTCATCGGGGCCGCGAGCACGGGGTCACGCCCGGCGGCGTCCACGTCCGCAACGTCGCACAGACCGTGATCCGGGCCGGGTACGCCGTGTACGAGTTCGGCCCCGGCGACGGACGTCCGGTGGCGGCCTCGGGGCGACGTCGAGCGACGGGAGCGACTAGCCTTCGTCCAGCAGCTCAACCCGCGAGCGATCAACCTCGTCCGGGTCTCCGAGGTCGGGCTCCCGCTCTTCCCGGTCGGCCCCGCGCCGGTCCCCGTGGGGTTCGCGTTCGGTCACGTTCCCGTCCGCTCGCGACGAGCCTGGTCGTCGATGCAGAACCTGGCCGCAGGACGCGCGCGCAGCCGGTCCTCATCGATGGGGCGGCCACAGGCCTCGCACGTTCCGTAGGTCCCCTTCTGGAGACGCTGGGCCGCGTGTTCGACGTCGGCGAGCTGTTCGTCGATGTGCTGCAGGATCGATTGATCCTTGGACCTTTCGAACATCTCCGAACCCACGTCGGCGGGATGCTGGTCGACGGCGGACAGCTCGGCGAGCGCCTGCTCCTCGGTCGCGCGGTCGAGCGATTCGCCGGCCAGCGCCATACGGATCTGCTGCAGGCGCGTCCGCTCCTCCTCGAGCAGACCTCGCGCCTCCTCGTCCCCGATCGTGACCATCATCCGCCGCTCCTTTGCCGCTCCTTGCGTGATCGTCCGGCCCGCGAGATACCCAGGGCCAGACCTCCTCAACCGCTCGGATCCGGAGGGAGCCGTTCGTCGGGGAAGTGCACGTGGATGTCCCGCATCTCCTGCCGCTGCTCTTGGCGCGCCCTGGCCGCCAGCACCGCTCGATCGGCCGCGGTGAGCGGTGGCGAGAGCCCTCGCGGCCACAATCGGCGCGCCAGCACGACGTTGAGCTCCGCCGACATCAGGAGCATCTGCGCACCGAGGTAGATCCAGGACAGGAGCCCCAACACGATGGCGAAGAACCCGTACAGGGCCCCCGCGTCACGGAGCTGCCGGTCCACGAGCCACGACCCCAGGGCCAGCAGGACCATCCAGGCCACGCCCGCGAGGACCGCGCCGGGAAGCACCGCGCGCCAGCCGACCACTGCGGCCGTGAGGTAGCGGAACGCCGAACCCACCACGGCGACGTTCAGCGCCAACGTCCCGAGCAGGCTGAGCACCCGGAGCGGCCCCAGCTCGCCTCGGCTCGTCCCCAGGGTGGCGAGCGCCGCGGAAGCCGCGACCGCGAGCCCCAGCCCCGCGAGCGAGAGCAACGCCCGAAGCCGTTTGCCGGCGAAGCCTCGGCGCGCGAGGCGTGGGACGTTCCACAGGTCGTCCATCGCCTCCTGCAGGGTCAAGATCACCCCCATCCCGGCCCAGAGCACGCCGATCAGACCGATGGCGAGGGCCAGGCTCGAGCCGCGGAGGGCGCCGAGGTTGTCGCGGATCTCGTCCCCGATGATCGGGAACTGAGAGAGCGCCGACTCCAGGATGCGCTCCTGGAGCCGCTCGTCCCCCTGCACGACGAAGCTGAGGATGGTGGCGAGCGCCAGCAGGAGGGGGAACAGGGAGACGAACCCGTAATACGTGACCAGCGCGGCCCAGTGGCCGCCGTGATCGTCGCCGAGCTTCTTGAAGACGGCCACCGGGACGGCGAGGAACGTTCGACGCCGCTGGAATCGATCCACCGCCCCGAGCAGTCGAGCGGGGCCGCCGACGGCCCGGCCGCGATCTTCGGTGCGGGGCGTGGCGCCTCCGGCGTCGGGTTCCTCCGCCTCGTCCGAACGGGGGTCGTCAGCCGCCGGCGACCGTCCTCCCAACCGTGCTCCGTCGGAACCGCTCGCGGGGGCGTGGCCCCTCGGACCGGTGCTTCGTGGGTGGCGCTGATGGGTACAGGTGTTTCGAGTATCGATGCCCCACCGAAAGGAGGTCAACATGCGCACGCAGACGCGATACCTCTCCGCAGGGTCGCTCGGCGCTCCGAGCCCGCAGCGGATCCGATGGGGCGCCGTCTTCGGCGGAGCCGTGATCGGCATCGCCCTGCTGGCGATGTTGTCGGCGTTGTGGTTCGCGCTCGGCTACGGCGCCGGCGCGGACGTCATCCGGGCGAACATCGAGTGGTACGTCGGCGCGTCGGCCATCGCCAGCCTGTTCGTCGCCGGCCTGCTGGCCGGATGGCTCTCGGGGGTGCACGGCGCGGGGTCGGGGTTCTTCAACGGCCTGGCGATCTGGGCGCTCATGGTGGTGCTGACGATCGTCGCCGGCGTGCCCGCGACGATCAACGTGTTGAGCCTCGGGACGGTGACCGAGATCGACACGCCGCTGCTCGAGCCGGCGGCGGACACCGTGTTGTGGGCGACGTTCCTGGCGATCGCCGTCGGGCTCGTCGCGTCGGGTCTGGGGGGCGCGCTCGGCGGCATGTTCGCGCGTCCGGCCAACGCCGACCTGGTCGACCGCGAGATCGAACACCGGGAGATGGACCATCCGGCCCGGCCGGACGTCGAGGAGCGTACCGTCGTCGTTCCGGATGGGGAGGACGAGGCGGTCGAACGTCGGGACGAGACCGTCCGGTACCAACAGCGAACGCCGTGACGCCGGCGGGCGCCGTCGACGCGATCGGCGTCCGCGAGTGACCGGCAGACGAAGGCCCGGCCGAGCGGCCGGGCCTTCGGCGTCGGCGCTCCGAGGGGGTTGGGGGGCGGAGGGCCGATGCATAACGTCCTCGTGACGCGTGCGGGGCCCGGTGCTCCTCCCGATGCGCCGGGACCCGCCGGCGTCACCTTGTGCCCGGGGACTACCCAGCCCGCGGCGTCCGAAACGCCGGCTCCGATCAGGCCGCGAGCGCCGAAGCCATGGCGGCGATGTCCTCCGGCGTCGTCCCGCAACAACCACCGATCACAGCGGCGCCCGCGGTGCGCCACTCCGTCGGTCGAAGCGGCGGCCGGGCGTCCTGCCGGGGCGGGTCCACCCAGGACTTGCGAATCGGGTCCCAGAACGCCCCGCGGTTGGGGTAACAGACGACGGGCAGATGCGTCGACGCGGCGGCGATCTCGATGAGCGGCGTCACGTGCAGAGGTGAGGTGCAGTTCACGCCGACGGCGACGACGTTTGGAGCCGAGGCGGCGACCTCCACCGCGTCCCGGAACGGCGTCCCGTCACACAGGTGAGCACCGTCGCGGCAGCTGAAGCTGATCCACGCGGGAAGGTGCGATACCCGGTCGAGGGCGCGAACCAGCGACCGCGCCTCCACGATCGAGGGGATCGTCTCGACGGCGAAGACGTCCGGGCGGGCCTCGGCCAGCGCCTCGAACCTGGGCCCGTGGAACTCGACCAGCTCGTCTTCGCCCCGGTCGTAGTCCCCGGTGTATTCGGCCCCGTTGCCCAGGACGGCACCGTACGGCCCGACGGAGGCGGCCACCAGCCGCCTCCCCCCGGCCTCCGACGCCGCCTCGCGCGCGAGGTCCACGCTGCGGCGGAGAACGCCGGCCGCGCGGTCCGGCCCCAGGCCTCGTGCGGCCAGGCCCTCGAAGCTCGCCTGGTAGCTGGCCGAGATCGCCACGTCGGCCCCCGCGGAGAAGTAGGCCGCGTGCACCTGGCGGATCAGCTCCGGGGACTCCAGCAGCACCTTCGCCGACCACAGCGGGTCGCGAAGGTTGGCGCCCCGCCGGTCCAGCTCGGTTCCCATGCCGCCGTCCAGGAGGACGGGCCGGCCCTCGGTCAAGATCGGATCGAACGGCGAGCGCTCCACGAAGGAGCAGCCTACGCCGAGCGCGCGGGAGCGCCACGGCCGGCGCGATACGCTGGCCGGCGTGACCACCGTGTACGACCTCGGGGCGGACGAGCTCGCCGGCCGACTGGCCGGGTGGGGAGAGCCCGCGTTCCGAGCCCGGCAGGTGTACGGCCACCTGTGGCGACGCGGGGCCATCTACGAGGAGATGCCGGACGTCCCCAAGGCGTTGCGCGCCCGATTGGCCGTCGATCTTCCGATCGCCGTTGACGTGCTCGAGGAACGGGAGGCCGACGGCGGCGCCACTCGCAAGGCGCTCCTTCGTCTCGGTGGTCGGCATGTCATCGAGACCGTGGTGATGGGCTACCGCAGCCGGGTCACCGTGTGCGTCTCGACGCAGTCGGGGTGCGCGATGGGATGCGAGTTCTGCGCCACCGGCCAGATGGGCCTTCGGAACAACCTCACGGCCGGGGAGATGGCCGCGCAGGTGCTGTGGGGCAAACGGGAGGCGACCCGGTTGCCCGCCACCACCCCCCGCCGCCTGACGAACGTAGTCTTCATGGGGATGGGGGAGCCGCTCGCCAACGAACGGCAGACGTTCGGGGCGCTCGAGCGCCTCACCGACCCGCTCGGGCTCGGGCTCGGCGACCGGCACATCACCGTCTCGACGGTGGGGGTGGTTCCCGCCATCGGCCGGCTGGGCGAGCGATTCCCGCAGGTCGGGTTGGCGGTCAGCCTGCACGCCGCCACCGACGAGCTGCGAAGCGAGCTGGTCCCGGCGAACCGCTTGTGGTCCCTCGGCGTCCTGGAGGAGGCCGTCGCCGCCTGGCGCGAGCGCACGCACCGCCGTCCATCCATCGAGTGGGCCATGATCGCCGACACGAACGACTCGGACGACCAGGCCGAACGGCTGGTGCCGATCGCGCTTCGCCTCCACGCCCACGTCAACCTGATCCCGCTGAACCCGACCCCCGGCTGGCCGACCGAGCCGAGCCCGCCGTCCCGAATCCGCCGGTTCGCCGCGCTCCTGCAGGACGCCGGGGTGAACGTCACGATCCGGGACACCCGTGGACGGACGATCCGGGCCGCGTGCGGCCAGCTCCACGCCGAACACGAGGGGAACCCGGCCGCGGCCACCGGCTGAGAGCCGGTCCGGGCGCCTCGGAACCCCGGTGTTACGGTGATCGGCCGTGGGGTCGATCGAGGTCGCGGACGTCTCCTACGCCTTGCCGGGCGGGTGGACGTTGTTCGAAGGGGTGGACTTCCGCGTGCCCGAGGGTGACCACGCCGCCATGGTCGGCGCGAACGGCATCGGGAAGACGACGCTCCTCCGGGTCATCGCCGGCCTCGAGCCGCCGACCTCCGGCGTGATCCGGGTGGACGGCCGGGTCGGTCTGATGCGGCAGTTCATCGGATCGCCGGGCCGGGGCTCGGAGCGGGTGACCGTCCGAAGCTTCCTCCTCGCCTACGCCGATCCCGTGGTGGCCGAGGCCGCGGCCGGGCTGGACCGGGCCGATCGGTGGATGCGGGATCACCCCGGCGAAGCCGCGCAGCTCCGATACGCCGAGGCGTTGGCGCGGTGGGGCGAGGCCGGTGGGTACGAGGCCGAGGTCGTCTTCGACCGGTGTACCCGAGAGGCGTTCGGCGTGGGGTACCCGGAGTGTGCCGGCCGGCGGATCGACACGCTGTCGGGTGGCGAGCGCAAACGCCTGGCGCTCGAGGTGATCTTCCGGTCCCCCTACGACGTGATCTTGCTCGACGAGCCGGACAACACACTCGACATCGACGGCAAGCGATGGCTCGAGGAGACGGTGAACGCGTCCGGCCGGACCATCCTGATGGTCTCGCACGACCGGACCGTGTTGGATCGCACCGTCGGGAGGATCGTGACGCTCGAGGGCAAGGCGGCCTGGACCCACGTCGGCCGCTTCTCGACCTACGCGCAGGCCCGGGACGCCCGGGTCGACCGGCTCGACGAGGCGCACCGCCGGTACGAGGAGGAACGTCAGCGCCTCCGGGACATGGTGAAGGAGATGAAACGCAAGGCCGCCTACAACGCCGGGTGGTCGTCCAAAGCTCGCTCGGCCGAACACCGGCTGCGCCGGTTCGAGGAGCGGAACGCCCCGCCGCTCAAGCCGGAGGTCCAGGACGTCCGCATGCGCATCGGCGGCGGCCGCACGGGCAAGGTCGCCCTGCGCGTCCGCGGGCTGTCGATCCCCGGCGTGGTGCGCTCGTTCGACGCCGAGATCTGGTTCGGCGAACGGATCGGGGTGATCGGACCCAACGGGTCGGGAAAGACGCATTTCCTGCGGCTGCTGGCGGGCGAACCGGTGCGGCACGAGGGGGAGTGGCGGCTCGGGGCCCGGGTCGAACCCGCGTTGTTCGCCCAGCTCCACGACCGCTCGGATCTGGAAGGGCTCGCGCTCGTCGACGTGCTCCACAAGCGTGGGCTCGGGGTGACCGAGTCGATGTCCGCGCTCCGCCGCTACGAGCTCGACCGCGCGGCGCGCAACCCGTTCGCGCTGCTCTCCGGAGGACAACAGGCGCGGTTCCAGCTCCTGCTGATGGAGATCGACTCGCCGACGATGCTGCTGCTCGACGAGCCGACCGACAACCTGGACGTGGCGTCGGCCGACGCGCTCGAGGAGGCGATGGTCCGGTACGAGGGGACGGTGATCGTGGTGACCCACGACCGCTGGCTGATGCGCCGGCTCGACCGGTTCCTGTTCTTCGACGCCGACGGAACCGTCCGAGAGCTCCTCGAGTCTCCGTACGAGGTCGAGATGGGGGCGCCCGTCGCATGATCAGGCGGTCCATCGCGCTGCTGGTCGTTGCGGCGCTCGCCGCCGCCTGCACGACCTCGGAGGCGGCGACCCGGCCGGACGGGGCGACGCCCGAAGGGCGGGAGCACGACGCCCTCGCCGCCGGAGCGACCTCGCCGAGCGGAACCACCGGCCCGACCGGCGCCACCGGTCCGACCGGCGCGACCGGATCCGACCCCGTGCCGGACCCGGGGCCTCCGGACCCCGACGCGCACATCCCGCTCGGCGCCGAGCGCCTTGCGCACGAGCTCGAGACGACCTACGTGGCCACCCGCGAGGCGATCGCCGACTGGCTGACGCTCGGCGACCCGTCCGTGTGGCCGCCGCCCCGCGACGTCGTCCTGTGGACGCTCCACGAGCAGCGCATCTTCCGAACCCTGTCGGCCCGGCGCGGGCTCGCGGCGCGGACGCTCGACCGGCTGCCGCGCGCCGTGCGCCGCGAGTCGGTCGCGAACGTCCGGGCCGGGCGGGCGTTGTTCGAACACTTCACGCCGGTGGAGTCGGTCCCGGAGTTCCGCATCCGGCGCGCTCCGGGCGCCGACGTCCTGCTGGCACACTTCCGCGAGGCCGAGGAGCGGTTCGGGGTCGACTGGGAGGTGCTCGCCGCGATCATGCTCGTCGAGACGAGGATGAACCGGATCCGGTCTCGCAGCTCTGCCGGCGCCGTGGGGCCGATGCAGTTCCTGCCGTCGACGTGGGCGGCGTACGGCATGGGCGGCGACCCGCGCGACCCGCGCGACGCCGTTCTCGGAGCGGCGAACTACCTCCGGGCCTCGGGGGCGCCCAACGACTACCGGGCGGCCTTGCGCGCTTACAACCCGGTCGACGCCTACGTCACCGCCGTGTGGTCGTACGCGAGGACCATGATGCGGTCGCCGAGGTCGTACTACGCCTACTACAACTGGCAGGTGTTCGTTCGCACCGTGGACGGGGACGTGCGCCTGTCCGGTCCCGGCGCGTAACACCCTCCGCGGTACAGTCGGCTGCGGTGAGCTCCCCTCCGCCCCGCCGGCCCGGGCCCGGGCTCGCGCTCGGCGCGTCCGCCGTGTCGTTCGCGGTCGTCGCCACGGTCGCGGCCACGCCGGGGTCACCGTTCACGCCGATCCTTCCACCTGGCGCCGGCCCGGCAGGCCCTTTCCGGTGGCTGTCGGGGCTGGTCGGCCTGGACGCGCTCGACGGCACGGCTCTCGCCGCGGTGGGCGTGGCGTCGGTGGTCGGGGCCGCGGCCGCGTTCGCGCTCGTGTTGCGACAGGCCTGGTTCGGCGCGGTTCGGGCACGCACCGTGGTGTGGCTCGCCGTCGCCTACCACGTGGCGATCCTGTTCCTGCCGTTGTTGTTCTCGCGCGACGTGTACTCGTACGCGTATTACGGAAAGATCGCGGCCGTCTACCACGCCAACCCGTACGTGGCGACGCCGGCGGAGTTCCCCGCGGACGAGCTCGCCGCGTTCGTGGGCCCGCGGTGGGTCGACACCCCCGCCGTGTACGGGCCGCTGTGGACCCAGATCTCCGCGTTGGTGGTGCGGTTCGTCGACGGCGTGGCCGCGACGATCGTGGTGTTCCGGGTGCTCGCCGTCGCCGCCAGCCTCGGCACGCTCGCCGTCGTCGCCCGGCTCGTCGGCCGGGCCCGACCCGAACGCCTGGCGTTCGCGCTCGCGATCATCGGGCTGAACCCGGTGGTGGTGTTCCAGAGCGCCGGCAGCGGCCACAACGACCTCCTGCTGGCGTTGTCGGTCGCCGGCGCGCTCGCGTTGGTCGTGGCGCGCCGGACGTTCCCGGCCACCGCGGCGCTCGCGCTCGGCGCGCTCGTGAAGGTGACGGCGGCCCTGCCGCTGCTCCTGTTCGTGATCGCGGACGTGGCGTCCCGCCCCCGCGGGGAACGCGCCCGGGTCGCAGCGGGGCACGTCGGGGTGGCCGGCGGGCTCGCCCTCGTCGCGGCGGCGCCGTTCCTGACCGCCCGAGACCCCTCTCTGGGGATGTTCGAGCTCGCGACGCACGAGGGGTGGCTCGCGCCTTCGCGGTTCTTCCGTCGGGTGCTCGACGCCGTGTCCGGCGACGTGCTCGGCGTCGTGCCGCGGATCGTGTTCCCGCTCCTGCTCGTCGGCGTCGTGATGGTCCTGGGCCGCGAGCTCCTCCGGCGCGTCCCGGTCGGCGGGTGGACGCACGGCGCGAGCTGGGGATGGGGCCTGGTCGCGCTGATGCTGCTCGGTCCGGTGCTGCTGCCTTGGTACGTGACGTGGGCGCTGCCGCTCGTCTGGCTCCTGCCGTTCGTCCCGCGGACCGTGATGATCGGCACGAGCCTCGCCCTCACGGTCTCGCAGTGGACGTCGGAGCCGGCGAGGTTCTCCGACGCGTACGACGTCAACATCCTGTTCGGCCACTACGCGGTGACGCCGGTGGTGATCGGGCTGCTCGCCTGGCTACTCGTCGACCTCCGCCGGCGAACGCGGGCGGGTGAGCCGCTCGAGGATGCCCCACGCGCCGTACCCGCCGCCGCCGGCGATCCCTGAGACCACCCAGGCACCGGCCGGGTCGGCCAGCAGGAGTTCGAACCGCTCCAGGCCCACCGCGACCAGGACCAACACGGCCGCTCCGGCAGCCGGCGCGAGCGCGAGCGCCGCCGCGGCGTCTCGGACGGCGGCACGCGCCCAGCCGAACCCGGCCGCCGTCAGCAGGACGGTGGCGAGCCCGGCCGACAGCGCGATCCCCCCCGGCGACGAGGCGCGGAGCGGCTCGACCGGATCGCCGGACACGGGGGTCGATGCGTCGAGGACGATCGCGTCCTCGGGGTCGTCCACCGGGTTGAACGGGCGCAGGACGAACGTCGCGGCCGGCCGACCCGAACGACGTTCGGCACGGCGGAGGTCGTCCGCGGTGACGCGCTCGAGGGCCGCGCGCTCCCGGTCGGCGTCCCCGCCGGCCGGCCGGACCACCACCACGACGTCTCGGATCCGGTCCGGAGGCACCGCCGCGCGAAGGACGTTGGCGGCGCGGGTGGCCAGGAAGCTGCCCGTCTGATCCGTGGTGTTCACCAGAAAGGCCAGGGGGGTCCCGTGGTCTAGCCTCGCCACGATGGCGTTCGCGGCCGCGGCCGCCGCGACCTCCTCGCCCGAGAGGAACGGCTCTTGGCGGTTCCACGCGATCAGCGACCCGGCGAGCAGCAGCACCGTGGACCCGCCCACCGCGGCGATCGCGAACGTGCGGCGGGGGCGCAGCCGTCGACCCAGTCGGGTCAACCCGAGGGCGGCGAGGATCGGAACGACGAAGCCGAACGTCACGAGGCGGTCCGGCGGGAGGCGGCCGGTGGCGAACGCCAGGCCGACCCCCACGACCGTGGTGATGGCCCACGCCCGCAGGAACCGCCCCACGAACCCGTCCGGCTCCCACAGGCCGACCGCGGCGAGCGGGAGCGAGACCCACTGGACGTACCGGGTCCATCGCCGGAAGAACCGGTCGGCGTACGAGCCGCGCAACTCGTCGTCGAGCCCGGCACGGCGGAGGAACGCATCCCTCGAGGTGGCGCCGCGCGGCCGCGGCGGATCGGTCGGCATGGCCAGCAGTGCCGTGGCGCCCAGGGCCGAGCCGGCCAGCACCGCGAGCCCCTCGCGAACGGCGCTTGGGCGGTCGCGCCGCCACGCCATCACCGCGGCGAGGAGCAGGATCCCCGAACCGAGCGCGGCGAACGGCGGGTGGACGAGCACGCCCGCCGCCACGGCCGCGGCCGCGAAGATCGCTCCGCGACCGGAGCCGACGGCCAACACCACGGCGGCCGCCAGGAACACCGCCGCCTGGAGCAGGTTCGCGACGTACCCGGCCGCGAGGTGCACCGCGAACGTCCCGGCCAGCGCGCCGGCGAGCAGCCACGTCCCGCGGTCGCGCCCCCGCAGCAGCGACGCGGACGCCAACCCGACCGCGACCCCGAGGGTGATCTCCAGGGCGGCGACGGATTCGACCACCGTCCGTCCGAAGGCCCCCTGGAGCACCAGCGTCAAGGCCGGGGCGCCGGGGCGAGGGGCCACCGCGGCGAGCCCCTCCTCGCCGGCGATCCTCGTCCACCAGAGGTACACCGGCGCGTCGGGGCCGACGGGGAACCGCAGCCCGTTCGCGACGAACGGCCACAGGAACCAGGCGAGGAGACCGGTGGCCAACGCGCCGACGAGCGCGACGTCTCCCCGCGTTCGAGCGGCCGGGCCCGTGGTCTACCTCGCGGCCTCGAAGGACGCCGAGACGTCGGCGACCCGGCCGATGCTGCTCGTGAGGCCGGAGCAGGTGAACGAACCGAACACACGGTCTCGCTCCGCGACCAGGATCTCGACCTCACATTCCCCATCGACCGAGACGAAGCTCACGATGTCGGCGCCGGTCTGCGCGGTGATGGTGAGGGTGAGCGTGGGGGAGGTGCGGCGGGTGCCGATGAAGCTCGCTCCACCCAGCCCGACGACGGTCGCGTCCGTCCCCGTCGTCCACACGATGGCGAGCGCGCCCGGCGGCGGCGAATACACGGCGCTGATCACCTGGTCGAGCGTCGCCTCGGCTTCCACCTCGCCGGAGAGTTGGATGGTGATGCGGCCGCGGGTGAGCTCGGGGACGTCCGGTTCGGCCTCCGTCGGCCCGGTCGGCGTCCCCGCGGTCCCCGTGCCCGCCGTGAGCCCCGGTCCCGGGTCCGCCGGGAACGCGGACGAGACCGATGGGAGCGGACGGTCGTCCGGTTCCGAGCAACTCGCCGCCATCATGGCGAGCGCGAAGGAGACGATCGTGAGGCGAGCCGTCGTGGACATCTGACCTCCGGGCGCGGCGAACCTACCACGCTCCTCCACCGCGACCGGGGTGATCGCCCCGTGATGCGCTCGGCGTCGCCCGTTGGCGCTAGCATCGGCCCCGTGCTCGATCCCGAACTCGCGAGCGAGGTGCTTCGCGCCGCCCGGCGGCGGGGTGGGTCGTTCGCGGAGCTGTTCGTGGAGGAGCGCTCCAGCATCTCGGTCCGGGTCGACGACGGGAGGGTCGAGGAGCTCACGACCGGCCTGGACCGAGGCGCCGGCGTTCGGGTCGGGCACGGAACCTCGTTCGGCTACGCGTACTCCAACCGGTTGGACCGCGACTCGCTCCTGGAGGCGGCCGAGGCGGCCGTGGCGTCCCTGCGTCGGGACGGCGCGGGCGACGTGGTGGACCTGCGCAGGCTCGAGCCCCCCGTGAGGCACGCCGCCGTGCGCGAGGCCGGTTCGGCGTCCTCCTCCGAGAAGGTGGCCTGGGTGCACGAGGCCGACGACGCCGCGCGAGCCACCAGCCCCGAGGTCCAGCAGGTGACCGCGGTGTATTCGGACTCGACGCAGCGGGTCGTGATCGCCACCTCGGACGGCCGGTGGGTGGAGGAGGCCCGTCCGCGGGTGCGCCTCGTCGTGAACGTCGTGGCCGCACGCGACGGCAACATCCAGACCGGGTTCCACGGCCCGGCCGGCCTGTCGGGGCTCGAGTTCCTCGAGGCGAACCCGCCCGCCGAGACGGCGCGGGTGGCGGCCCGTCGAGCCGTGACGATGCTCGACGCCACGCCGGCCCCCGCGGGAGAGCTGACCGCGGTCCTGGCTCCCGGCATGGGAGGCGTCCTGTTCCACGAGGCCGTCGGGCATCCGCTCGAGGCCGACATCGTGGACCGGGAGGCGAGCGTCTACCGCGGCCGCGTCGGGGAGCGGCTCGCGTCGGAGATCCTCGACGGGGTGGACGACGCCACGGTCCCGAACGCCTGGGGCTCGTTCTCGTTCGACGACGAAGGTGCGCCGGCCCAACGCACGGTCCTGTTCGAGAAGGGCGTGTTGAGCGGCTGGCTGTACGACCGGCTCCGCGCCGACAAAGACGGCGTGCCCTCCAGCGGCAACGGTCGGCGGCAGTCCTACGCCCACCCGCCGATCCCGCGGATGACGAACACGTACATCCTGAACGGAACCTCCAGCCCCGAGGAGCTGGTCTCGTCCACGGATCGCGGGGTGTTCGTCACGGCCCTCGCCGGCGGCCAGACCAACCCGGCCACGGGCGACTTCGTCTTCGGGTGCTCCGAGGCCTTCCTGATCGAACGCGGCCAGGTCACCACGCCCGTTCGCGGGGCCAACCTCATCGGCCGCGCCATCGAGGTGATGTCGAACGTGGACGGGATCGCCGACGACTTCGACATCTGGCCCGGCGTGTGCGGGAAGGACGGGCAGGGCGTGCCGGTCGGCAGCGGCTCGCCGACGGTCCGCATCGCCCGGATCACCATCGGAGGTACCGGTGCCTGAACCGGCGGCGGTGGCGGAGCTGGCCGACCTCACCGCGGCCGCGCTCGCCGCCGCCGGCGACGCCGAGTCGGTGGAGGCCTTCGCCGAGGAGTCGCGCCGAACCGAGGTCGACGCCCGCCTCGGCGAGGTCGAGGGGCTCACGTCGGCCCAGAGCCGTGGACTCGGCGTTCGGGTGATCGTGGACGGGCGCATGGGGTTCGCCTACGTGGCAGACCCCTCGGTCGAGGAGGCCCACCGCGCCGTCGAACGGGCCCGCGAGAACGCCACGCTGGCCTCCGAAGACGCCCACAACGCGTTGCCGGAGGCCGGCCCCTACGAGGCGATCGACGGGTTGTACTTCCCGGAGCAGGCGGCGATGGCGCCGGCCGACAAGGTCGCCCTGGCGCTCGAGCTCGAGCGAACGGCCACGACGTGTGAACCCGACGTCGCGAAGGTCGAGCGGTGTTCGTTCGGCGACGCGGTCGGGCGGGTCCGGATCGAGTCCACCGCCGGGGTGAACGCCGAGTTCGAGCGGACGAGCTGCTGGGTGGTGGCCGTCACGCTCGCCGAGCGCGACGGCGACACCCAGACCGGGTATTCGTTCCAGGTCGGGCACCGGGTGGCCGAGCTCGATCCGGACGGGGTGGCTCGGGAGGCCGCCGTCCGGGCCGCCCGCATGCTGGGGGCGACGAAGCCGCGCACCGCGCGCGTGCCGGTGGTGCTCGACCCGTTCGCCGCCTCGGCGTTCCTCGGCGTGCTCGCCGGCGCGTTGTCGGCCGAATCCGTCCAGAAGCGCCGCTCGTTGTTCGCCGACCTGGTCGGGGAACGAGTGGGGGCCGAGGCCTTCACGCTCGTGGACGACGGGCGCCTCCTGCACGGGCCGTCGGCGTGCCCGTTCGACGACGAGGGGGTTCCGAGCGGGCGCACCGAGCTCATCAGGGCCGGCGTCCTGAACGGTTTCCTGCACAACACGTACACGGGGCGCCGGGGAGGGACCACCTCGACCGGGAACGCCAGCCGGGCCGGCTACCGCTCGACCCCCGGGGTCGGGACGTCGAACTTCTACGTCGAGCCGGGATCGTCCTCGTTCGAGGATCTGCTGCGTGCGGCCGGAGAGGGCGTGTTGATCCAGGAGGTGTCCGGGGTGCACTCGGGCGCCAATCCCATCAGCGGGGAGTTCTCGGTCGGGGCGACGGGGCTGCGGATCGCGCAGGGGGCGCTCGGGGAGCCCGTGCGGGAGATGACGATCGCCAGCACCGTTCCGGACATGCTGCGCGCCATCGCCGCGGTGGGATCGGACCTGCGCTTCTTCTCCTCCGTCGGCACCCCGTCGATGCTCGTCGGCGAGATGACCGTCGCCGGCCTCTGAGGGCGTGAGTGGCCCGTCGGCGGGCCGGGGCCACCGCTCAGGGTGGGAGGACCACGGCGAAGCGCGATCCGCGGGCCGGATCGCTCTCCGCGAGGATCGATCCGCCCAAGGCCTCGACGATCCGTTTGGCCAGCGCGAGGCCGAGGCCGGCGCCGCCGCCGCTGCGCGCCGGGTCGGCCCGGAAGAACGGGTCGAACACCCGCGCCAGGTCCTCGGGCAGGATGCCTTCGCCGGTGTCGGCCACCGCCACCTCGAGACCGTCCGCGAAGCGCCGCGCCTCCACCCGGACCGTTCCGTCGGCCGGCGTGTGACGGACGGCGTTCACCAGCAGTCCCTGGAGGACTCGCGTCAGCCTCGGCGAACACGGCACGTCCTCGGAGCCGTCCAGGTACGTCTCCAACGCCAGCCCCTTCTCCTCGGCCTGGAGGCGGACCGCCGCCACCGCCGTGTGCACGACCTCGCCGAGGAGAGCACGTTCGGTCTCCGCCTCGATCGCGCCGGCCTCGACCTGGGCCAGCTCGAACAGGTCGTCGATCATGGTCACGAGTTGGTTGACCGATCGCTTCATCTCGGTCGCGTACCGCCGCACCGTGGCAGGATCGTCGATGACGCCGTCGTGCACCGCCTCGATCATGGCGCGGAGGCTGGCCAGCGGGGTCCGGAGGTCGTGCGACACGGCGCCGATGAGGTCCCGGCGAGTCGCCTCCGCCGCGCGCTCCCGGTCCAGGGCCAGCTGCAGGCGGGCCGCCATCTCGTCCATCGTCTGCGCCAGGCGGTCGAGCTCGGGACCGGCGTCCAGGTGGCCCGTCCGAGCGTCGAGGTCTCCCTCGCCGAGCGCCCGGGCGGTCGAGGCCAGCCGGCGCACCGCGCGGGCGGACGTGCGCGCCGCCACGACGCCGGCCCCGACGCCGGCGCCCACCGAATACAGGAGCAACACGCCGAGCAGGGTGGCGTCGTGGTCGCTCACGAACATCGTCCGCGAGAGCACCCACAGGTTCGCCAGGGCCACGGCCGCCCCCAGCGCGCCGACGGCGACGAAGCGCTGCGCGAGCGACGCCCGAGCCAGCACGAGGCCGGCGGCGGCCATCGCGACGACGGTCACGACCAGCGCCGCGGCCACGTAGGCCACCAGATCCCACAGCTCGGCGCCGGCCATCCCCGTCGCCGCGCCGATGGCAAACGTGCCGAGCGCCCCCACGGACGCCACGGCCACGAGCAGGACGAGGGTCCGCCAGCTCCTCACGGCGCGAACCGGTAGCCGACCCCCCACACCGTGACGAGGTGGCGGGGGTGCGACGGGTCGTCTTCGATCTTCTCGCGGAGACGGCGCACGTGAACGGTGACGGTCGACGTGTCGCCGTCCCAGGCGAAGTCCCAGATCTCCTCGAGGAGCTCCGAACGCGAGAAGGCGCGCCCCGCGTTCGAAGCCAGGAGGTACAGGAGGTCGAACTCCTTGCGGGTCAGGCGCACCGGGGTTCCGCCTTTGCGGACCTCGCGGCCCGCGCCGTCGATCTCGAGGTCCCCGACCGACACCAAACCGCGCCGGTCGCCCTCGGGCCGGCCCGATCGGCGGAGCACCGCCCGGACCCGCGCCACGACCTCCCGGGGGGAGAAGGGTTTGGTGACGTAGTCGTCGGCGCCGAGCTCGAGCCCGACGACGCGATCGGTCTCCTCCCCCTTGGCCGTGAGCATGATCACCGCGGCCGGGGCCTGCTCGCGCATGCGCCGGAACACCTCGAGCCCGTCCACGCGCGGCAGCATCAGGTCGAGCAGAACGAGGTCGTGGGGGCCGCTCGCGTAGGCGGCCAGGGCCTGCTCGCCGTCTTCGGCGACCTCGACGTCGAACCCCTCCTTCTCGAGATACCGCGCCAGGACCTCTCGGACCATCGGCTCGTCGTCCACCACCAGCACGCGAGGGCCGTTCACGGTCCCATGATGCACCCGGCCGGGTTTCAGAAGGCTTACGCGGCCGAGGGGGAGCCCGGGAATTCAGGGGGTCGAAGCCCTCGCGTAAGGAAGCCGTAACCCCCCACCAGCCAGGCTGAATGCATGGTCGACGTGGTCCTGCCCGTCCTGAACGAGGCCGAGGCGTTGCCCTGGGTCCTCGGCCGGATGCCGCCGTGGGCCGAGCCCGTGGTGGTGGACAACGGCTCGACTGACGGATCGGCGGAGCTGGCCGCCTCGATCGGCGCGCGGGTGGTCTCCGAGCCCCGGCGTGGGTTCGGCGCGGCCTGTTTCGCCGGCTTGACGGCGTGCCGGGGCGAGGTCGTCGCGTTCATGGACGCCGACGGCTCGCTCGATCCCTCGGACCTCGCGGGCGTGGTGGCTCCGGTCCGGGACGGCTCGGCCGACCTCGTGCTGGGGGCGCGGGTCCCCGAACCCGGCGCGTGGCCCCCGCACGCTCGTCTGGGCAACCGGGTGATCGCGTGGGAGGTGCGGCGGCGGACGGGCGTCGCGGTCGGCGATCTCGGTCCGATGCGAGCGGCCCGACGACTGGAGCTCGTCGAGCTCGGCCTGAGGGATCGGCGGTTCGGCTGGCCTCTGGAGATGGTGGTTCGAGCCGCCCGGGAGGGATGGCGGATCCGGGAGGTGACGGTCCCGTACCGGACCCGGTCGGGCCGGTCCAAGGTCACCGGCACGGTCCGCGGGACCGCCCGCACCGTGATGGACATGGCGAGGGTCCTTCGGTGAACGTCTCCTTCCTGGTGATCGCCAAGGCCCCACGGCCCGGCCGCACCAAGACGCGGCTGTGCCCGCCGTGCACGCCGGAGCAGGCGGCCGGGCTCGCGGCGGCGGCGCTGGACGACACGATCGAGGCGGTGACGCGGACGGACGTGCCCGGCCGCCGCGTGCTCGTGTTCGACGGGGATCGGGCGCCCGCGCTCCCCAGCGGCTGGACGGTGATCGCGCAGCGGGGCGAAGGTCTGGACCGGCGCTTGGCGAATGCCTTCGTCGACGTCGACGGGCCCGGGCTGCTGGTGGGGATGGACACGCCCCAGCTCACGCCCGGTCTTCTCGCCGGCGCGGTCGAGGCGCTGGGGGCGCCCGGGGTCGACGTGGTGCTCGGGCCGGCCGAGGACGGCGGCTACTGGGCGATCGGGTTCCGCGTGCCGAGGCCCGAGGCCCTGGTCGGGGTCCCGATGAGCTCGGACGCCACCCTCTCGGCGCAGCGGCGACTCCTCGACGGGCTCGGCCTGGGGGTCGTCGAGCTCCCGCCGCTCCGCGACGTGGATTCGTTCGAGGACGCCGAGGTGGTGGCCCGCCAGGCGCCCGGCACCCGGTTCGCCGCCGCCCTCGGCGCGGTGCGCCGGTCCCTGGTGGCGGGGAACGTGTCGTGATGGCGCCGCCCGTGGGCGCGCCCGCCACCGCGTTCGGGCTGCGATCGCTGGGGGGCCAGCTCGTTGCCCTCGACGTGGCCCGGTGGTTCGGCGAGGCCGAGTGGGTGGACCTGGACGTGCTCGACCGCGCGGTGGCGCCGGTCCTCGACGTCGGGTGTGGGCCGGGCCGGCACACGCGGGCCCTGCAGGCGAAGGGGGTCGCGGCGCTCGGGCTGGACGTCTCCCCGGCGGCCGTGCGGGTTGCCCGGGAGCGAGGGACCCCCGCCGTCTGCGGCTCGATCTTCGAGGCCGTCCCCGGCGAGGGTGGCTGGGGCTCGGTCCTCCTGCTCGACGGCAACGTCGGCATCGGAGGCGATCCCGTGGCGCTGCTGTGGCGCGTTCGCGAGGTGCTCCGCCCGGGCGGACGCCTGGTCCTCGAGCTCGAGCCGCCGGGCGTGTCGACCGAGTCGTTCCTGGCGCGCCTGGACGGCGACGGGAGCTCGGCGTGGTTCGCGTGGGCCCGGGTGGGGATCGACGGGGTGGCCGACGTCGCGGCCGCCGGCGGGTTCGAGGTCCGGGAGCACTGGACCGCGGACGGGCGGTGGTTCGGGAGGCTCGACGCGAGATGAGTGACGCCCGGCGTTCGCTCGACGACCGGATCCGTCGCCTGGCGCCGCCCCGGGTCGGGCCGTTCCGAGCGGACGCCTATCGAAGCCGCCTGCACGAGGTGCGCGCCGCCGCGTGGCTCGGGATCGCGCTCGGCGTGGCGTTCTCGGTGTGCTTCGTGACGGGCGTCATCTCGCACCTGATCCAGAACCCGCTTCCCTGGTTCTCGTGGCCGGCTCGACCCGCGTGGCTGTATCGCGTGACGCAGGGGGTGCACGTCGCGACGGGGATCGCGGCGATCCCCCTGCTGCTGGCGAAGCTCTGGGTGGTCGCGCCGCTGTTCTGGACGTGGCCGCCGTTCCGCGGAGTGGCGCACGTCGCGGAGCGCCTCAGCCTCGTCCCGCTGGTCGGTGGGGCGCTGTTCCAGCTGTTCACGGGCATCGGCAGCATCAACGGGTTCCGGCCCTGGGGTTTCTCGTTCCCGGCGGCGCACTACGCGGGGGCCTGGATCGCGATCGGCGGGCTGGTGATCCACGTCGGGGCCAAGCTGCACATCGCCGCGCGAGCCCTGACGCGCTCGAGCGAAACCGGATCGCACCTTCCCGCCGGCGCGCCTGTGGCCGCCGACCCCCTCGACGCCGCCGGCGCGCCCGCCGCCGCGGACGGCCCGAGACCGGCGTCGCCGGTGGGGGGCTTGAGCCGTCGGGGGTTCCTGTGGACGGTCACGGCGTCGGCCGGCGCGGTGACGCTCGCCACGGTCGGGCAGACCGTGCAGCCGCTTCGGCGCCTAGCCGTCCTCGCGCCGCGGGATCCGGCGGTCGGGCCGCAGGGCGTTCCGGTCAACAAGACGGCCCGGTCCGCCAGGGTCGCCGAGGCGGCCACCGATCCCGCGTACCGGCTCGCCGTGGAAGGCCGGGTCGGCAGGCGGCTGTCGCTCTCGCTCGACGACCTGCGCTCGCTCCCGCAGCGGGAAGCCGATCTCCCCATCTCGTGCGTCGACGGGTGGAGCGCCTCGGGGACGTGGCGTGGGATCGCGGTGCTGGACCTGCTCCGGGCGGCCGGCGCCGACGACGCGGGTTCCGTCGAGGTCGTCTCGCTGCAGGCTCCGGGAACCGCGTTCCGAACCTCGACGCTCGACCGCGGTTACCTCCTCGACCCCGACACGCTGCTCGCGCTGGAGCTGAACGGCGAGCCGCTCGCGCTCGACCACGGCTTCCCGATCCGGCTCATCGCGCCGAACCGCCCCGGCGTCCTGCAGACGAAGTGGCTGACGAGGGTGGTGGTGTCATGACCCCCGCGTCGTCGGATAAGCCGCGGGGCCCGGCGTTCTGGAGTGCGTTCGTGATCGGGTGGGTGGTGATCGGGTTCGGCGTTCTGACCGTGCTCCAGCGTGCCGGGGCCACGCATCCCGTCATGTTCGCCGCGTGGTTCCTGGGCTTGATCTTCGTGCACGACCTGCTGCTTTCCCCGGCGGCCTCCGTCGCGGCGAGGTGGATCGGCGGCCGGATCCCGCGCTGGGGGGTGGCCGTCGTGCTCGGCGGCGCCATCGTGAGCGGGACGCTCGTCCTGATCTCGTTGCCGCCGTTCCTCGGAGAGTCGGCGGGCAACGAGACCCTGTTGCCGCGGAACTACGTGGGCGGCCTCGCGGGCGCGCTCGCCGTCACGTGGGTCGTCGTGCTCGCGGTCGTCCTGGTCCGTCGCCGCTCCCGGGGTTCGGCGTGACGAGCGTGCTGACCCGGGACGCGATCTCGGCGCCGGCCCGCCGGCTGTCCCGGCCGATGCTGGGCGTGATCGCCGTCGGCGTGCTCGTGATCGCCGTCCACCTGTGGGGGCGGTGGCTGCAGGCTCGGGGGCACCGGCTGTTCCTGAACCTGCCGCCGCTCGTCGGCCATCTCGAGGTCCGCCTGGCGTGGCCCGGCCTGGCGGCGGTGCCGCTCGGGGCGGCCGCGATCGCCTGGGGCCCGTCGCTTGCCGAACGCCTGCCGTGGCGGCGCCTCTTGTGGGCCGCCGGGATCGCCGGCGCGGCGTGGGCGGTGGCGCTCGCGCTGACCGAGGGCGTGGGGGGCATCCTGCGTTCGCCGGGGAGCCCGCGCGACTACCTGAACGACGCCCCCCTGATCGGCTCGCCGCTCCCGTTCCTGGACGGCCTGGTCGAGAACATCGAGCGCTACACCACACACGTGCGGGCGCATCCGCCCGCGATGACGCTCGTGGCCTGGTCGGTCTGGCGTCTCGGCGGCGGTCCCGCGTGGATCGCGGCGCTCGAGATCGCCGCCGCCGCCTCGGCGGTCCCGGCCGTGCTCCTGGCGGTCCGGGAGGTCTCGGGGGAGGCCCGGGCACGGGCCGCGGCGCCGTTCCTGGCGTTCGCGCCCGTGGCGATGACGATCGCCTCGTCGGGGGACGCGTTCTTCGCCGGAGTCGGCGCCTGGGCCGTGACCCTGGTGGTCCTGGCGACCGGCCGCGAAGGCCGGCGGTCCGACGCCCTCGCGCTCGGTGGAGGGCTCCTGTTCGGGGTCACCGCCCTCTTGTCCTACGGGATGGTGCTGCTCGGGGTAGTCCCGCTGGCGGTCGCTCTGGGTCGTCGGCGGCTCCGACCGATCGGCGTGGCGTTCCTTGGGTCCCTGCCGGTGTTCGGGGCGTTCCTCGTGGCCGGCTTCTGGTGGGTCGAGGGGCTGCTGGCGACCCGCCTCCAATACCTGGCGAGCGCGGCGCGCTCGCGTCCCTTCTCCTACTTCGTGGTGGCGAACCCGGCGACGTTCGGGCTGGTGCTGGGCCCGGCCGTCGTGGCCGGCGTGACCTCGCTGCGGGACCGTCCCATCTGGTGGCTCGTCGGCGGCGCGCTGGCGGCGGTCGTGCTGGCCGACCTGTCGGGGATGTCCAAGGCCGAGGTGGAGCGGATCTGGCTGCCGTTTGCGTTCTGGGTCCTGCCGGCGGCGGCCGCACTGCCGGACCGAACCCGCTCCGCCTGGTTCACGGCGAGCGTGACCTTCGGGTTCGCCCTCGAGGTGGCGGTGCGGCAACCGTGGTGAGCCGGGTGCTGGTGACGGGAGGGGTCGGGTTCATCGGGTCGCACGTCGTGGACGAGCTCGTCTCCGTCGGGATCGAGGTCGTGGCGCTCGACCGACGCGCCGACCGGGGTGCGATTCGCGAGGGAGTCGAGCTCGTACGAGGAGACGTCCGCGACTCGGACACGGTCGAGCACGTCCTCCGGGGAGCGGACGCGGTGTGCCACCAGGGGTCGATGGTCGGGCTCGGGGTGGACCTCGGCGACCTGCCCGCCTACGTCTCGCACAACGACGTCGGGACGGCCGCGGTGCTCACCGCGCTCCACCGCACGACGTTCCGGGGCCGGCTCGTGCTGGCGAGCAGCATGGTCGTGTACGGCGAGGGCCGGTACCGATGTGGACTGCACGGGGTGGTTCGGCCCGGCCCCCGGTCTCGGGAGCGGCTGGTGGCGGGGTCGTTCGAGCCGCCCTGTCCTCGGTGTGGCGGCGATCTCGTGGCGGACGCCGTGGACGAAGACGCGCCGGTGGATCCGCGCAACGTGTACGCGGCGACCAAGGTGCACCAGGAGCACCTCGCGTTCGCGTTCGCCCGCGAGACGGGGACGCCCGTGACGGCGCTCCGCTACCACAACGTGTACGGGCCCCGGATGCCGCGCGACACGCCCTACGCGGGGGTGGCGAGCCTGTTCCGAAGCGCGCTCGAAGCGGGCCGGTCTCCTCGCGTGTTCGAGGACGGCCGCCAGCTCCGGGACTTCGTGCACGTCACGGACGTCGCGCGGGCGAACGTCCTCGCGCTCACCGCCGACCCGCCGGTCATCGGGGTGTTCAACGTCGCGAGCGGGACGCCGCGCTCCGTCGGGGAGATGGCGTCGGCCCTGGCCGGCGCGTTCGGCCCGGACGCGCCCCGGCCGGTCGTGACCGGAGAGTTCCGGCTCGGCGACGTCCGCCACGTCTTCGCCTCGCCCGGCCGCGCCGAACGGGCGTTGGGGTTTCGCGCTCGCATCGGCTTCGAGGAGGGAATGCGGGCCTTCGCCCGCTCGCCCCTGCGTGAGCGCGCCCCGGTGCAATGAGAACGGAGGCGAAAGGACGGAGCCGGCCATGAAGATCGTGTCGTCGGCGTGGGCGATGGTGCGGCGTCATCCGGGACGGTCAGCGGCGGCCGGGATGGTGCTGGCCGCCCTCCTCGGGTTCGCCCTCTACTGGTTCGCGCCCTGGAACCTGTTCGTCGACCGGCGGGTGGACGAGGCCTTGCCCGTCGCCCCGGCCGCAGGGGCCGACGAGGAGGTGGACGGGGAGGGTTCGGACGGGCCGGCCGAGGCCGCCGACGACGCCGAGGAGGGGGACGTGGCCGCGGGCGCCGACGAGGGTGGCGATCCCGCCGAACCCGCCGAACCCGCCGAACCCGCCCCGCTCGCGCGCGGCCGCTTCCAGGGCCTCGAGCACGCAACGTCCGGCACCGCCGTAGTCCTCGAGCTCGAGGACGGCACCCGATACCTCCGCCTCCAGGGGCTCGACACCTCCAACGGCCCCGACCTGCGCGTGTTGTTGTCCGATCAGCCGCTGTCGGACGACTGGCACGTCTGGGCCGACGGCGATCACCTCGACCTCGGACCGCTGAAGGGCAACCTCGGGAGCTCGAACTACGAGATCCCACCGGACGCCGACCTGTCCTCGTTCCGAACGGCGGTGATCTGGTGCCGGCGGTTCACCGTCGGGTTCGGCGTGGCGCCGCTCGACGCCTTGGCCGGCTGAGCTCGTCGCCTAGATCGTCGCCGCACGGACCCCGGCGGCGATAACGGCAACACCCAGGGCCGTGGCCGCCAGGCGATACCAGAGGAACACCGAGAAGTCGCGCCGTCGCAGGTACGACAACAGGAACGCGATCACCAGGAACCCCGAGACCGCGGATGCCAACATGCCCGACAGGAACGCGCCGCCCATGCCGGGCGGGATGCCTTCGCGGACCAGGTCCAGCCCTTTGTAGACGCCGGCGCCGGCGATGATCGGCAGCGAGAGCAGGAACGAGAACCGGGCGGCCGTGGGCCGGTCGAACCCCATGGCCCGGGCGGCCGTGATCGTCACGCCCGAACGCGACACGCCCGGCTGCAGGGCCACCGCCTGCGCGACGCCCAGCCACCACCCGTTCCCCACCGTGAGCGTGTCCAGCCCTCGGCGAGCCGACGCGCGCCGGTCGACCACGTAGAGGACCACGCCGTAGACGGCCAGCATCGTCAGGATCAACCAGGGCTGCCCGAGCTCGTCCTGGATCACGCCCTCGAGCGTGGCCCCGATGAGGACGCCGGGGATCGTGCCGATCACCAGCGCCCAGGCCAGTCGCTGGTCCACCGTCTCGATCCGGCGTCCGGCGATCGAGCCCACCCACGCGACCGTGTACCGGACGACGTCCCGGCGGAAATAGACGAGCGCCCCCACCAGCGTTCCGAGGTGGAGCGCGACGTCGAAGGTCTTGTTCAGGTCGGCGTCCCGGAGGATCGGCCAGTCGAACAACCAGGGGACCAGGATCAGATGGCCGGAGCTCGAGATCGGGGCGAACTCGGTGATGCCTTGCGTGATGCCGAGCACGATCGCCTGCAGGATGCTCAGGGGGGTCCTCCCGGGCCGAAAGCCCCGCAATCCTAGCGGGGGCTCCGCCCGGGGCCGGGATCACTCGCCGGCCGGGGGTGCCACGGCCACCGCGAGGTCGGCGAACGCCGAGGCGTAGGCGAGCTCCTCGGCGATCTCCGGGCCGACCAGCAACACGAGCGACGTACCGCCTCCGCCGCCCGCCTCGAACGTGACATCGGGCCGGACGATCGCCAGGACCTCCAGCGCGCCCGCCACCGTGTCGGTGTACGGGCGGGGACCGCCGAACGTCGCGATCACGTCCACGAGATCACCCGGGCGCACCGCCCCGACGGACGGACCGACCGGTATGGGGAACGCGCGGAGCCCCGAGGGAACCAACGAGGCGACCGGTCCGCCCGAGGTCGCGATCCGCGTCTTGGTGACCGGCTCCCCCTCGGCCACGTCCGACGTGAGCGTCCGGCCGACCAGCGAGGGGACGGCGGCCACCCTCCCCGGGGGCGCGAACGCCGCGGGCACCAGCCGGACGTGCACCGCGTCGTCGGCGAGCACGGTGCCGCGGGCCAGGTCGCGGGCGGCGACGACCACCGGCACGGGCCGCCCCGCGACCGGCGCGAGCGCCTCCAGCCGGGCGGCGTATCCGTCCACCATCAGGAAGGCGGCGGCGCCCGAGACGACCGCGAGGGCCGCGAACAGCTTGGACCGGCGCGACCATCTCCTGGAGAACGGGCCCCACACCACGACGAGGCGACGCTACCGGCGCGGCGACGCTCGCACCGTGACGAAGGTCACTCCGGGCGCGACTTCTTCTTCGGCGGCGAGAGCGGCAAGGCGCGCACGCGGAAGTCCTCGAGACGATCGCGCCCGACGATCATCGAGACCGACTCCCGGAGCCGCTCGGCGAGCTGATCGGGATCGTCCTCGGCCACGAAGCGCAGCTCGATCGTGACGAGGACGGGCTCTCTCGGCATCAGGCTTCGAAGGTGGCGGCCTCGAGCGCGGTGGCGCAGGCGCAGTCGCGCTCCGCGGGCAGCGCCGGGATGATCGAGAACAACAGGTTCCGCACCTTCTCGTTGTTCTCGGCGAACACCCGGATCACCTCGTCGTTCGTCACCGGCGGCACGCCCTCCACCCCCACGTCCCAGTCGGTGATCAGCGAGACGTTCACGTAGCAGAGCTCGAGCTCCCGGGCCAGGACGGCTTCGGGGTACTGCGTCATGTTGATGACCTCCCACCCCGCCGAGCGGAACCACGCGGACTCGGCGCGGGTGGAGAAGCGGGGGCCCTCGATCACGACGACCGTGCCACGGTCGTGGATCGGGATGCCGAGGGCTCGACCTCGCTCGATCGCCACGGCCCGCATGGTGGGGCAATACGGATCGGCGAACGAGATATGCGTGGTGATGGGCCCGTCGTAGAACGTGTTCGGACGGTCCCTGGTCCGGTCGACGAGCTGGTCGCAGACGACGAAGTCGCCCGGTTCGACGTGATCCTGGAGCGAACCGCAGGCGTTCGGCCCGATCACACGGGTGACGCCGAGCTCCTTCATCGCCCAGACGTTCGCCAGGTAGGGGATCTTGTGAGGCGGGTATTCGTGTTTGACGCCGTGTCGGGGCAGGAACGCCACCCGCCGCCCGCCAACCTCGCCGACCAGCGGAGGCGCCGCCGGCTTCCCGTAGGGGGTGTCGACGTCCACGGCCTCGGCATCGTCCAGGAACGCGGTGAACCCGGACCCCCCGAACACCCCGATCTCGGCGGTGGTCACGACGCCGACCGCTCCTTCGGAGCCGACGAGGAGCCCTCGCCTTTCGACGAGCCATCGGAGGAAGACGGGCTGGCGGCAGCCTCCCCCGATCCCGAGCTGCCCTCCTCCTTCTTGCCGACATCCTTGGTGCCGGAGCGCGACTTGGAGCCCGAGCGGCTGTCGGTCGCGTAGAAGCCCGACCCTTTGAAGACGATGCCCGCCGGGTGGAAGACCTTCCGGAGCGGGCCTCCGCAGACGCCGCAGGTCGTGAGGGGATCCTCAGTGATCCGCTGGAACACCTCGATCTGCTGACCGCAGGCGGTGCACTGGTACTCGTAGGTGGGCACGTCGGGAGTGTAGCGGAGGCGCTGTCGGCCACCGGGGGGATGTATGTCCTCGGCGCCGGAGGGGTATCCTGCGGGTCCCCCCTCCCTTGGAGCCCGACCTCGGAGGCGACATGGCGAAGTTCGCGAAGATCCGCAAGGCCGTCATCCCCGCGGCCGGGCTGGGGACGCGCTTCCTCCCCGCAACGAAGGCGCAGCCGAAGGAGATGCTGCCGCTCCTGGACAAGCCGGCGATCCAGTGGGTCGTCGAGGAGGCGGTGCGCGCCGGCCTCACCGACATCCTGATCATCACCGGCCGGGGGAAACGGTCGATCGAGGACCACTTCGACCGGTCGATCGAGCTCGAGCACTTCCTCGAGTCCAAGGGGAAGTTCGACGAGCTGAAGCAGGTCCGCGAGATCTCGGACATGGCCACGATCCACTACATCCGCCAGCGGGACCCGCTCGGGCTCGGCCACGCCGTCTCGGTCGCGGAGATGCACGTGGGGGACGAGCCGTTCGCCGTGCTGCTCGGCGACGACATCATGGCCGAGTCGCACCCGCTGCTCTCGGAGATGTTGCGGATCCACGAGCGGTACGGCCGGAGCGTCCTCGCCGCCATGCAGGTGTTCCGCGACGACATCAGCCTGTACGGCTGCATCGAGCCCGAGTTCGTCGAGGAGGACCGGCTGGCCCGCGTGCTCTCCGTCGTGGAGAAGCCGGATCCGGAGGTCGCCCCCTCCAACCTGGCGGCCATCGGCCGCTACGTGCTCACGCCGGAGATCTTCGACGCCCTGCGGGGCCTCGAGCCCGGGGTGGGGGGCGAGATCCAGCTCACCGACGCCATCAACGTCCTGGCGCAGGAGCAGGCCGTGTATGCCCACGTGTTCGAGAGCGGCCGGTTCGACACGGGCAACAAGCTCGACTACGTGAAGGCCATGATCGAGATCGCCATCGAACGCGACGACATCGGCAAGGACCTGCGGCGCTGGCTCGCCGACCTGGCCGAACGCAAGAAGCTGCTCTGACCCGGGTGGTCGACCGGGCGCCGATAGACTGGCGGCCATGGCCCATGCCCACTCGCTGCACGACCACGACAGCGGCGTCGGCTTGCGGTCGGTCGAAGAAGCGCGCGAGCACGTGCTCGCCGCCGTCGAGCCCTTGCAGCCGCTCGAGCTCTCGCTGACCGAGGTCTACGGGTGCGTCCTGGCCGGGGACGTGGTCGCCGAGACCGATCTGCCGGCGTTCGCCAGCTCGGCCATGGACGGGTTCGCCGTGCGCTCGTCCGAGGTGACGGGGGCGTCCCCGGCCTCGCCGGTCGAGCTGCGCATCGCCGGCCGGGCCATGATCGGACGACGGCCCGAGGGAACGGTCGGCGGTGGCGAGGCCATCGCCGTCGCCACCGGTGCGCCGGTGCCCGCAGGCGCCGACACCATCGTCCCCATCGAGGTGTGTGAGGTCCTGGGCGAGACGGTCCGGATCCTGGCCCCGTCGCCCGAGGGCAAACACGTCCGGCCGGCGGGCGAAGACGTCCGCAGCGGCGATCCGCTCGTGCCGGCTGGCCGGCGCCTTCAAGCTCCCGAGCTCGGCCTGCTCGCCGCGGCCGGGGTCTCGCACCCGCTCGTCCGCCCGCGGCCCCGCGTCGTGGTGCTCTCGACCGGGGACGAGCTCGTGCCGCCGACCGACCGGCCCGACTTCGGGCAGGTCCGGGACTCGAACGCCTACACGTTGTTCGCGGCGCTGCGGGAGGCCGGGGCCGTGCCGACGCTCGCCGGCATCGTGCGCGACGACGTGGACGCGCTGAGAGAGGCGGTGCTCTCGCACGGCCTCCAGGCCGACGCGTTCGTGTCCTCGGGCGGCGTCTCGGTGGGAGAGCGGGACGTCGTCAAGGCCGCGTTCCTGGGCCGCGGCGAGCTCGAGTTCTACGGCGTGGCGATGCAGCCGGGGATGCCCCAGGGGTTCGGCCACATCGAGGGCAAGCCGTATTTCGGGCTGCCGGGCAACCCCGTGAGCGTCTTCGTGAGCTTCGAGGTGTTCATCCGGCCGGCGCTCATGAAGATGATGGGGCGGCGGAACCTGTTCCGGCCCGAGATCACCGCCCGGGTCGACGGGTCGATCTCCGGGCCCCGGGGCAAGACGCAGTACGCCCGGGTCCGGGTCCGGCGCACGGGCGACGGCTGGGTGGCGGCGCCGACCGGAGCGCGCGGCTCGAACCTGATCGCCACGGTGGCGCGGGCGAACGGGCTGGCCATCGTCCCGCCCGGCGTCGAGACGGCGGAGCCGGGGACGGAGCTCCGCGTCATGTTGTTCCGGTCCATGGAGGACTGAGGTGAACTCCTCGCCGACCGGATGGGACGCGTCCGAGGCCGAGCCGAAGCACCCGGCGGCCGACGCCGCCAGGATCGTGGAGGTCGGCGGCAAAGAGGCCACCGACCGCGAGGCGATCGCCGAGTGCGTCGTCACGATGACGGCCGACGCCTGCGCCGCGCTCGTCGCCGGGACGCCGAAGGGCAACCCCATCGAGGCGGCGCGGATCGCCGGCCTGATGGGTGTGAAGCGGACGCCCGACCTGCTCCCGTTTTGTCACCCCATCGCGATCACCGGCGCCGAGGTGGTCGTCACGCCCGAACCGCAGACCGGGACGATCCACGTTCGGGCCACGGTCCGGGCCCGGGACCGGACCGGGGTCGAGATGGAGGCGCTCACCGCCGCGGCCGTGGCCGCGCTCAGCCTGTACGACACCGCGAAGGCGTTCGACCGCGCCGCTCGTGTCGACGGCCTCCGGTTGCTGGAGAAGCGCGGAGGCAAGTCCGGGCACTACGTCGCCGAGCCCGAGTGATGCGCGCTCGCGCAACAGCGCCGACCACCCCGACCCGCTGACCTGCGGCGTCCGCGACGAGTTGTCCGGTGGTGTTTGTAGCGGCCCATCGCTGCTGCTAGGTTGCGGTCCCAGCCCAGTGAAGTGACGGACCGGGGATCCGAGGGGGCTGGGGCGTGGTCGGTTGGTTGCTGTTCGCGGCCCTGGTGGGTGTGTGGACGGCGGTCCTCTTCCCCGGTCGGCGGAGCTCCCTCACCCGGAGCGTGGAGGATTTCGAACGCCGCATGGACCTGCTCGCGGACACGGGAGGAAACGGTGACGGTCGCTGGATCGTGACGCCGCGCAAGGGCATGGCCTTCATCGGTCCGCGTGAGCGAGCCAGGGAGCGGGCCCGCCAGCGCCGTCGCCGCGTGTTCGTGTTCCTCCTCGAGAGCCTCGCGCTGACGTTCCTGATCGGGCTCGTTCCGCCGCTCCGGGCCATGTGGTACGCGACGGGCGCGGTGCTCACCCTGCTCGGCGTCTACGTCTGGCTCCTCGTCACGTTGCGGGGTCGGAGCGAAGCGGCCGCCCCGCGGGCCGTGGCCCGCTCGGCGAGCGCCGAGCCTCCGCGACCCGCCCGGCGCCGGTACGCCACCGACGCCGCCGGCCGAACGCCGCGAGCCGCGTTCAACGGCCTGCCCGCGATCGGCGACGACCTCGTGAACATCGCGGTCAAGCCGGCCGACCCGGTCGGCGCCCGCGTCTAGGCCTCGAGGGTCGGCCGGGGGCGCGGCGTGAACCTCGACGAGACCTCCGACCGCATCCGCCGCCGCTTCGACGCCCGCATGGAGGCGCGCGAGCGCGCCCTCCCCGCCTCTCGCGCCGCGATCCGCTCGTGCGCGAACGCGATCCGGGCCGTCCACCGGGGCGAGCTCGACCTGGCCCACCGGCTGATGGACGAGGCGAAGACGTCGATCGAGGCCGGACTGGCGGCCGTGGCCAACCATCCCGAGATCCGGTTCGCCGGCTACCTCCAGGACGCGCAGAAGGAATACGCGGAGGCCCGGATCACCGAGGCCGTCATCACCGGCGCCTCGGACCTTCCCGGGCCGGAGGACCTCGGCGTCGAGGACGCGCCGTACCTGAACGGGATCGCCGAGGCGATCGGCGAGGCCCGCCGGCACGCGCTCGACCTGCTTCGCCACGGCCGAGTCGCCGACGCCGAAGGCATGCTCTCGGCCATGGATGACCTCTACGCCGTGCTCGTGACGATGGATTATCCGGACGCCATCACGTCGAACCTGCGCCGAAGCACCGACGTGGCCCGGAGCCTGATCGAGAAGACCCGCGGCGACCTGTCGGTGGCCCGGGTGTCCCAGGACCTGCACGACGCGCTCGACCGCCACGCCCGCGAGGTCCTCGGCCGCGACGAGCCAACCGGGTGACGTCTGGATCGCTGGTAGGCTCCCCTTCGATCCCGGGGGTGTAGCTCAGTCCGGTAGAGCACTGCCTTCGCACGGCAGGGGTCGGCGGTTCAAATCCGCTCACCTCCACCCGCACGTTGCACGGTGCGTGAACCCGCCTCGTGGTGCCCATCGACGCCTTCGAGATGGCCCGTATGCGACTCCCCTGTGACGGATCGCTCGCACGATGACTCGTTGTCGACCCCTGCCGCCCTCGATTGTGTGCAGGATCCGGTAGCTGCCCACGCGGCATGACCACAGGCCTCGGAGCCGTCCACGCAGCTGCTTGCCTGCGTTCTCCGGATCAGCTTCGACAAGGGTGAGCGTATCGACGACCGCTTCCTGGATCGTCCGCGGCAGCGCCGTCAGATCCTGTTCCGCCCGATGGGTGAGGAGGAGCCTAGGCAAGACCGAGGTCTCGCCTCACCTCGCGAGCGTCCTCAGTCGGCCGGCCTTCACGTCTTCCTCACTCTCGCGGAGGGCCTCCAGGATGTCCTCGTCCTGAAGGATCTCCAGGGTCTCCTCGAGGATCTCCTGCTCGTCGGCCGGGACGAGGACTGCGGTGAAGGTCCCGGGGTCTTTCCGTCCTGTCGCGGGTAACGAGCATCTTTACTCGTAGAACGGTCGAAGTGAGATTGGCCATCGCGGACAGCGAGAGCTTGCCTGAGGACGGGACCTGGGACGTCAACTATCAGATCACCGGTGACGGATCCGGTCCAATCATCGGCACGTTCCAGGTGTTCGGCGAGGGAACCTACGAGATGAGAGAAGAGCACCTCTCGACGGCGAGCGAAAACGTGGAGCCGTCGATTCGAGTTGTCTTAGTCGACCGCGTAGGCCTCGGACAATCGAGACGCGGAAGCCGCCCCCAGCCGAAGGCGACGGCCGCGAACCGGTTATGTGGGTTGGGGAGCGGCGTAGGATGCGGACGTCCCGGCTCACCGGGCGCACACCGATGAACGTCCTTCGAAGCGCGATCTTGTGGGCGGCGGACAACCGGCGGCTCCGCGAGCACCTGCCCCGTTACCGGTTCGTCCGCCGGAGCGTCGCCCGGTTCATGCCGGGCGAGGAGCTGGATGACGCCCTTCGGGCGGCGGCCCAGCTCGCCACCGCGGGCCTCCCGACGACCTTCACCGCCCTGGGCGAGAACGTCACCGTCGAGGACGAGGCCGAACGGGTCGCCCGGCACTATCTCGAGGCGTACGACGCGATCGCCGAGCGTGGGCTCGACACCGAGATCTCGGTGAAGCCGACGCACCTGGGACTCGACGTGGACCGCGACCTCGCCGCCAAGAACCTCGCCCGGCTCGCCGACCATGCCGCCGAGCGCGACAACTGGCTCTGGCTCGATATGGAGTCCAGCCGCTACGTGGAGCCGACCGTGGAGCTGTATCGAGAGCTCCGCTCCGTCCACCCGAACACCGGCATCTGCCTGCAGGCCTACCTGCGGCGGACGGCCGCCGACGTCGAGTCGCTGCTGCCGCTCGACCCCTCGGTCCGTCTGGTGAAGGGGGCCTACAAGGAGCCGTCCGAGCTGTTGGTCGGCGGCCGGGGGCCGATCGACGAGTCCTTCCGGGTGCTCGCGCTCCGGCTCCTGGAGGGTCGAAGGGCACAGGGCCGCGTCGTCCTCGGCACGCACGACGTCGACCTCATCCTGCGCTCGGAACAGGACGCGGCCGTTCGCGGGATGGGGCGGGACACGTTCGAGGTCGCGATGTTGTTCGGCATCCGCGCCAACGAGCAGCGCCGCCTGGCCGCGGAGGGCTACCGCGTCCGAACGCTGATCGCCTACGGCTCGTACTGGTATCCCTGGTTCATGCGGCGCATCGGCGAGAAGCCGATCGAGAACTCACTCCTCGCTCTCCGGAACCTGCTCGGCGGCTAGCGCAGCTCCCGGGAGCGGAAGCACCGCATGGTGTGGTCGTTGACCAAGCCGCACGCCTGCATGAACGCGTAGCAGACGGTCGGGCCGACGAAGCGGAAGCCTCGCCGCTTGAGGTCCTTGCTCATCGCTCGAGACTCGGCGGTCTCGGCCGGGATCTCGGCGACCGACCGCCACTTGCCCACGATGGGCCGGCCGTCCACGAACGACCACAGGTAGTCGTCGAGCGAGCCGACCTCCTCACGCACGGCGAGCACCGCGCGGGCGTTCGCGACGGCCGATTCGACCTTGAGGCGGTTCCGGACGATGCCGGGGTCCGCCAGGAGCCGCTCGATCCGGGCGGGCCTGAACCGCGCCACCTTCTCGGCATCGAACGCGGCGAACGCCTTCCGGTAACCCTCGCGCTTGTTCAGGATGGTGGACCACGACAGGCCGGCCTGGGCGCCCTCCAGCACGAGCATCTCGAACAGGTGCCGGTCGTCGTGGGACGGGGTGCCCCACTCCTCGTCGTGATAGGCGAGGTACCGGGCGTCCGAGACCGGCGCCCAGTCGCAGCGGGTGAGGACCTTCACCATGGCGGGGGATCGTAACGGTCCCCGCCGACAGCTCAGCCGGTGCCGCGATCCCGGCCGCCGCGTTCGGTGGCCCAATCGACGAACTCGTCCACGTCTTCGCCGAGGTCGAGCGCGATGTATTCGTCGGCGAGCCGCCGGATCTCGTCGGCCTGGAACCCTCGTCCCTCGAGACGATCCCGGGCCTGGTCCTCGAGCAGGCGAGCGCTCTCGGTCTCGGTGGTGTCGGGCTGCGGATGCCCCGGGTCCGAGGTCGGCCCGCGCTTCTCCTCCGCGAGCGGACCCGGCTCACGGCCGTCGTCTCGACGCGTCATCTCCGCGCTCGTTCCCGTCCGCGAGCGGCCACAAACGCCGGGTAGCCTGAGCGCCGTCATGGCGACCTGGTGGGAACGTCGCGGCCTGGGGGTCCGAGGCGGGCGGCTGCACGTTGCCGGCCGGGACGCGGAGGCCGTGGGGCGCGAGCAGGGAACTCCGGTCTTCGTGTACGACCTCACGCGGATCGGCGAGCAGGTCGAGGCGCTCGGCGGCGCCTTCGCCGGGCGGGGGCTCGACCTCCGGCTGCGTCTGGCGCTGAAGGCCCAGCGCGACCCCCAGGTCCTGGCGTTCGTCCGCGGCCTCGGCTCGGTGGGGATCGACGCGTGTTCGCCGGGCGAGGTGGCCCACGCGCTCGACCACGGCTGGGAGCCGGAGGAGATCAGCGTGACCGCCACGAACCTGTCGGATCGGGACATGGCGACGCTCGCGGTGGCGGGCGTCCACGTGAACCTGGACCTGCTCTCCCAACTCGACCGGTGGGGGCGGCACGCGCCTGGTTCGACCGTCGGGATCCGCGTGAATCCCCGGGCGGGCGCCTCGTGGAGCGGCCTGACCGACGCCACGGCCGGCGAGTCGCTCTACGCGCGGTCGAGGGCGACGAAGTTCGGCATCCTGCCCGAGCAGCTCGACGACGCGCTGGCCCTCGCCGGGAAGCACGACCTGCACCTCGAAACCGTGCACGCGCACGTCGGCGACGGGTTCCTCACCGACGGTCTGCCACAGCTCGAGGTGGCGATCGAACGGGTGACGGAGATGGCGAGGCGCTGCGCGGATGCCGGACACCCGATGGTTGAGGTGAACGTCGGCGGTGGCCTGGGTGTCCCGCAGCGAGTCGGCGAGTCGCCGCTCGACGTGGAGGCGTACACCGACGTCCTCCAGCGGCACCTCGGACGGCTCGGCGTGGCGGTCGGCGTCGAGCCGGGGGACTACCTCTGCAAGGAGTCGGGCGTCCTGCTGGCCGAGGTGGTCACGCTCGACGAGCGCGACGGCGTGTGGTTCGCCGGCGTCGATGCGGGCTTCAACGTGGCTCCCGAACATTTCATCTACGGCGCCGAGCTCCCGATCGTGCTCGCTCGATCCGCCGACTTGGAGCCGGCCGTGCGGTACACGGTCGCCGGCAACATCAACGAGGGGGACGACCTGTGGGGCGAGGACGTTCCGCTGCCAGAGCTCCGCGAGGGCGACGTGCTGGCGTTCCTCGGCGTCGGCACCTACAACCGGTCGATGCACCTCGACCATTGCCTCCGCCCGCCGGCCGGAACGGCGGCGTTCGCCGATCGGATCGGCTGAGACTCGTCAGCGCGCGCTCGGGAAGCCCAGGTTCACCTCGCTGGTGGCCGGGTCGGGCCAGCGAACGGTCACCGCCTTCTCCCGCGTCCAGAAGTGCATGCCTTCCGGGCCGTACATCTTGCTGTCGCCGAACAACGAGTCCTTCCACCCGCCGAACGAATAGAAGGCGAGCGGCACCGGGATCGGCACGTTGATGCCGACCATCCCGGCCTCGACGTCGAACACGAACTGTCGGGCCGCGCCGCCGTCGCGGGTGAAGATGGCCGCCCCGTTGCCCCACCGGTTCCGGTGGATCAGGTCCACGGCGTCCGGGTAGGTCTCGACGCGCGCGACCGTCATGACCGGGCCGAAGATCTCGTCGCGGTAACAGTCCATCTCGGTCGAGACGTGGTCGATCACCGAGGGGCCGACGAAGAAGCCGGTGCCCCACAGCGGGTGCTCTCGGCCGTCGACGAGCACGTCGGCGCCCTGCTCCCTGGCACCGTCCAGATAGGAGACGACCTTGTCGCGGTGCTCCCTCGTGACCAGCGGCCCCATCTCGCTCTCGGGGTCCATGCCGTCGCCCACCCGGAGCTTCGCCGTGCGCTCGAGGATCGCCTCCATCAGGGGGTCGGCGATGTCGCCCACGGGAACGACCGCGGAGATGGCCATACACCGCTCGCCGGCCGAGCCGTAGACGGACGAGACGGCGGCGTCCGCGGCCATGCCGACGTCCGCGTCGGGCAGGACGACCATGTGGTTCTTCGCGCCGGCCAGCGCCTGGACGCGTTTCCCGTTCGCCGCGCCGGTGGCGTAGACGTGTTTCGCGATCGGGGTCGAGCCGACGAAGCTCACCGCGCGGATGTCGGGGTGCTCGAGGATCCGGTCCACGACCACGCGGTCGCCCTGCACCACCTGGAACACGCCGTCCGGGAGCCCTGCGTCGCGGAAGGCCTCGGCCAGCAGCAGCGAGGCCCCGGGATCTTTCTCGGAAGGCTTGAGGATGAAGCAGTTGCCCGCGGCCATGGCGGCGGCGCACATCCACATCGGGACCATGGCGGGGAAGTTGAACGGGGTGATCCCGGCCACGACGCCGAGCGGCTGACGGACCGAATACAGGTCGAACCCGGTCGTGACCTGCTCGCTGAAATCGCCCTTCAGCAGGTGGGGGAGCCCCGCGGCGAACTCCAGCAGCTCGACCCCGCGCTCGACCTCGGCGGCGGCGTCGAACAGGCACTTACCGTGCTGGGAGGTGACCGCCTTGGCGATGTCGCCTTTGCGCGCGTCGAGCACCTCGCGCATCCGGAAGAAGAGCGCGGCCCGCTTGGACAGCGGCAGGGCTCGCCACTCCGGGAAGGCCTCCTTCGCGACCTCGACGGCGTGGTCGAGCTC
>DASUTU010000028.1:0-58483 GCA_036374435.1 Actinomycetota bacterium | reverse complement strand
TTCTTCGTGGGATCGGTCGCCACGGGTGCGATCTACCGAGGGAACCTCCGGACCGGGGAGGGCGACGTCCTGGTGCCGGGCGGTGTGGGGCGCTCGGCCCTCGGGCTGGAGGTCGACCGGAAAGGTCGGCTGTTCGTCGCCGGCGGACCGACCGGGCGGGCCTACGTCTTCGATGCCCGTTCGGGCGACGAGCTCGCCACGTTCCAGCTGACGAGCGAGGTGGAGACGTTCGTCAACGATGTCGCGCTGACGAAGGACTCCGCGTGGTTCACCGACTCGTTCCGCCCCGTCCTCTATCGCGTGCCGCTGGGGCGTCCGGGGAGGCTTCCCGCCCCGGACGAGGCCGAGGAGCTCTCGCTGTCCGGAGACTTCGTGCTGCAGGACGGCTTCAACCTCAACGGCATCGCGGCCGCCCGGACCGGCGCTCTCGTGGCGGTCCAGAGCAACACGGGAGCCTTGTTCTCCATCGACCCCGCGACCGGGATGACGACCGAGATCCCGATCGACGGCGGCGACCTCGCGTTCGGGGACGGGATCTTGCTGCACGGCCGGACGTTGTACGTCGTGCAGAACCAGCTGAACCGCGTTGCGGTCGTGCGGCTCGCGACGGACCTCGCGTCCGGCGAGATCGTGGACCATCTGACGGACCCGGCGCTCGACATCCCGACGACGATCGCGGACTTCGGACGATGGCTGTACGTGGTCAACGCCCGATTCGGGATCGAGGACCCGGAGACCGCCGACTACCACGTGATCCGTCTCGCCAAGTAGGCTCCCCGGTCGATCCGAGGAGCCGAGGGGGGAACGTGGTGCGGGCCACGCCGGTCGACGCCGCGGCCGTGGTGCCGCCCACGCCAACCTGGTGGCAGCGCGGCGTGGTGTACCAGATCTACCCGCGCAGCTTCGCCGACTCGGACGGCGACGGGTTGGGCGACCTCCGAGGGATCGTCCAGAAGGTGGACTATCTGGCGTGGCTGGGGATCGACGCCGTGTGGATGTCGCCGATGTACCCGACGCCCGATTCCGACCTCGGCTACGACATCTCGGACTACGTCGACGTGGACCCGCGGCTCGGCAGCCTGGCCGATCTCGACGACCTGGTGGCCGCCCTGCACGATCGGGACATCCGCCTGATCCTGGACCTCGTCCCGAACCACACGTCCGACCAGCACCCATGGTTCGTCCAGAGCCGGAGTGGCCAGGACGACCCTCGGCACGACTGGTACGTCTGGCGCGACGGCCGCCCCGACGGCTCGCCGCCGAACAACTGGGAGAGCTACTTCGGAGGGTCGGCGTGGACGTACCTCGAGCCGCCCGGGAGGTGGTATCTGCACTCGTTCGACCCCGGCCAGCCCGATCTCGAGTGGGAGAACCGCGAGGTGCGCTCGGCGATCGCCGAGGTGATGCGGTTCTGGCTCGACCGCGGAGTCGACGGGTTCCGCGTGGACGTGTTGTGGTTGCTGGGCAAAGATCCCGAGCTTCGCGACAACCCCCCGAACCCCGACTGGCGCGAAGGCGACCGGCCCTGGCGGCGGCTGCTCCGGGCCCACTCCGAGGACGGCCCCCGCGCACACGAACACGCTCGCTTCCTGCGTTCGGTGCTGGATGAATACGAGGACCGGGTGATGGTGGGCGAGGTGGTCCTGCCGGCGGCCCGGGCGGTGGCGTTCCACGGCGAGCGGCTCGACGAGGCCCACCTGCCGCACAACTTCACGCTTCCAGACCTCCCGGTGTGGACCGCGGAGTCGATCGGCGACGCCGTGGACCGGTACGAGTCCGTGCTTCCGCCCGGGGCGTGGCCGAACTGGCTCCTGGGCGATCACGACCTCCCGAGGGTGGCCTCCCGGGTGGGCCCCGAACGTACCCGGCTGGCGCATCTTCTGCTCCTCACGCTGCGGGGCACGCCGACCTGGTACTACGGCGACGAGCTCGGGCTGCCGAACGCCGCGTTCCCGGCCGGAACGGTGACCTCGATCGACCCGCAGGCCGCCACCAGCCCGGAGCGCGATCGCCTGACGGTCCGGACGCCCATGCAGTGGGAGCCGGGACCGGCAGCCGGATTCTCGGCCGGCGAACCGTGGCTGCCGATCGCCTCGGTGGACCCCGCCCTGACCGTGGAGCGCCAGCGGCGCGACCCGGACAGCACCCTCCACTACGTCCGGGACCTGCTCCGGCTGCGATCCGAGACGCCCGCGCTGTCCGTCGGGACCTACCGGCGCATCGAGGCGCCCCCGGGGGTCCTCTCGTACGAACGGGGCCATCCGGACGGAACGGTCTTCGTGCACCTCAACTGGGGTGACGAGATCGTCGCGCTCGAGGCCGGGGCCGGAACCCACGTGCTCCGTTCCACGCACGGGGCCCGGGAGATCGACGGAACCACGTTGACGTTGGCGGTCGGTGAGGGCGTGATCCTCGCTCCCGGCCCCTGAGCCGAGCTCAACGCACGCCGAGCTCGTCCAGGTGCCGCAACAGATCCGCCGGGTCCTCGTAGACGCGATAGGCCCCGGCGCGCTCGAGCTCCTCGCGACCGTACCCGCCCGAGAGCACGCCCACCCCGAGGGCGTGGGCGCGACGAGCGGCGAGCAGATCCCACACGCTGTCGCCCACGACGACGCAGTCCTCGATGTCGACGCCGAGCCGTTCGGCCGCGGCCAGGAACAGGTCCGGGTCCGGCTTGGCGTGCGCCACGAGGTCCCGTGTCACGATCGGCGCATCGTCGGGCACGTGAAGGCGTTCGATCGTGATGCCGGCCGACTCCCGATAGCCGCTGGTGGCGATGGCCCACGCCGTCCCGACCTCCGTCAACCGGGCCAGGAGCTCGACGGCGCCGGGGAGGGGTCGGACGCGGGTGGCCAGCTCCGCGTACGCTTCGGCGTGGTACCGGCGCAGGAGCTCCGCGTCGTCCGACGCCACCGGCCGGCCGGTCTCGCGCAGCAGCGCGTTGGCCATCAGCCCGCCGCTCATGCCGATCCGCCGGTGGAGCCGCCACACCGACAGCTCGATCCCGGCGCGCGCCAGGGCGTCCCGCCACGCCAGGACGTGTTCGTAGACGCTGTCCACCAGCGTTCCGTCCAGGTCGAAGATCAGGGCCGGGCGGCGATCCACGGCGGGATCGTAGAGGCATCGGGCGGGCCGTGCCGGACGGGCAACCCGATGGACCTCCCGGGTGAAGGCGCTGCGCCCCACGGTCATCGGATCGGTACCGGAACCCGTATGCTCTGGGCCCCGTTGAGGGAGCGATGACCGGACCGGCCCACCTCGCGTTCGTGAACGGCGTCGTCCACACCGTGGACCGTCGCCGGACCCGCGCCCGGGCCGTCGCGGTCCGCGCCGGCCGGATCGTCGCGGTAGGCGACGACGCGGACATCCGGGATCTCGTCGATGGGTCCACCGAGGTGGTCGACCTCCGCGGCCGGATGCTGCTGCCCGGGTTCCAAGACGCCCACGTGCACCCGCCGGGCGGCGGGCTGGAGATGCTGCGGTGCGACCTGAACCCCGGGGCCACGCGTGAGGACTACGCGTGGATCGTCCGCGACTACGCGAGGGGCCATCCCGACGCCGCCTGGATCGTCGGGGGCGGGTGGAGCATGAGCGCCTTCCCGAACGGCACGCCGACCCGGGACGTGCTCGACGCCGTGGTGGCCGACCGCCCCACGTATCTGCCCAACCGCGACGGCCACAGCGCGTGGGTGAACTCGCGAGCGCTCGAGCTGGCCGGGGTCACGGCCGGCACGCCCGACCCGCACGACGGCCGCATCGAACGGGACGCCGACGGCGTGCCGACGGGGGCGCTGCACGAGGGAGCCATGCGTTTGGTGGAGGACCTCATCCCGCCGACCACCGCCCGCGAGTGGGAGGAGGGGCTCCTCGCCGGGCAGGAACACCTGCACGCGCTGGGGATCACGGCGTGGCAGGACGCCATCGTGGGCGGGGGGTACGACACGCTCGACGCCTATCTCGCCGTCGCCGACCGCGGCGAGCTCACCGCGCGGGTCGTGGGCGCGTTGTGGTGGGACCGCAACCGCGGCGCCGAACAGATCGAAGGGCTCGTCGCGGCCCGGGAGCGGAGCGAACGTGATCGGTTCCGCGCATCGGCCGTGAAGATCATGCAGGACGGGGTGGTCGAGACCTTCACCGCGGCGGTCCTCGAGCCCTACCTGGACGAGCACGGCCGTCCCACGGACAGGCGAGGGTTGTCCTTCGTCGATCCGGAGGCCCTGCGCGACGACGTCAGGCTGCTGGACGCCGCCGGGTTCCAGGTCCACGTCCACGCCATCGGGGACCGCGCGGTGCGTGAATCGCTGGACGCGCTCGAGGCGGCCCGGGCCGCGAACGGCCCGAACGACCTGCGCCACCACATCGCCCACCTGCAGATCGTCCATCCCGACGACCTCCCGCGGTTCGCGATGCTCGGCGTGGTGGCGAACGCCCAACCGCTGTGGGCCAGCTACGAGGCCCAGATGGCCGACCTCACGGTGCCGTTCCTCGGCCCCGAGCGGGCCACCTGGCAATACCCGTTCGGCTCGCTGGTGCGTTCGGGGGCCCGGTTGGCCTTCGGCAGCGACTGGTCCGTGTCGAGCGCGAACCCGCTCGAGGAGATCCACGTCGCCGTGAACCGGCGGTTGTGGGAGGAAGAGGCGGCCCAGGCGGGCCGGCGCGCCGTCGAGGAGATCTTCCTCCCGGAGGAGCGGATCGATCTCGAGACGGCGGTCGAGGCGTTCACCATGGGTTCGGCCTACGTGAACCACCTGGACGACGTGGCGGGATCGATCGAGATCGGCAAGGCCGCGGACCTCGTGGTGCTCGATCGGGACCTCTTCGAGCACCCTATCGACGAGGTCCACGCCGCGCGCGTGCACGCGACGTATGTCGAAGGCCTTCGCGTCTCCGCCGCGCCCGACGCCCCTGACTAGTGGTCAGGGGTGCTCCTTGCCGGGGTCTCGGGGCGCCCAGCACGATAGCCATCCCACACCCCGCCGGGCTGGGCGCCCGGGCGAATGCAGGAGGTCGGTGCGATGGCGTTCGACATGAGCCAGGTACAGCGCGGCGCCCGGAACCGGCGCACGCCCTACTACGCCGCGACGCAGAAGTACGACCCCAAGGGGTTCACGGTCTACAACCACATGTACTTCCCGATCCGGTTCGACTCGTTCGAGGCCGAGTTCGAGGCGCTCCTGAACGACGTCACGCTGTGGGACGTCTCTGTCGAGCGCTGCCTGGAGGTCTCCGGGCCCGACGGCTTCACGTTCGCGCAGCTCCTCACGCCCCGAGACCTGTCGAAGTGCGCCGTCGGGCAGGCGAAATACGTCCTGATCTGCGACGGCGACGGGGGAATCGTGAACGACCCCGTGCTGACGCGCATGGACGAGACCACGTTCTGGTTCGCCCTGGCGTCCTCGGATGCCCTCTTGTTCGCCAGGGGACTGAAGAACGCCTACCCCGAGCTCGACGTGACGATCGAGGAGGCCGACGTCGCTCCGCTCCAGGTGCAGGGGCCGAAGTCCAAGCCGCTGATGGTCAAGCTCGTCGGGGAGGACATCCTCGACCTTCGGTACTACTACTGGACCGAGGCCAAGATCGCCGGGGCTCCGGTGATCATCACGCGAACCGGGTGGACCTCCGAGGTCGGCTACGAGGTCTATCTGACCGACACGAGCAAAGGCGTCGAGGTCTACGAGGCCATCATGGAGGCCGGGCGGGAGCTCGGCATCCGGCCGACCGGGCCGAGCGACATCCGGCGCATCGAGGGCGGCATCTTCAACTGGGGCGCCGACATGACCTACGAGGACAACCCTCTGGAGATGGGGCTGGAGCGGCTCGTGGACTGGGACCTTCCCGACGATGCCAGCATCTCGATGGCGACCCTCCGGAAGATCAGGGAGGCCGGCGTGACCCGCCGGATCGTCGGAGTGGAGATCGACGGGGAGCCGTTCCCCGAGCTCAACAACGTGAAGTGGTCGGTCGTCGACGGCGCGGAGCGGATCGGCACGGTCACCTCGGCCATCTCCTCGCCGCGGCTGGCGAAGAACATCGGCTTCGCGTGGCTGCCGGCGGAGCGGGCGAGGCTCGGCACGACGGTGACGGTGGAGTCGGAGTGGGGTCCTCGAACGGCGACGGTGGTGGAGATGCCGTTCGTCGATCCCGCCAAGCAGATCCCGATCTCCTGACCGTCCGGTTGCGCCCCGCTCGGGGTTTGAACGATGATTCAAACTCGGCCGGGAGAGCCCCGGCGTCGATCCGAGAGGAGCACGCCCGGATGGTGAACGAGCGCCAGGAGATGCTCGAGCAGAGCGCGACGATCTACTTCGGCCCGTGGTACCGGCGGTCGCCGTTCTTCGAGGCGACCAGACGCGCCGGTTGCACCGCCTATGACGTGTACAACCACATGCTGCTGCCCGCGTATTACGACGACCCCGTGACCGAATACTGGGCGCTCCTGAACGACGTCACGGTGTGGGACGTGGCCGTCGAACGCACCGTGGAGATCTCCGGCCCCGACGCGGACCGGTTCGTCGACTCGCTGACCTGCCGGGACCTGACCACGTGCGCCGTCAAGCAAGGGAAATACGTGATCGTCACGGCGCCGGACGGGGGCATCGTGAACGACCCCGTCCTGCTCCACGTGGGCGAGGACCGGTGGTGGATGCAGCTGGCCGATTCGGACGCCGGGCTGTACGCCCTCGGGGCGGCCGCGAACGGCACCTTCGACGTCGAGGTCTCGTACCCGCACGCGTACCCGATGCAGGTGCAGGGCGCGAAGGCCGCCCTCACGCTGGAGAAGCTCGTGGGACCCTCGATCTACGACCTCAAGTACTACTGGTGCGACTGGTTCGACATCAAGGACATCCCGGTCCTGATCAGCCGGACCGGGTGGACCGCCGTCCCGGGCTTCGAGATCAACCTGCTCGACCCGGACCGGGGCGACGACCTCTGGAACGCCGTGTTCGAGGCGGGAGAGGACTTCGGTATCCGCGCGGTGGCCCCCGTGGAGGCCCGACGGATCGAGGCCGGGATCATGAACTACGGCTCGGACATGACCCTTCAGGACACGCCGCTGCACGTGATGGGGCTGGAGCGCCTGGTGGAGGACCAGCCCCAGGACTACGTCGGCAAAGCCGCGCTCGAGGACCTGAAGGCTCGCGGCGTCGACCGCAAGCTGGTCGGGGTCGAATGGTCGGGCGACGAGCTCCGGGCCGAGCTGACGTGGTTCTGGCCGGTCGTGCGCAACGGTGAGCCCATCGGCAGGGTGACCGACGCCGTCTGGTCGCCGCGGCTCGAGCGGAACATCGGCTACGCCTGGGTGCCGATCGGCCTCGCCGATCCCGGGACTACGCTGGAGGTCGAGTCCGAGCACGGCCCCCTGGAGGTGACCACGGCCGGCATCCCGTTCGTCGACCCGCGGAAGGAGGTCCCGGCGCGGGACCTGCGGCGGGGCTGACGCCCGCCGCGGGCGGCGCCGCCCCTCGATGGCCCGGACGCTCGATCGCCGCCCTCGGTCCACCGCGCCTCCAGCGCGTGGGCTCCGCAAGGCCATCCTGCTCGTGGAGCGGACGACCAAGGAGGCCATCTGGGACTGCCGGATGTGCGGCCAGTGCATCCTGCACTCGACGGGTCTGTCGTGCCCGATGCGTTGTCCCAAGAACCTCCGGAACGGCCCCTGCGGCGGTGTGCTGCAGGACGGTAGCTGCGAGGTCGTGCCCGAGATGAAATGCGTGTGGGTGTCGGCCTGGGAAGGGTCGCGCACGCTGCCGCTGTGGCGCGACCACATCGCCCACGTCGAACGGCCGACCGACTGGCGGCTCCAGGAGACGTCGTCGTGGGAGAACCTGCTCACCGGACGAGACCGGTGGGTCCCGGAGGGGTGGGAACGGTCGCGGACGGCCGGCCGGTGAGCGCCGAAGCCAGGAGCACGCTCCACCGGCTGCTGCTCGACGGCGAGTTCGTGGTCACGGCCGAGCTCGAGGCGTCGGACTCGGCCGATCCGGCCACCGTGAGGAGCCTCGCGGAGGTGTTGCGGGGCAAGGTGGACGCCGTCAACTGCACCGACAACAGCGCGGCCCACACGCATCTGTCCCCGCTGGCGGCGGCCCATCTGGTCGCGGACGCGGGGATCGACCCGATCCTCCAGCTGGCCTGCCGCGACCGGAACCGGTTGGGACTCCAGGCCGACCTGCTGGGCGCGGCGGCGCTCGGCGTTCGCAACGTCGTCTGCATGACCGGGGACGACGTCGGTGCCGGCGACCACCCGGAGGCCAAGCCCATCTACGACATCGACGCGGTCCACCTGCTCCGGATCGCCCGGATCATGCGCGACGACGGGACGTACCTCTCGGGGCGGCCGCTGACGGACCCGCCGAGCTTCGTCATCGGTGCGGTCGAGAACCCGTTCGCGCCTCCGCTCGAGTTCCGTCCGATGCGACTGGGCAAGAAGATCGAGGCCGGAGCCGAGTTCGTCCAGACACAGATCTGCTTCAACCTCGAGAAGATGCGGGTCTTCATGGCGCGGTGCGGTGACCTCGGCCTGCTGGACCACGTCTGGGTGCTGGCGGGGGTCTTCGTGCCGCGGTCCGCGAAGGCCGTTCGGTACCTGAGAGACCAGGTGCCGGGCATCGACGTCCCCGAACCGGTCCTGCATCGGATGGAGGCGACCCCGCCCGAACGCCAATGGGACGAAGGCGTCCGGCTTGCCCTCGAGATCGTGGAGCAGGTCCGCGAGATCCCGGGCGTCCGGGGCGTCCACCTCATGTCCATCCGGAACGAAGACGCCATCGTGCGGGTGGTCGAGGAGGCCGGGCTGCTGCCCAGGCCGACCGCCGTTCCCGCATCGCTCGGCTGAGCCGCGTTCTCAGGGAGTTCTTACCCGCCTCCCAGAACGTGTCGCGTGGGCGTGTCGAACGCCCCGTGAAACCGACACACTGGAGATGGACATGAAGCGCTGGCTGATCGCCCTCGGGACCGGCTCCGCGCTGCTCCTGGGCGCCTGCTCGCAGGTGGTGCCGCAGGACGTCGCCGAGCCTCGCGCCTTCCCGTCGCCTCAGGATTCGCCGATCGAGTCGACGGGGGTCACGAGCGTCGAGGACGTGGTCGACGCGGTCCTGCCCGCCGTGGTGAACGTCGTGACCCAGGGCTCCCAGGGCCGGGGGGGCGAGGGCACGGGTTTCGTGGTCCGTGAAGACGGGATCGTCGTGACCAACTACCACGTCGTGGAGAGCGCGTCGGCCATCACGGTCTTGTCCTCCGACGAGGAGCCCGTCGAATACCCGGCGCGAGTGATCGGGGGGGACGTCCAGGCCGATCTCGCCGTCCTGGACGTCGAGGCCCGCGGTCTGCAGACCGTCCCCATGGGCGATTCGGACGACCTCCGTCTGGGCCAGCCCGTGGTCGCGATCGGGTACGCGCTGGGGCTGGAAGGCGGGCCCTCGGTGACCTCGGGGATCGTATCCTCGCTGACGAGGCGGATCACGGTGGACGACCCGAACTTCGGTCGTCGCGTGTACACCGACGTGATCCAGACCGATGCGGCGATCAACCCCGGCAACTCCGGGGGGCCGCTCGTCGACATGGCCGGCAACGTGGTCGGGATCAACACCGCCGGGACGACCTCGGCGGACAACGTCGGGTTCGCCATCCAGATCGACTCGGCGAAGCCGACCATCGCCCAGGCGGCCGAGAACCCCGACGAGCCGGTGGCGTATCTGGGGATCGCCGGGCCGGTGGAGGTGTCCGATCCGCAGGTCCAGTTCGAGATCGACCCGCCCGTGGACCGGGGGGTCCTGCTCCAGGAGGTCGTCGCCGACGGCCCGGCCGCCGCGGCCGGCCTGGCGAGCGGCGACATCGTGGTCGAGTTCGACGGCGAGGAGATCGCCACGGCCGACGACCTCGTCGAGGCCATCCGATCCCACGCCCCCGGCGACCGGGTGCCCGTGGTCGTGGTCCGGGGCGACGGGCAACGGGTCGAGGTCACGGTCGAGCTCGGCGTGAACCCGGTCCCGGTGGACGACTGATCCTCGATCCGACGGCCGGAGGAAAGGCGTGGGGTAGCCTTGACCTCAGTGTCAGGGTGGTCACGCAGGTGAGATCCGGAGGGCGACCTCGGGATAGCCTCCGTCCGACGGCGGGCTGGCTCATAGCCTTCGTGTCTCCCGCGAGCGGGATGACCTTCATGCGTTGTGCCGTCCGCCGCCGGCGAAGGCCTGCCGGCGTGACTTCATAGGAGCTTGCGTCAGCCCCACTGAGGCGTGTCCGCCGGTGGTCCTGCCACCCCGGTGTGTGCGAAGGGGGACCAGGAGTGATCGTAGTGGGGATCGACCCGCACAAACAGACCCACACCGCCGTCGCGATCGACGGCGTGACCGGACAGGTGATCGGGGAGCTCACGGTGAGGGCCCGGACGAAGGGCTTGGAGCGCCTCCTCGCCTGGGGGCGGGATCTTGACGAGGAGCGCCGTTTCGCCGTGGAGGACGGCCGTCATGTCTCCGGACACCTCGAGCGACACCTGATCACGCGTGGTGAGACCTCGGTGCGCGTTCCGCCTCGGATGATGGGCGTGGCTCGCCGTGCCGACCGGGTGCGCGGCAAGTCCGATCCGGTCGATGCCGAGGCCGTCGCACGGGTGGCGCTCGCGCACCCAGAGCTACCGGTCGCGACCCTGGCGGGCATCGAGCGTGACCTCGGACTCCTTGTGGCCCATCGTGAGTCGCTCGTGAACGAGCGCACGGACAAGATCTGCAAGCTCCGGTGGCTCCTGCACGACATCGACCCCGACCTCGCGCCTCCCCTTCGGACGCTGGACCGCTTCAAGGTCCTGGAGCGGCTCGGCACGGACCTCGAGACCATGGAGCCGACGACGAACGTCAAGATCTGCCGTGAGCTCCTCGCCCGGTGCCGCGAGATCACCGTGCGTGCCAACGAGCTGGAGCGTGAGATCACCGGCCTCGTGAAGACCCATACGCCGACGTTGCTTCAGATCCCCGGGTGCGGGGCGCTTACCGCGGCCAAGATCGTCGCCGAGACCGCTCAGGCCGACCGGTTCCCAACCGAGGGGCATTTCGCTAGCTACGCGGGTACCGCCCCGGTGCCGGCGTCATCGGGCGCGACTCACCGCCATCGGTTCAACAGGCGAGGGAACCGCCAGCTGAACGCCGCGATCCATCGGATCGCGGTCACCCAGCTCCGGATCCACACGCCGGCCAAGGACTACATCGCGAAGAAGCGTTCCGAGGGCATGAGCAAGACCGAGGCGATCCGGGCGCTCAAGCGCCTCATCTCCAGGGTGGTGTTCAAGACGATGACGTCGATGAGCCGGCCGGCCGGTCGCTTGACCGCCGCGGCGGCTTGACATAGGAGCAACTCGTGAAGGTCAAGCTGCGGAACCCCGACAAGGAAGTCGAGGTCGCCGGCGGCCGCAAGGTGCGGGACGTCCTGGGTGAGCTCGGCATGGACCCCGACACCGTGCTCGTGATCCGCGAGCGCGAGCTCCTCACCCGCGAGGAACGCGTCGGGGACGAAGACGCGATCGAGGTTCGGCCGGTCATCAGCGGCGGGTCCAACGGCGCCCGCATGAAATGCCGGCGGTGCCGGGGCCCGGCAGTGGTGGAGATCCGCCGCCACAACGCCGCGTTCTGCGCCGAGTGTTTCGTCCACCACGTGACGACGCAGGTCGAACGCGCCATCGCCTCGCACCGCATGTTCGGGCCCCAGGACCGAATCCTGGTCGCCGTCTCGGGCGGCAAGGACTCGCTGGCGTTGTGGCAGGTCCTCCTCGACCTCGGCTACCGGACGGAGGGGCTGTACCTTGGGCTCGGCATCGGCGAGTACTCCTCACGGTCCCGGGACGTCGTGCGCGCGTTCGCCGCCGAGCGAGAGGCGGTGCTGCTCGAGGTGGACCTCGCCGAGGAGTACGGGTTCGACGTGCCCACGGCGGGCAAGCGCGGCGCGCGATCCACGTGCGCGGTTTGCGGGCTCTCGAAGCGCTACGTGTTCAACAAGGCGGCGCGGGACCACGGGTACGAGGTCCTCGCCACCGGACACAACCTCGACGACGAGGCCGCCACCCTGCTCGGCAACACGCTTCGGTGGCAGACCGACTACATCGCCCGGCAGTCGCCGGTCCTGCCGGCCGAAGAGGGCCTGGCCCGCAAGGTCAAGCCGCTGTACCGGCTGTCCGAGCTCGAGACGGCCGCGTACGCGTTCCTCCGGGGCATCGACTACGTGGTCGAGGAGTGCCCGCTGGTGGCGGGGAACACGCAGCTCCGCTACAAGGAGGCCATGAACGCGCTCGAGTCCACCTCGCCCGGGACCAAGGCCCAGTTCTTCCTGGGGTACTTGGACCGGGGCGCTCCGCTCTTCGCCGCCCAGGACGCGGCCGAGCTCCGCCCCTGCGAACGGTGCGCCCAGCCCACGACCGGCAGGTTCTGCGCGTTCTGCCGGGCGCGGGCCCAGATCATGGGGGAGCGGCTCGGAGAGCCGCGGCGCGGGGGCGAGGAAGGAGAGCGGTCGGGGGAACCTCCCGCCGAAGGCGCCGAGCTCGCCCGAGGGTTGTCCGAGGAAGTCCTGCCCGCGGAGCTGTACGGGGCGCCGCGCCGGTGACCGCTCCCTTCGAGCCGGGGGAGCGCGTGCTCCTCGTGGACCAGCGCGGGCGCCGGTATCTGGTGGTGCTCCGACCCGGTGAGACCTGGCACTCCCACGGCGGGGGGCTGCCCCACGACCTCGTGATCGGCTCGGCCGAGGGGACCCAGGTGCACTCGGCCACCGGCATGGCGTTCCGCGCCTTCCGACCGCGGATGGCCGACTTCGTCCTGAAGATGCCGAGGGGAGCCCAGGTGGTCTACCCCAAAGACGTCGGCGCCATCCTGGTCGAGGCCGACGTCTTCCCGGGGGCGCGGGTGCTCGAGGCCGGGACCGGGTCCGGATCGCTGACCCTGGCCCTGTGCCGGGCCGTGGGACCCGAGGGTCGGGTGGTCTCCTACGAGCTCCGCTCGGAGTTCCGGGAGACGGCCGCCCAGAACGTCGAGATGTTCCTGGGGAAGATGCCTCCGTGGCTCGAGCTGCGCCTGGGAGACGTCCGGGACGTCGCCGGCGGCGCGGAGCGGTTCGACCGCGTGGTTCTCGACCTGCCGGAGCCGTGGGGCGTCCTGGCGGAGGTGGACACCGCCCTGGAGGCCGGGGGCGTCCTCTGCGGCTACCTGCCCACCACCGGCCAGGTCCAGCAGCTCGTGGCGGCGCTGGAGGAGGCCGGCTACGAGCACCTGGAGACCTTCGAGGTCCTCCACCGCTCCTGGCACGTGACGGCGCGGAGCGTCCGTCCGGACCACCGCATGGTCGCCCACACCGGATTCGTGACGGTGGCCCGGCGCCTGGGTGGGTAGAACCGTCGACGCGGCCGGGACCGTATCCACCGGGCGAGGGGTTCTATGGGGATGTCGGGGCCGGAGGTAGACTTGCCGCCACGCCGGAGGTGAGGGAGATGCTCGAGCCCGATCCACACGAGCAGCGGGAGCGCACGGAGAAGCAGATCCACGAGCTCCAGACGCAGGTGCGGTTCCTCGAAGACGAGATCGCCCTGCTGCGGCGCCGGCTCTCGAGCGGGCCCCGGCAGGTGAAGATTCTCGAGGAGAAGCTGGTCGAGGCCAAGTCCGACCTGGCCCGCGCCCTCGCCCAGAACGAGAAGCTCGCCGCCACCCTGAGCGGGGAGAAAGAGCGGATCGAGGGCCTCCGCGAGGAGGTCGAGAAGCTCAGCCAGCCGCCGGCGTCGTTCGGGGTCTTCCTGGCAACGAACGACGACGAGACGGTGGACGTCTTCACGGCTGGGCGCAAGATGCGGGTCAGCCTCTCCCCGGAGATCGACCGCTCGATGCTGCATCGGGGCGCCGAGGTGATCCTGAACGAGGCCCTGAACGTGGTCGAGGTCCTGCCGCCGGACCGCGCCGGCGAGGTCGTCAAGGTCAAGGACCGGTTGGGCGAGGACCGCGTCATCGTCTTCGGCCACGGCGACGAGGAGCTCGTGGCCACGCTCGCGACCAACCTGCGGGGCGAGCTCATCCGCGCCGGCGACCCGCTGCTGATGGACCCACGCTCCAGCGTGGCGCTCGAGAAGCTCCCCAAGGAGGAGGTCGAGGAGCTCGTCCTGGAGGAGATCCCGGACGTCTCCTACGAAGACATCGGGGGCCTGGAGGGCCAGATCGAGGCGATCCGTGACGCCGTCGAGCTCCCCTTCCTGTACGCGGAGCTGTTCCAGGAGCACCAGCTCGATCCGCCCAAAGGGGTCCTGCTCTACGGCCCGCCGGGGTGCGGGAAGACGCTCATCGCCAAGGCCGTGGCCAAGTCGCTGGCGGACAAGGTGCGCGAGCGCACCGGCCGCCAGGATGCCCACTCGTATTTCCTGAACATCAAGGGCCCGGAGCTGCTGAACAAGTACGTCGGCGAGACCGAACGGCAGATCCGGCAGATCTTCCAGCGCGCCAAGGAGCGGAGCGAGGAGGGGCTTCCCGTCATCGTGTTCTTCGACGAGATGGACTCGATCTTCCGCACGCGCGGCACCGGCATCTCCAGCGACGTCGAGTCCACGATCGTCCCGCAGCTGCTGTCCGAGCTCGACGGCGTGGAGACCTTGAAGAACGTCATCGTCATCGGCGCCTCGAACCGGGAGGACCTGATCGACCCGGCGATCCTCCGGCCCGGCCGGCTCGACGTGAAGATCAAGATCGAGCGGCCGAGCGCAGAGCAGGCCGCGGACATCATGAGCAAGTACCTGAACCCCAACGTCCCCATCCACCCGGAGGAGATCGACCGCAGCGGGGGCGAGGTCCGTACGGCCACGGCTCGGATGATCCAGACGACCGTGGACCGCATGTACGGGGCCTCCGAGGAGAACCGGTTCCTCGAGGTGACGTACGCGAGCGGCGACAAGGAGATCCTGTACTTCAAGGACTTCAACTCGGGCGCGATGATCGAGAACATCGTGCGGCGGGCGAAGAAGGAGGCCATCAAGCGCTTCCTGTCCACCGGCGAGAAGGGCATCAAGATCGAGGACCTGTCCAACGCCATCCGGGACGAGTTCAAGGAGAACGAGGACCTGCCGAACACGACGAACCCGGACGACTGGGCGCGGATCTCGGGGAAGAAGGGCGAGCGGATCGTCTACGTCCGCACGCTGCTGGGGGACGGCGGGGACGAGGGCCGCCAGGTCGAACGGGTCAGCGCGGGACAGTACCTCTGACGATGGCCATCCCCAAGGTCGTCGGCACCGAAACGGAATACGGCATCGCCGCGATGGCCTCGCCGGAGTTCAACCCGGTGATCTCCTCCTCCCTCTTGATCAGCACGTACGCGGGCTCGCTCCGCCGGATCCGGTGGGACTACGAGCAGGAGTCGCCCCTGCGAGACGCCAGGGGCTACGAGCCCGTGCAGGTTCGCGAGCCGGCCGAGGAGGACCTCGGACTGGCCAACGTGATCCTGCCCAACGGCGCTCGCTACTACGTCGACCACGCCCACCCCGAATACTCCACCCCCGAGTGTGCGAGTCCCCGCGAGCTGGTGATCCACGACAAGGCGGGGGAGCGCGTCCTCGAGCGGTCGCTCCTGGAGCTCGAGCGTGCCATGCCGGGGGGACCGCGGATCGCCGTCTACAAGAACAACAGCGACGGGAAGGGGAACTCCTACGGCACGCACGAGAACTACCTGGTCGACCGGGCCGTGCCGTTCGCGAACCTGGTCCGCGACCTCACCCCGTTCTTCGTCTCGCGCCAGATCTTCTGCGGGGCTGGCAAGCTCGGCGCCGAGGCGGCCTGGGACGACCGCACCCGCCACCGGTATCAGCTGACGCAGCGGGCGGACTTCTTCGAGGCCGAGGTGGGCCTGGAGACCACGCTGAAACGGCCCATCGTCAACACGCGCGACGAGCCGCACGCCGACCCGGACAAGTACCGCCGGCTCCACGTGATCGTCGGGGACGCCAACCTCTGCGAGGTCGCCACGTTCCTGAAGGTGGGGACCACCGCCCTCGTGCTGAAGATGATCGAGGACGACTTCGTCCCCGAGCTCACGCTGGCCAACCCGGTGGCCGCGCTGCACGAGGTGTCGCGCGACCTCACGTGCCGCACGCCGGTGCGCCTGTGGGACGGCCGGAGCCTGTCGGCCGTCCAGCTCCAGTGGGAGTACCTGGAGCGCGCCAAGAAATACGTCGAGCAGGAGGACCCCAGCCCCGACAACGAGGAGGTCGTCGACCGCTGGGAGGCCGTCCTGACGGGCCTCGAGGACGACCCGATGCAGCTGCACCGGGAGCTGGACTGGGTGGCCAAGCTCCGGCTCCTCGAGGGGTACCGGGAGCGGGACGGGCTCGACTGGAGCGACCCCAAGCTTCGGCTCGTGGACCTCCAATACCACGACGTTCGTCGGGACAAGGGCCTGTACCACCGGCTCGCGGCCTCCGAGAAGGTGGAGACGCTCGTCTCGGAGGCGGAGATCGTGCGGGCGGTGATGGAGCCCCCCGAGGACACCCGGGCGTATTTCCGGGGCCGCTGCATCGGGAAGTACCCGGACGCCATCGCCGCGGCGTCGTGGGACTCGATGATCTTCGACACGGGGCAAGACGCGCTCCAGCGTGTGCCCATGCGCGAGCCGCTGCGGGGGACGCGGGAGCACGTGGAGGGCCTGCTGGAGCGATCGCCGGACCCCCAGACGCTGGTGCGGCTCCTCCAGTCGTAGGGGCGGCCGGACGTAGAATGGCGGGCCCGAGAGCAAGGAGCCTCGTCGCGTGAGCCAGGAGCAGGAGCAGAAGCGGACACAGCGCAAAGCCGGCGGTGGCGACGACGCCGACGCGGGTCAGGTCCAGCAGGCCTCCAAGGGCGAGAAGCTCAAGGAGGAGATGGACGAGATCCTCGACGAGATCGACGCCGTGCTGGAGGAGAACGCCGAGGAGTTCGTCAAGTCGTACGTCCAGAAGGGCGGCGAATGAGGGAGGACCCCGCGGCCCCCCTCGCCTCGCGGGGGCCCATCGGCGCCAACCCGAGCTTCTTCGACCTCGTCGTGAGCACCCGGCCCGAGGCTCTGCCGCACTCGACGCCCGGCGCCGCCGCGGTCGACGGGCTGTCCCACGGCACCACGGTGCTGGGGCTGAAGTTCGCCGAGGGGGTGGTCCTCGCGGGCGACCGGCGGGCCATCGCCGGGTTCTCGATCGACGACGACCGGATGGAGAAGGTCTTCGTGGCCGACGCCTATTCGGCGATCGGGATCGCCGGCGCGGCCGGGCAGGCCGTCGAGATCGTCCGGCTGTTGCAGCTCGAGCTCGAGCACTACGAGAAGATCACCGGCGACCGGCTGTCGCTGGAGGGCAAGGCCAACCGCCTGGGCCAGATGATCCGCGGGAACTTCCCACTGGCGGTGCAGGGCCTGGTGGTCGTGCCGCTGTTCGGGGGGTTCGACGAGCGGCGCGCCGAGGGGCGCATCTTCTACTACGACGCCACCGGTGGGCGGTGGGAGGAGGAGGACTTCCACGCCACCGGCTCGGGCGGACGCGCCGCGAAGAGCTCGATGAAGAAACGGTGGCGGCCCCGCATGGACCGGGCCGAGGCGCTCCAGGTGGCCGTGGAGGGCCTGATCGACGCGTCGCAGGAAGATGCGGCAACGGGGGGACCGGATCCGGCCCGCGGCATCTACCCCACGGTCGTGGTGGTGACGTCGGCCGGCGCGGAGGAGCTCGGTGACGACCCGGTTCGCGCCGCCTACGACGCCATTCTCACCCGCGACGCCGGAGGCCCGTCGTGAGCTTCATGCCCTACGTGCCGCCGGAGCAGCGGCAGAAGGACCTCTCGGAGTTCGCCCGCAAGGGCATCGCGCGCGGCAAGTCGGTCGTGGGACTCGAATATGCGGACGGCTTGCTGCTCATCGCAGAGAACCCCAGCGCCACCCTGCACAAGATCAGTGAGATCTACGACCGGATCGCGTTCGCCGGGGTGGGCAAGTACAGCGAGTTCGAGGACTTGCGCATCAGCGGTGTGCGTCTGGCCGACCTCCGCGGCTACTCCTACCATCGCGACGACGTCCGCGCGCGAGACCTCGCCAATGCGTATTCGCAGGCGCTCTCCACGATCTTCAACCAGCAGTTCAAGCCGTACGAGGTGGAGGTGCTCGTGGGCGAGGTGGCCGAAGACAACGGCCGCAACGAGGTCTACCACATCCTCTTCGACGGCACGGTCACCGACGAACACGAGTTCGTGGCGATGGGGGGCCACGCCGAGCAGCTGACCGAAGCCGTCCGGACCGCGTACCGGCCGGGGTGGGACCTCGCCACGGCCGTCCGCGAGGCCGTCCGCGCTTTGTCCACCGCCGAAGACCGCGACGTCCAGCCGAACTCCGTGGAGGCGGGCGTGCTGGACCGGACCCGCGCCGGCCGGCGGAAGTTCCGCCGCCTCGAGGAGGACGAGGTGTCGGGCATCCTGGCGGCCTCGGCCACCTGAACCCGGGCGCTCCCGCCTGGCGGCTCGGTCGGGCCTACACTCGGAGGATGGACCGTCGCATCTTCGGCCTCGAGAACGAATACGGGGTGACCTGCACGTTCCGCGGCCAGCGCCGGCTGTCCCCGGACGAGGTGGCCCGGTACCTGTTCCGGCGGGTGGTCCACTGGGGACGTTCGTCCAACGTGTTCCTCGAGAACGGGGCGCGCCTGTACCTGGACGTGGGTTCCCATCCCGAATACGCGACGCCCGAATGTGACTCGATCGCCGACCTGGTGGCGCACGACAAGGCGGGCGAGCGGATCCTGGAGGCGCTGTTGTCCGCGGCCGAGGTCCGGCTGCACGAGGAGGGCATCAGCGGCCAGGTCTTCCTGTTCAAGAACAACACGGACTCGGCCGGGAACTCCTACGGCTGCCACGAGAACTACCTGGTGGCGCGCCAGGGCGAGTTCGCTCGCATGGCCGACCTGCTGATCCCGTTCTTCGTCACGCGACAGATCTACTGTGGCGCCGGGAAGGTCCTGCACGGGCCGCGCGGGGCCCAGTTCTGCATCGCGCAGCGGGCCGAGCACATCTGGGAAGGCGTCTCGAGCGCCACGACGCGCTCGCGGCCCATCATCAACACCCGCGACGAGCCGCACGCGGATGCCGAGCGGTTCCGGCGGCTCCACGTCATCGTGGGCGACTCGAATATGAACGAGTGGACGACGTTCATGAAGGTGGGCATCACCGACCTCGTGTTGCGGATGGTCGAGGCGAACACGGTGATGCGCGACCTGACCCTCGAGAACCCGATCCGGGCCATCCGAGAGATCAGCCATGACGTGAGCTGCCGGAAGAAGGTGCGCCTGGCCAACGGCCGTGAGCTCACGGCGATCGAGATCCAGGAGGAGTACTTCGAGCGGACCGAGCGGTTCCTGCAGCGGCGGGGGACCGACCCGCAATCCAAGCAGCTCCTGGAGGAGTGGCGCGAGGCGCTCGACGCCCTCGCCGACGGGGAGCCGGAGCGGCTGATCCGGAAGGTGGACTGGGTGGCGAAACAGGCCATCATCGATCGGTACCGGCGCAAACACCAGCTCCCGCTCTCCTCGGCGCGGGTGGCGCTGCTGGACCTGGCGTATCACGACGTCAACCGGACGCGCGGCCTCTACTACCTCCTCGAACGCGAAGGCCGGGTGGAGCGCTCCGTGGTCGAACGCGACATCCAGCGCGCCATGCGGGAACCGCCGCAGACCACGCGGGCCAAGCTCCGGGGGGACTTCATCCGTCACGCCAAACAGAAGCGGCGCGACTACACGGTGGACTGGGTCCACCTCAAGCTGAACGACCAGGCTCAGCGGACGGTGCTCTGCAAAGATCCCTTCCGCAGCACCGACGAACGCGTGGAGCAGCTCATCGCCCACATGTGAGTCGGGTCAGCCGTGGTCAGCCGGGTCAGTCGTGGGCCCGGCGCCAGGCCGCCGACGACGCGGCCATCCGGGCCGCCAGCACGCCGGCGGCGCCGGACGCCAGGAAGAACGCCGGGTCGTCGTGGGGCCTCCGTCCCATCGAGGTGACCTCGACCCCTCGGCGTTCGAGCTCGTCGAGGGCGGGACGCCCGTCGACCTCGACGACCTGGTGACGGTCCTCCAGCCCTCGGCCGCGGAGGGCATCCCACACGGCCGTGCGTTGGGCCTCGTCCTCGAGCGCGGGAACGGCCACGGTGGCCGGAACGGCGCACACGTGGTCGAGGATCGTGAGCGAGTGATGGGACACGACCCGATGGCGCTCGCGCGGGTCGGCGAACGAGACGCGCAGCGCCGCCACGGGCCGCCCGCCGAGCGCGGCGGCGGCGTTCAGGGCGTGTCCGCTCCCGAGGGCTCCCACACCCCAGGTCGTGTCGGTGCCCAGGTTCCCCGGCCCGTCGGCGACGACGACCACGTCGGCCCGGAGGACCGCGACGGCGGCCACGAGCGCTGACCAGATCGTCACCGCCTCGAGCTCTCCGCCGAAGGCCTGTCCGGTGGTGATCCATCCGTGGAGCACGCCGGCGTCGCGGAGCCGGGGGACGAGGCGCGAGAACCCCCCCGGCAACGCGGCGGCGTCGGTCATCACGTAGACGACGCGTCTCGCGCCGGCCGCGACCGCGCCGGCGGCGGCGACGGCCATGATCGAATGCAGCGGCGCGGCCACGATCGGGGTGCCGTCCAGCCCCCCGGAGCCCTCCAGGGTCTCGCGGTGGGTGACCTCGACGGACTCGACCGCGGCCTGAAGGGGGGTGTATCGCGCCTTCATGACGCGCCCGGCGCCGGCGAGCTCGGTGTCGGGGCCGCCCTCGACCGCCACGATCAGGTGGGCGCCGCCGGTCCCGAGCCCAAGGGCCACGGCCGAGGTGTTCACCACCACGCGGTCCCCGACGCCGACCGGCCCGCAGAGCTCCGGGTACGCGATCGCCGAGACGACCTCGCCCTCCACCTCGACGCCGAGCTCGAGGGCACCCGGCCGCTCCTGTCCGCGGGAACGGACCACGCCGCGGCGCAGGCGAACGTACGACCGGTGGCTCGACATGCCGGAAGTATGATGCCGCGGCGATGCAGCCGTTGGAGCGCCTCGTCAACCTCGTGGCCCTGCTCCTGGACTCGCGGACGCCCCTCACGTTCGAGCAGATCCGCGACAAGCTGAGCGAGGCCTACGGGCACGAAGACGTCGGCTCCGCCAAGCGCATGTTCGAACGCGACAAAGACGTCTTGCGGGACATCGGGGTCCCGATCGAGGTTGTGGGCACCGACGTGTGGGAGACCGAGCAGGGCTACACGATCCCCAAGGACCGCTACTACCTGCCCGAGATCAGCTTCACGCCCGAGGAGATCTCGGCGCTCGTGGTCGCGGCGCATTCGGGAGGGGACACGTCGGCGGAGGACGCCGTACGCAAGCTGCTGTCCGGCGCGGACGGCGGGATCCTCGGGACCGTGAGGGGCCGGCCGAGCGGCCTGGACGTCGGGGCCGATCCCAGGTTGGCGCAGGCGGGGGAGGCGGTGGCGGGGCTCCGGCGGGTCCGCTTCTCCTACCGAACGGCCCGAGGTGCCGCCTCGGAGCGGGTGGTGGACGCCCACGGGCTGGTGGTCCGGGGCGGGCGATGGTACCTGGTCGGGCTCGATGCCGACCGGGGAGAGATGCGCTCGTTCCGCCTGTCGCGGTTCGCGTCGGACCTGACGGACGAAGGTCCCGGCATCGACCCTCCCGAGGGGTTCCGGGCGGCCGACCACGTCTCGCCGGGTCCGGCCACGTCGGGCGAGGAGACGCCACCCGCCGTGGTGGCGTTCTCGCCGGACGTGGCCTGGTGGGCGACCTCCGGGGTGACGGGCGCCGAGACCGTTCGAGCCCGGGAAGACGGCTGGGTGGAGGTCCGGATCCCCGGCCAGCCCGGAGAGAGCCTGGCCACGTGGGTGGTGTCGTTCGGGCCGGACGCGGAGGCGCTCGAGCCGCCGGAGCTCCGCGCGGAGATCGTGGCCCGCCTGGAGCAGGCCGGTGCCGCCCGCTGACGGCCCCCGGCGAGCGCCGGCCCGGGCGTCCGAGCGGTTGCGGCGGCTGCTGGCTGCCGTTCCCTACCTGGTCCAGCATCCCGGGACCCCGGTCGCCGAGGCCACGGCCCTGTTCGGCGTGTCCGAGCAGGAGCTCCTGGACGACCTCAACCTCCTGTTCGTCTCGGGCCTCCCCCCGTACGGGCCGGGCGACCTCATCGACGTCGACGTGCAGGACGGGCGGATCTGGATCGGGATGGCGGACTACTTCGGCCGGCCGCTGCGACTGACGCGGAGCGAGGCGCTCGCCCTGTACCTGCGCGGCACGGCCCTGTCGCAGGCCCCCGGCGTCCCGGAAGCCCCCGCGCTCGCCGCGGCGCTGGCCAAGCTGGCCGACGGTCTGGGGCCCGAGGCCCTCGGCGGTCTCCCCGAGCGAGTGGGGACGGCGGGGTCGCGGCGGCCGGTGGAGGCGCTGGACTCCGTGCGGGAGGCCTCTCGCGAGCACGAGCGGCTTCGGATCGAGTACTACGCGGCCTCCACCGCCGAGACCACGTCCCGCGAGATCGACCCCGAGGAGGTCTTCTTCACCATCGGGAACTGGTACGTGGCGGCCTGGGACCGCCGCTCCGACGCCGAACGGTTGTTCCGAGTGGATCGGATCCGCTCGGTGGAGCGGACGGGGGAGCCGTTCGAGCCGCGCGGGCTGGCCGGGGCGGGGCGTCCTCTCTACACCCGAGACGAACGCGACGTCGACGTGCGGCTTCAGCTCAGCCCGGAGGCGCGATGGGTGGCGGAGTACTACGAGACGGAGGAGCAGACCGAGCTCGACGGCGGGGCCCTGGAGGTGCTCCTGCCGGCCGGGCGGCTCGAATGGCTGGAGCGCCTGCTGCTCCGGCTCGGTCCCCAGGCCGAAGTCGTGGAGCCGGGCGAGCTCCGGGATCGGGTGGCCGAGCTCGCCGACCGAACCCTGAGCCGGTATCGCAGGTAGGTGGGCGGCTCAAGCCTGCGAGGCCTGGGGTCGATACAGCGGGTGACATGACCACGATCCGAACAACGTGTCCCCGCTGCGGCGAGGTCGACATGGGCCCCGAGTCGATCCTTCTGCAGGTGTCGCTGGGGGGACGTGAGGGGACGTACCGGTTCACCTGTCCCACCTGCATGGACGCCGTGGAGAAGCGGGCCGATCGCAAGATCGTCGCCCTGCTGGTGTCGGCGGGCGTGGACGTGGCCGGCCGAGCCACCCTCACGGAGACCGAGCAGCTCTTCGACGCAGAGGAGGAGGAGCCGGTGGACGGCCCTCGGGGGCCGCTGCCGGCGGGGCCGCCGTTCACGATGGACGACGTGATCGACTTCCACTTCCGCCTCCAGGACGACCGGTACATCCACGAGTTCCTGGCCAGGCAGTAGCTCGAGTCGTCCGTTAGCATCGGGTCCATGTCGGACGTCGCGATCGTCTGGCTCGCCATCGCCGTGGTCACCACCGTCGCCGTCGCGGGCGTGCTCATCGGCCTGATCCGACACGTGATCGTGCTCGTTCGGGCGCTGGGGCGCTTCCGCAACGAGGTCACGCCCGTCGCGGAGGACATCAGCTCCCTGGGGCGGCGCGCGGGCGGCCGATCGCAGGGGCTGGCCGCCGGGAGGCCGGCCGGCGGCGGAACCCGCCGCTCGCCGTCCTGAGGCGGACTCGAGATGGGGAGCATCGGAGCCCAAGAGATCCTGCTGATCCTGGTGATCGCGCTCGTCGTCGTGGGCCCCAAACGGCTCCCGGAGCTCGCCAAGTCCATCGGGAAGGGGCTGCGCGAGATCCGACGGGCGCAGGACGAGGTTCGAAAGACCGTCGAGGTGAGCCTCGACGCGGATCCCCCGGCCTCTCCCTCCCGCCGGCCGGCTGCCCCCTCCGAGGCGGCAGGCGCGGCACCGGGGGAGGACGCCCACGCGGCGAAGCCGGCGGCGGCCGCCGGCGGCGCGGCCGCGGTGGCCGACGTGTCCCGGACGCTGGGCCGAGGCCTGGCCGAGCTCCGACGAGCGCGCGAGGAGGTGCAGCGCTCGTTCCGCGTGGACCTGGACGACCGTCCGGACGATCGTCCTCCGACCGGCGGTCGATCGAGCCGGGGCGGAGAGGTCGGACGCCCCGTCCCCGTGGAGCCCGAGGACCGGGCGGCGTCGCCCGAGCAGGAGGAGCGCCCGGCCACGTAGGCCGGCCCCGCGATGCGCGTCATCCCCCAACGGTGGCAGCGGCGACGGCGCCGCGACGCCGGCGGCACGATGACGCTGGTCGAGCACCTTGAGGAGCTGCGCTACCGGCTGATCGTGTCCCTGATCGCGGTGGGGCTGGGAGGGGTGGTCGGCTGGGGCCTCTACGACCGGGTGCTCGAGCTGATCCGCGGGCCCTACTGCGACTACTACGCGACCGTCCCGGAGGGAGTCCGGCCGACCGACGAGTGCGCGCTCTTCTTCGCGGAGCCGCTCGGATCGGTCGTCATCAAGCTGAAGATCGTGGCGTTCCTCGGCCTGTTCATCGCGCTGCCGGTGGTCCTGTTCCAGCTGTGGCGATTCGTCGTGCCCGGCCTGACCCGGCGGGAGCGGCGGCTGGGCGTGGCCTTCGTGGTCAGCTCCGTGTTCCTGTTCGCGCTGGGGGCGTTCTTCGCGTACTGGTCGCTGCCCCGGGCGTTGGGGTTCCTGCTCGGTTTCGGCGGCGTGCAGATCGTGCCGCTGCTCACCGCGGACCGGTTCTTCTCGTTCGTGATGCTCGTGGCGTTCTCGTTCGGCATCGGGTTCGAGTTCCCGATCGTGCTGGTCTTCCTGAACGCCGCCGGCATCGTGAGCACGGCGCAGCTCAGATCCTGGCGGCGGGGGGCGATCCTGTTCATCTTCGTGTTCGGCGCCGTCATCACCCCGAGCGGCGACCCCTACACCCTGCTCGCCCTCGGCCTCCCCATGGTCCTGTTCTACGAGGCCGCTATCATCGTGGGCCGGTTGCTCAAGCGGTGACGACGAGCGCCAGGACCGGGGCGCGAGGAGCGGGCGTGGCGATCAAGGGCAAGAGCAGGAGCCGGGGGGCCAAAGGGGTGACCCGAGGGCCCAAACCCGCCTACGTCCCCGTCAAGACGCCGCTGCTCCGCCGGCGGGGGGTCTGGATCGGGCTCGGCGTCGTGCTGGCGGTGGCCGCCATCGCCGGCATCACCTACGGCTTCGTCCAGGAGCGCAACCGAGACCGCGAGGAGGCCGAGCAGCTCCGGATGGCGACGGCGATGGAGGAGTATTCGGCGGCCGTGGAGCCCGTCCTCACGATCGTGGGACAGCCATTGCCCCCTGCGACCTTCGATGCGTTCCCCGCGTTGACGACCGCGCTGGCCGACCTGGAGCTCGAGGACGTGAGCGAGGAGGCGATCGAGGCCGCAGGCGCCACGGCGGAGACCGTGGCGGAGGGATCCCGCGATGCCGCCCAGCGGCTGGGGGAGCTGTCCCCGACCGACGCGGTCAGGGGGCGGGACCTGTCTGCGGACTTCGTCGCGGACGTCATCGGGTCCCACGGCGACTTCCTCCTGGCGATGGACCTCTACCGGCAGGTCGGGTTGCTGCTGTCGATGGCGGTCGGGGCCGAGGACGCCTCGGCCCGCGAGGAGCTTCTAGCGCGGACCGCGGGGGTGCACGACGCGGCCGAGCGGGCGTTCGCCCAGGCGTACAACGCCTACGTCGAGGCGCAGGTCGCGGCCGGGACGTTCTCCCCGCAGCAACCTGTCGTCCCCACCGGGCCCACGGGCTGAGGTCCGTGTCGCAGGGCTTGTTGCTGCTCCACGCCTGGCCCCTCGACGCCCGGATGTGGGAGCCGCAGATCGATGCCCTGGCCGGCGGCCTCCCGGTGGCGGCGCCCGACCACCCGGGGTTCGGGGGGTCCGAGCTGGCGGGGCCGGTGACCACGATGGCCGCGTGCGCGGACCGGGCCCTGGCCGTCCTGGACGCTCGCGGGATCGACCGGGCGGTCGTGTGCGGCCTGTCGATGGGCGGCTACGTGGCGTTCGAGCTGTGGCGCCGGGCGAGGGCCCGGGTCTCGGGGCTGGTCCTGGCGAACACCCGGGCCGTGGCCGACTCCCCGGACGGGGTGGAGACCCGGCGGGCGTTGGCCGAGCGGTTGCGATCGGAGGGGAACGTGCTGGCGGACGAGCCTCCACCGCTCCTGGCCGAAGGCGCTCCCGGCGAGCTCGAGGACCGGGTTCGCGCCATGGTGGCCGACCAGAACCCGGAGGCCATCGCCGCCGCCGCGCTCGGGATGGCCCAACGCCCCGACTCGACCGGCGACCTGCCCGGGGTGGACGTGCCGACCCTGGTGATCACGTCCACCGGCGACCGGCTGATCCCCGCGGACGTCTCGGCGAAGATGGCCGCGAGTATCCCCGGGGCCCGCCTCGAGGTCCTGGAGGGGCCGGGTCACCTGACGAACCTCGAGTCCCCGGACATCTTCACCGAGCTCCTTCGGCGGCACGTGGCCGCCTGCCTGGGCTGAAGGGCCGGGCGGGCCGGACCTCGCGCCCTCCGTACACTCGATCGCATGACCGATCCCTCCCGGTTCGCCGCCCGCTACCCGTTCGAGCTCGACGGCTTCCAGACCTCGGCGATCGAGGCGCTGGCCGCCGGCGAGTCCGTCCTGGTCGCCGCCCCCACCGGGTCCGGGAAGACCGTGGTGGCCGAATACGCGGTCGAGCGGTCTCTGTTCCTCGGCGGCAAGTGTTTCTACACGACGCCGCTGAAGGCCCTGTCGAACCAGAAGTTCGGAGACCTGGTGGCCCGGCACGGCGCGGCCCGGGTGGGCCTGCTGACCGGGGACAACACCATCAACGGCGAGGCCCCCGTCGTGGTCATGACCACCGAGGTCCTGCGGAACATGCTCTACGAGCGGTCCGACACGCTGGACGGGCTCGTCTCGGTGGTGATGGACGAGGTGCACTACCTCCAGGACCCGTACCGCGGGGCGGTGTGGGAGGAGGTGCTCATCCACCTGCCGCTGTCGATCTCGGTCGTGTGCCTGTCGGCCACGATCTCGAACGCCGAGGAGTTCGGGGAGTGGATCGGCACGCTGCGGGGGCCGACCCGGGTGGTGATCGAGGAGCGTCGCCCGGTCCCGCTCGAGCACCACTACCTGGTGGGCCGCGACCTGCACCCCATGTACGTCGAGCAGGGGGACCGGTTCGTGCCAAACCCGTACGTGGCGTCGCTGGATCGGGAGGAGCAGCGGTTCGGAACCTCCCCCCGTCGCGTGTCGCGAGGTCCCTACCACCAGCGGCCGGGCCGGCCGCGAGACGGCAGCCGGCGCGTGTACGTGCCGAGACGGGAGGAGGTCGTCGAGGCCCTGGCGAAGGAGGGCATGTTGCCGGCCATCTACTTCGTGTTCAGCCGGGCCGGCTGCGACCGGAGCGTGGAGTGGCTCATGGCCTCCGGGATCCGTCTCACCACGCCGGACGAGGTGGGGCGCATCCGCGAGTTCGCCCAGATGCGGGCGGCGTGGATGGAGGAGGCGGACCTCAAGGCGCTCGGGTACTACGAGTTCGAGGAGGCGCTGGCGGCCGGCGTCTCCGCCCATCACGCCGGGATGCTCCCGGTGTTCAAGGAGACGGTGGAGGAGCTGTTCGAGGCCGGCCTGGTCAAGGTCGTGTTCGCCACGGAGACGCTCTCGCTCGGCATCAACATGCCGGCGAAGTCGGTGGTGATCGAGGACCTGTGGAAGTTCCAGGGTGAGCGGCACGAGCTCCTCACGCCCGGCGAATACACCCAGCTCACGGGGCGCGCCGGCCGGCGGGGGATCGACCGGCTGGGGCACGCCGTCGTCGTGTATCAGCGACAGGTCGCGTTCGAGCGAGTGGCCTCGTTGGCCTCCACCCGGACCTACGAGCTCACGTCGTCGTTCCGGCCCTCGTACAACATGGCGGTCAACCTGGTGCGGAACTACTCGCGCGAGGAGGCGCACCACTTGCTGAACTCCTCCTTCGCGCAGTTCCTGGTCGACCGCGGCGTCGTGGCGCTGGAGCGCCAGCTCGAACGCGACAAGACCTTCCTCGCGGGGTACCGGGAGCAGATGGCCTGCCACCTGGGCGACTTCCCCGAGTACTGGGCGCTGCGCGACCGGGCCCACCGGATCCGAACCGAGGCCCGCACGGGACGGGACCGGGCGCGGGCCGACGCCGTGCGCAACGTCCTGGCAGGCCTGCGCCCGGGGGACGTCATCTTCGTACCCCGCGCCCGGCGACGCGGCTTGGCCGTGGTGGTGTCCAACCGGGACGGCCGGCCCACCGTCCTGGCTCAGGACCGCAAGTACTTCCGACTGTCCGGGAGGGACTTCGAGGAGCCGCCCGCTCCGCTCACGAGGCTCCAGCTCCCGCGCAGCGGGAGCGTCCGAAGCGCCCGGTACCGCCGAGACCTCGCCGCGAGGCTCGTGGCGCTGGACGTCCGGCCGCCCAGACGCCCCCGGCCGACCATCGACGCGGCGGCCGAGCGGGAGGCCGCGGGGCTCGAGCGCCGGGCCCAACGCCACCCATGCCACGCGTGCCCGGACCGTCCCGATCACGAGCGGTGGGGCCGGCGCGCCTCCCAGCTCGAGCAGCAGGTGGCGGGGATCGAACGCCGCATCCGCACACGGACCGAGACCCTGGCCCGCCAGTTCGACCGCGTGTTGGGGGTCCTGGAGGACCTCGGATACGTGCAGGGATTCTCGATCCTGCCGAAGGGACGGGCGCTGGCCCGGATCTACGGAGACGGCGACGTGCTGGTGGCCGAGGCGCTGGCCGAGTCGCTCCTGGGAGGCCTGACGCCGGCCGAGGTGGCGGCGTTGGTCTCGACGATCGTGTACGAATCGCGGGAACGGGTGCCGCCGCCGGCCGAGATGCCGACCGCCGCGACCGCGGACCGGTACCGCGCGCTCCAGGGCACCTACCGGCGCATCCGCCGGGCCGAGGATCGGCACCAGGTCGAGCTGTGCCGGGAGCTGGAGGCCGGGTTCGCCTCGTCGGCCCACCGCTGGGCGGAGGGAGGAGTGCTCGACGACGTCCTGCGCGAGACCGGCATGGCCGCCGGCGACTTCGTCCGGACCTGCAAGCAGCTCCTCGACCTCCTCCGACAGATCGAAGACGTCGCGGAGGGTGAGCAGGCCGAGGCCGTTCGGGCCGCGCGCGAGGCCGTGAACCGGGGCGTGGTCGCCTACACGGGCGTGTAGGGTTCGGGGGCTCAGGAAGCGAGCGCGGTCAGCGCGAGCGTAGCCCCCCGAGGGCAACTGGATAGGATTCGCCCGATGTCCTCCCCGTTCGGTGAGCTCACCCTGATCGTCAATCCCCACGCGGGGAAGCGGCGCGTCGGGCAGGAGATCCCGGAGCTCGAGCGCACGTTGCGAGCTCGGGGCCTGGACTACCGGCTGCTGCGGACGGAGGGCCGCGGCGACGCCGTGCGGTTCGCGCGCGAGGCGCTGGAGTCGGGCGCCCGGTTCCTGGTGGCGGTGGGCGGAGACGGCACGGTGCACGAGGTGGTGAACGGCATGCTCGACGCGGACGGCCGCCCCGTGGGGGAGGAGCCCGTGTTGGGGGTCGTCGCCGCCGGCAGCGGATGCGACTTCATCCGGACGTTCGGGCTGCCCGGCGACGCCACCCGTGCCTGTTTCCACCTGACCGGCGACAACCTCTATCCGCTCGACGTCGGCAGGGTCACGTACACGACCGTGGGCGGCGAGACCGACCATCGGTTCTTCGTGAACGTCGCCGAGTCGGGCCTCGGGGCGGCCGTGGCGGCGCGGGCCGAACGGATGTCCCCGCGCCTGGGACAGTCGAAGTACTTCTTCGGCTTCTGGTTGACGCTACCGCGCTTCAAGCTCGCCACCGTCCGAGTCGAGGCCGATCGAAAGACCTACGAGGGGTCGGCGTTCCTCGTGGTCGTGGGGAACGCGCAGTATTACGGAGGGGGGATGAAGGTGTCGCCGCGTTCGTATCCGGGGGACGGCGTGTTGGACGTGTTGGTCTTCAAGGGTCCCAAGTCCGACGCCTTCACGTTGATCCCGAAGATCTACCGGGGCGAACACGTGCCGCACGCGCACGTCGAGGAGTTCCGCGTGCGGCGGCGACTCGTGATCGAGGCCGACCGGCCCCTGCCGATCGAGGCGGACGGTGAGGTGCTCGGCACGACCCCAGCGGTGGTCGAGGTCGTCCCGCAGCCGATCCGGATGAAGCTGTGACGGTCTCGCGCTACGCCGAGCGCCGGGCCCGCGCCGCCGCCGCCGCCGAGGCGGCGGGGTTGGCCGGCCTCCTCGTCACGCCCGGCCCCGACCTCCGGTATCTGACCGGCTACGAGCCGCCGCCGCTCGAGCGGCTGACCCTGCTGATCGTGGGGCCCGGGCGTGAACCGCTCCTGCTGGTCCCTTCGCTGGAGGAGCCGGCGGCGGCAACGGCCGTCGGCATGGCCGGGGTGGACGTCGTGGCGTGGCGCGACGGGGAGGACCCCTACGGCCTCGCGGCGCGGGGGTTGTCCGACGCGCGATACGCGATCACGGACCAGACGTGGGCGTCGCACCTGCTGGAGCTGGAGCGGAACGCCCCGCAGTGCGGGTTCGTGGCGACCGGGCGGGCCCTCCCGCTCCTGCGGGCGATCAAAGACGACCAGGAGATCACGGCCCTGCGGGCGGCGGCGCGAGGCGCGGACGAAGCGTTCGGCGAGGTGGTGACGCTTGCGTTCGCCGGGCGTCGAGAGCTCGACGTGGCGGCCGACCTGGACCGGCTGCTCCGCGATCACGGACACGACCGGGTCGAGTTCACGATCGTCGCCTCGGGCCCGAACGGCGCTTCCCCCCACCACGATGCGGGGGACCGGGTGATCGGGCCGGGCGACGCCGTCGTCATGGACTTCGGGGGCCGGGCGGGCGGCTACTACTCGGACATCACGCGGACCGTGTTCGTCGGGGAGCCGGACGTCGAGCAGCGCCGCGTCTACGAGGTCGTCCGGGCGGCGCAACAGGCGGCGTTCGACGCCGTCCGGCCCGGCGCCGGCGCCCAGGACGTGGACCGCGCGGCGCGGGTGGTCATCGCGGACGCCGGATACGGGGAGCGGTTCCTCCATCGGACGGGCCACGGGATCGGGCTCGAGGTGCACGAACATCCCTACCTCGTCGAAGGGAACGAGACGCCGCTGGAGCCGGGCATGACGTTCTCGGACGAGCCCGGCATCTACCTGGCCGGCCGGTTCGGGGTCCGGATCGAGGATCAGGTGGTCGTGACCGAGGACGGGGCCGAACGCTTGAACGAGGCCACCCGCGACCTGGTCGTCGTGGCCTAGAGGCGGGGGCGAACCCTGGTCCCGTCCGGCGAGTCCATGACCTCGAGGCCCATGGCCTGGAGGCGGTCCCGGATCTCGTCGCTCCGCGCGTAGTCCTTGGCCGCCCGGGCGGCATCGCGCTCGGCGACCAGGTCGCGCATCTCCTCGGTCGGCTCCCACCTCGTCCGCGCGTCGCGCTCCAGGTCGAGCCCGAGCACGGCGTCCCACGAGGCCAGGAGCGCGTACCGTTCACCGGGCCCCAGGTCCGAGCCGATCGTCTCGTTCATGACCACGAGCGCCCTCGGCAGGTCGAGGTCGTCGGCGACGGCCTCGCGGAACCGGCCGTCGAGGGCGCGGGCCGCCTCCGAGAGCGAGTCCGCGGGCCCGCCCCATTCGGCCATACGGCGGCGGAGCTCGCCCAGCCGGCGGTGCTGGCCCTCGAGGGCCTCCCAGCTGAAGTCCATCTCGCTGCGATAGCGGGTGCCGAAGCACAACAGCCGGTAGGCGAGCGGGTCCACTCCCTGCTCGGCCAGGTCGGTGACCCGATAGATGTTCCTGGCCGACTTGGCCATCTTGTGCCCGCTCATCTGGAGGAACCCGCCGTGCACCCACACGGAGACCACCTGGTGGCCGACGGCGCCTTCGGACTGGGCGATCTCGTCCTCGTGGTGCGGGAACTTGTTGTCGTTGCCGCCGGTGTGGACGTCGAACCGTTCGCCGAGGTGCTTCATCGACATGGCCGAACATTCGATGTGCCAGCCCGGGAACCCGTCGCCCCAGGGGCTCGGCCACTTCAGCGCCCGGTTCGGCCCCGCCTTCTTCCAGAGCGCGAAGTCCTCCGCGTGCCGTTTGGCGGGGTCCACGGCGACCTCCTGCCGGTGCCCCGCGCGGAGCTGCTGGAGCGTGTTGCCCGAGAGCTTCCCGTAGCCGGGGAACGTCGTGACGTCGTAGTAGACGGTCCCGTCCACCTCGTAGGCGTGGCCCCGGTCGATGAGCCGCTCGATGATGGTGATCATCTCGGGGATGTGGTCGGTGGCCCGCGGGTACAGGTCGGCGCGTTCGATCCCCACGAGGTCGGAGTCCTCGAGGAACGCCTTCGTGTATTTCTCGGCGATCTCGGCGGCCGTCAGCCCCTCGTCGGCCTCGGCCAGCTCCATCTTGTCCCGGCCGGTGTCGGAGACGTCGTCGGTCATGTGGCCGACGTCGGTGATGTTCATGATCCACCGAACGCCCAGGCCCTCGAACCGCAACCCACGGCGGATCAGGTCGCCGAGCATGAACGAGCGCATGTTGCCGATGTGGATGTAGCGATAGACGGTGGGGCCGCAGGAGTAGATCTTGATGGTCTTCCCATCGGCCGGGGAGACCTCGATCAGCTCACGCGTCAACGAGTCGAACAGGCGCACGGTTCCGCAAGCATACCGGCGAGGCGGTCGTCCCTACGGCGCGTCGGGTCGAGGAGGGGCCGACGGTTGGCCCTGCCCGTTGCCGCCGAGTCGGCCCGGCGCCCACGCGCCGGGGGTCTCGCTCCCGTTGCTCCCCACGGGGACCGGGATCTCGATCGGCTCCCGTTCACCGAGCTCGGCCATGAGCTCCTCGATCTCGTCGCCGATCAGCTCCTCGCGCTCCAGGAGCGCGTCGCGGATCCCCTCGACCACATGGCGCTTCTTCAGCAGGAGGTTGCGCACCCGGTCGCGGCAGTCGTTCAGGAGCTCGTCGATCTCGTCCCGCCGCTTCTGGTCCTTCAGCGTGCCCGCGATGGCGTCCTGGGTGTCGGTGGCGTCCCACGCCGAGGAGATCAGGCTCCGCCCCATCCCGTAGACCCCCACGTACCGGGCGGCGTTGTACGTGGCCGCCTGCAGGTCGCTGGAGGGTCCGGAGGTGCTCTGGCCGAACCAGATCGACTCGGCCACCAGGCCGGCCAGGGAGATTTGGACGTCGGCCATGATCTGTTTCTGGGTGTCCAGGTAGGACTCCTCCAGGTTCTGGCGGCTGACCAGGCCGAGCGCCGACTCGCGCTTCTGGATCGTGATGACCTGCAGCTGCTGCTCGTCGCGTTTGAGGGCGTAGGCCACGACCGCGTGGGCGGCCTCGTGCACCGCCACCATCTCCTTCTCGCGCTGCGAATAGGTGACGGCCTGCTTCAGGCCGATCTCCTCGGACAGCTTGGCCTGCCACAGGTCGTCCCACCGCAGGGCGTCGCGGCCGTCCTGGAGCGCGAAGATCAGGGCCTCGTTCACCAGGTTCTTGATCTGGGCGGGGGAGTACCCGATCGTCATCCGCGCGAGCTTCTTCAAGTCGATCGGCTCGTGCCGGACCTTGGCCAGGTAGTACCTGGCGATGTCCTCGCGCCCGTCGTAGCTCGGCAAGCCGACGTGGATCTTCCGGTCGAACCGGCCGGGGCGAAGGAGCGCGGCGTCGAGCGTGGCGGCGCGGTTGGTCGCCCCGATGATCATGATGTTGTAGAAGGGGACCTTCGGCCGGGCCTGGAACACGATCCGGCGGACGTGACGCCAGATCCCCTTCGGTACGACCAGGCCGTCCATCTGCACCAGGAGCTCGTTCACGATCCCCATGCCGCCGCCCATGCCCATCCCGGCGCCCATGATCAACCGGTCGACGGCGCGTTCGGACGACCGCTGGGACACGGCGCCGCGGGTCCCCCCGACGGCATCGAGCTCGTCGATGAAGATGACGGCGCCACCGTATTTGTCCGACATGTTCCGGGCCTTCGTGAACAACCGTCGGACCTTGAGGTTGCCGATGCCGATGAACATGTTGGCGAAACCCGACCCCGTGGCGTAGAGGAACGGCACCCCGGTCGCGCCGGCGATGGCCTTGGCCATCAGGGTCTTGCCGGTGCCGGGGGGTCCCTCGAACAGGATGCCGTGCGGCGGGTAGCCGCCCATCTGCTTGAAGTCCTTGAACCCCTGGAACAGTCGCAGGACCTCTTTGGTCGAGGCCACGGCGGCGTCCTGCCCCCGCACGTCGTCGAAGGAGACGTCGTATTCGTTCGGATAGATCACGTAGCTGTTGCCGCGCGCCAGGAACCAGAACATCGCGACGAACTGGAGGACGACGAACGACATGATGAAGATGAGGTACACGACCATCGACCGGTAGTCGCCGAGGGTCGCCCCCGGGTGCAGGAGGGCGTCGCGAGGCGACACGCCGATCAGCAGGTAGCCGACCAGGACGTACAAGGTCAGGAAGATCGCGGCCCGCTTCAACCAGCGGCCGTAGCGGCGGTACCGTTCCATGAGGGCTCCCCGGGTGCGTGGGACGAGATCGACCCAGTGTACGGTCACCGGACACGTGAGGGAAGGGACGGCGTGGTGGGGGCGGATCCCGGGCTCGAGGGGGCAAGGGCCGAGATCGTCGCCGTCGCGGGAGCGTTCGCGGACGCCCTGCAACCGGCTCTGGAGTCCGCGCTCGATCGCCGGGTCGACGCGCTGCTCCGCCACCGATCTCCCTCCCTGCAGCCCGAGGTGGCCGCGGCCCTTCGCGGCGCCGTGGGCCGCGCCGCCGCCCGGGGGGCGACCGAGGTGGCCGGGCGGCTCCGAGACGAGGACCTGTGGTTCTCGCCGCGGGTCGTTCCCGCGGGACCCCCACGGCCCACACCCGGATGGAGCGAGTTCGTGCCGTCCTGGCTGGTCCGGCTCCTCCGCGGGATGGCCGGCGAAGGTCGGGACGACGGGCTGGGTCCGCTCGACGATCCCGGTAATCGCGTGTGGGTGGCCGTGTTGTCCGCGGCGAAGGCGCTCGACCCGGTCCTGGAGGAGTTCGGCCTCCCTCCGTCGGACGTGCCCGATCCCGGCGGCGGCCATTACGGGTTGTTCCCGCGCACCGCCACCGAGCTCGACCCGGACGGCGTCCTCCTCCGGCTGTGGCGGCGGTACCGGGCGGCGTACGGGCGCTACGTGGCGCTCCGGCCGGGCGGGCGCCGTTAGGGGCGGACGGGCCGGCCCTCGAAGGGGATCGACAACGCGATGGTCGTGCGGGTCTGCACCTGCCCCTTCTCGCGGAGGCGCCGTATCAGCTCCTCCAGGTCGCCGGTGGTCCGCGTTCGGACCTTGAGGATGTAGTTGGCCTCGCCGGCCACGCTCAGGCAGTCCTCGACCTCGGGGAAGTCCCGAACCCGCTCGGGAAGGTCGTCGGGTTGCGTCGGGTCGAGCGGCGTCACCGCGATCAGCGCGGTGACGAACAATCCAAGGGCCTCGGGGTTCACCACGGCCCGGTAGCCGCGGATCGCGCCGAGGCGCTCGAGCTTGCGGACCCGTTCGTGCACCGACGACGGCGCCAGGCCCGCCCGGCGGCCGATGTCCGCATAGGTCGCGCGGGCGTCCTCCTGCAGCGCCGCGATGATGTCCAGGTCCCGCTCGTCGAGCACGTCGGTATCGTACGGCGGCCCCGGACGGCCGACGCCTCGTCCCGACCGGCCGAGTGCGCGGGACCCCTCGTTCGACCGATTCCCTTCCCGGCCCGGAACGGGGTACAACGGCCGGGCCTGATCCGGCGGGTCCACCTCTCCCGGGCCCCGTGCTCGAGGGGAAGGATGGATCGCCCGTCGCGTCGGCTCGCCGCGCTCGACCCGGACGTGCGAGCCAGGTACACGTCCCTGGTGGCGGCGGTGGCCCCGGCCGTGGAGAAGGCGTTGTCCGCGGCCGTCTCGGCCAACCGGGTGGTGGCCAGCCGGGTCCGGCCGCCGCTGCTCCGCCTGGCGCCGTGGCGGGCCGAACGGTCCCGGTTCACCCGTCGTCTGTCCGCGCTGGCGGCCGCGGCTCCCTGCCTGCTCCTGGCCGACGTTCGAGACTGCTACGGCTCGATCGGCCCCGGGATCGTCGAGCGCACCCTGCGCAGCATGGGCTGTGGAGCCGCCGAGGCCGCAGCCGTCGGCGTGTTCCTGGGCGAGCTCGGCGAACGGGGCGTTCGAGGGCTGCCGGTCGGCCCCGACCCCTCGGCCGTGCTCGCCAACGCGGTCCTGTCCGGTATGGACGACGCCGTCGAAGCATCGGGAGCGCGGCACCTGCGATGGGTGGACGACGTCGTGATCGCGGTTCGCGAGCCCGCGGACGCCTCCGGCCACCTGGCGGCCCTCCGTGGAGCGCTCGAGCCGCTGGGACTGCACCTGAACGAGGCCAAGACCCGGGTGGTGCTCGACCCGGCCGAGATCGGTCGCTCCGGGGCGATCTCGGCGGCGAGGGCCTCGCCGCCGGTGGGCTAAGCTCGCCGTCCATGCGGACGCTCTATCGGGCCTCGAAGGTGCACACCCTGGCCGCGCCGAGCTCGGGGGAGTGGATCCTCGTGGACGGCCGCCACGTGGAGCGGGTCGGATCGGGGGAGCCGCCGGGTGCCGACCGGGTCGTGGAGCTGCCGGGGGCGACGATCGTCCCCGGGTTCGTGGACTCGCACGTCCACCTGACCGGCACCGGGCAGCACCTGCGGGGCCCGGAGCTCGAATCGACGCGTTCGAAGGCCGATCTGCTCCAGGCCCTGCGCCGCAAGGCGGCCGAGGCGTCGGACCCCGTGCTGCTGCACGGCTTCGACGAGTCCACGTGGCCCGATCGTTCGCTGCCCAGCCGGGCGGAGCTGGACGAGGCGGCGGGGCAGGCGGCGGCCCTGCTGCGCGTGGACGGCCATGTCGCGCTGGCCAACGCGGCCGCGCTGTCGAGCTCGGGCGCGGCGGACCGCCCGGGGGCAGAGCGTGCGGGAGCCGAGCTGACCGGGCGCGTCACCGGAGCTGCCCTGTCGGCGCTCCGGCGATGGTTCGCCATGCACGAGCCCGAACGAGAGGTTGAGGAGCTCCAGCTCGCCGCGGCGAGCGTGGCCGTCTCGCGCGGGGTGACCACGGTGCACGAGATGTCCATGCCGCACGAGCGGGGGATCCGTGACCTCGAGATCCTGATCGCCCATCAGCACCGCCTTCCTGTGGACGTGACGACCTACGTGGCGACGACCGACGTCGCGCAGGTCATGGACCTCGGCCTGCCGCAGGTCGGGGGCGACCTGCCGATCGACGGCTCCATCGGCGCGCGCACCGCGGCGGTGAACGAGCCGTACGTCGACGGCCCCGGAACCGGTCGGCGGGCGTATGCGGACGACGAGCTCGCCGAGTTCTTCCACGCCGGCCACCTGGCCGGCCTCCAAGTCGGCGTGCACGCGATCGGCGACGCGGGCATCGCGCAGGTGATCGGAACGTGGGAACGCGTGTATCACACGCTGGACTCCCGGGGGCGCCGGCACTTCCGCGCCCGGCGACACCGCCTCGAACACTTCGAGATGGCCGACCGGGCGCTGGTGGAGCGGGCCGCCGCCCTGGGCCTGGCGATCAGCGTGCAGCCGGCCTTCGACGCCGCGTGGGGGTTCCCCGGCGGGCTCTACGAGCAAGCGCTGGGCCCTCGACGGGCCGTGGCCATGAACCCGTTCCGCGACCTGGTCGATCGAGGCCTGGAGGTGGGGGCCGGCTCGGACAGCCCGATCACGCCGATGGACCCGCTTGCGGCGATCGAGGCCCTCGAACGCCATCACGACCCGTGGCAACGGCTCTCGCGGTGGCAGGCCCTTCGAGTCTGCACGCTCGGCAGCGCCCGCGTGGGGCGCCAGGACGACAAGAAGGGCAGCCTCGAACCCGGCAAACACGCCGACTTCGCCGCCTACGACCGGGATCTCGTGGAGGCCGAGGAGCCCGGCGGCGTGCGGCCGATCCTCACGGTCAGCCTCGGCCGTGAGGTCTTCGCGGCGTGACGCCCACCGGACCTGGCGACTTGACACGTGCGCGTGGCGGGGCGTAGCTTCCGCATGGCGCCGCCGCTTCGGTGGAGGCGCTCGGAGGACCCGAGAGGCTGAGTAGAGAACGCGGCGCCCCGGCGCCGCGGCCCCAAAGGCCACTCGGGTCCTCTCTTTGCCCCTTCCCTCGATCTCCTCGTCCCACCTCTCCGCCGACGGCGATCACGGCCACGGGGAGCGTCCGGGCGACGGAGGGATCGACGATCCGGGATGGGCTCCGGTGGGAATGCAATGCATGGCGCGGGTGTTGCTGACATGGACCTTGCCTGGGAGATGCCCGGCAGTACAATCCCCGGCCGAGGAGAGGACCCCGTGGAAGACGTGGACAACACCGAAGAGACCCTCGAAGACGACGGGCTCGACGACGACGCCGACGAGCCCGAAGACCTCGACGAGGCGGCCCCGGCGGCGACCTCGACCCCCAGGGCGGGGGACGAAGACGTGGAATCGATCCAGGACATCCTGGTCAAGCAGGAGGCCCGGGAGGAAGCCGAAGAAGAGGACGAATCGGTCCTCAACCTCACCCGGGAGGAGCGGCTCGAACCGCTGGCCGTCAAGGTGGTCCCGCCGCAGTCCAGCGAGTTCATATGCCGGTCGTGCTACCTGGTGAAGCATCGAAGCCAGCTCAAGGACAAGGCCAAGATGCTCTGCCGGGACTGCGCCTGAACCCTCGTCGGACCGGGCTACCGCTCGTCCTGCTCGCCGCCGCCGCCGCTGGGGCGGCGGCCTCCCTGGCGCTTCCGCCCGCGGGGTGGTGGCCGGTGGCGTTCGTGGCGCCCGTGGCGCTGTTGTGGATCGTTCGCTCGAGCGGACCGGGACGGGCCGCCCTGGCGGGCCTGGTGTACGGGGTGGCGTATTTCGGGGCGCTCCTGTACTGGATCCTGCTGTTCGGCGAGCTCGGGTACCTGGCCCTGGTACTCGCCTCGGCCGTGTTCGTGGCCGCGTTCGGGGCGCTGGGTCCGGCCGTCTGGCGGCCCGAGCACCCGGTGCGCTCCACCGTGGGCCTGGCCGCGCTCTGGACGCTGCTGGAGTGGGTGCGAGGGTCGTTCCCCCTCGGTGGGTTCGCGTGGGGACAGCTCGGCTCGACCCAGGTGGACGCGCCGGCGCTGCCGCTGGCCTCGGTCACGGGAGTCTGGGGCTTGTCCTTCCTCGTCGTGTTGGTGGCCGGCCTGCTCCTGGTGGCCCTGGAGCGGTGGGGGAGCGAACCCGCTCGCGCCGTGGGAGCGCTCGGGGCGGCCGCGGTGCTGGCGGTGGCCCCCATGGCGATCCCGGTGCCCGCCCCCGGTGGCCGGGAGGTCGAGGTGGCCGCGATCCAGGTGGACGTCTCGGCCGTCTCCCACCTGGGCGGGGCGACGGAGGACCGAGCCGTCGCCTCGCTGAACGTCGACCGGCACCGGACCCTCGCGGCCGATCCCCCCGACCTCGTGGTGTGGGGGGAAGGTTCTCTCGACCCGGGGGCGCTCGCCGATCCGGTGACGCTCCGATCGGTCTCCGACGTCGTGGCCGAGGCGGGCGCCCCCACGATCTCGGGGGCGGTGGTGGACGAGCCGGACGGCGCCCAACACACCTCCGTGCTCGTCTTCGACGGCGACGGGGGAGTGGTCGATCGTTACGACAAGACCCGGCTGGTGCCCTTCGGCGAATACGTCCCGTTCCGAGGGGTGCTGGAACGGTTCGTCGACGCCGTGAACCAGATCCCCGTCGATCGGGTTCCCGGAGCCGAGGTGCGCCCCGTCGCGATCGCGGGCCTGCCCCCGATCGGCACGCCGATCTGCTACGAGAACAGCTACCCGGGGATCAACCGCTCGCTGGTCCGCGACGGCGCGGCGTTCCTCGTGTTGACCATCAACAACGCGTCCTACGAACGCACCGCGGCCTCCGAGCAGCACCTGGCGATGAGCCGGCTGCGTGCGGTCGAGAACGGCCGGTGGGTGGTCCACGCGGCGATCTCGGGGATCAGCGCCGTCGTGGACCCCGACGGGAACGTGGTCGACCGCCGCGAGCTGTTCGAGCCGGCCGTCATGCGGCACACGATCCGGGCCTCCTCGCGGACGACCCTGTACACCAGGCTGGGGGACTGGGTGCCCTGGGCGAGCCTCGTGGTGACCGCGGGGCTCCTGGCCCTCCCCCGCCGGCGCCGGCTCGAGGGCGGGGGAGCAGCTCCGCTGCCGGCGGGCGCCAGGGTCCTGGTGGTGCTCCCCACCTACGACGAACGCGAGACGATCGACCGGGTGCTGAAGGGGCTGCTGACGCTCCCGGCGAGCCTGGACGTCCTGGTGATCGACGACGGATCACCCGACGGGACCGGGGCGGCGGTTCGTTCCCGTGCCGAGGCCGACGACCGGATCCGCCTGATCGAGCGGCCCCGCAAATCCGGGCTCGCCAGCGCGTACGTCACGGGGTTCCGCCGGGGCCTGGACCAGGGATACGACCTGCTGGTGGAGATGGACTCGGACCTGTCCCACGATCCCGGGGACCTGCCCCGGCTGCTCGAGGCGGCGAGGCGGCACGACCTGGTGATCGGCAGCCGCTACGTCCCCGGTGGATCGGTGACGAACTGGAGCCGGGCCCGCATGGCCCTCTCCCGGAGCGGCAACACGTACGCCCGGTGGGCCTTGGGGCTGCAGGTCCGGGACGCCACCGCCGGGTTCCGGGTGTACCGACGTGCCGCCCTGGCCCGTCTCCTCGAGACCCCCATCCGCTCCGACGGGTACGGCTTCCAGGTCGAGCTCGTGTTGCGCGCCGCAAACCTCGGCCTGTCGGTCGGCGAGGTCCCGATCACGTTTCGCGAGCGGGAGCACGGACGTTCCAAGATCAGCCGCCGGATCGTGGTGGAGGCCCTCTGGCTCGTGACCAAGTGGGGGGTCCGCGACCGCTTCGGGCGCCGGACCAGGACGGGCTGAGGCGACCGGTAGGTGCCGAGAATGTACGTTATGACAAGTTGAGTTTCGGCACCCCACACCAAAACCACCACCAACCCCTCCCCCAGAACCACCCCTTCGCCACGTAGGCGAAGGTCCCAGGGCCAAGGACCGACCGGGTGGGCGCTCCCTTCGGCCGATGGCGTAGGCGGCCGCCTCGGGTACAGTCGGGACCAGGTGCGGCGGCGTCCCCCGAACGGCCTGGGACGGCGGAGCTACGGAGGGGACGCCCCGTCGGCCCGGACCGGAAGGTTTTCGGGGCCACGAGGGAACGAACGCGGGTCGGGAGGACGCGCGGAAGACCCCGGGCCGTCGGCCCGGGGTCTTCGCCTTCTCGGGTGTGTGGCCCGAGTTATCCGTAGAAGATGACGGTCACCCAGAGGCGGCCGTCGGCCTTCACGATGCCGACCGCGGCGCGATCGAACTCCCGCCGCAGGATGTTCTGCCGGTGCAGCCTGCTGCTCATGAACGCGATCCAGGTATCGGCGCCGCCGTCGGCCGTCTTGAGCCGGGGGTAGCCCGGGCGGACTGGTCCGCCGGATCCCAGCGGAGCTTGAGCTGCCGGGCGGCCCGCGCTTCGTCCAGGCGACGCACCGGCGTGGTCACGGGGGCCTCGTGGAGGATCTGCGGGTCGTCGTGGGCCTCTCGGTGGGCGCGGCGGAACGCCTCGGCCAGGCCATCGAGCGTCTCGCGGCTCTCGGTCTCGGTGGGCTCGACCATCATCGCCTCCTCGACCACGAGGGGGAAATACACCGTCGAGGGGTGGTAGCCGAGATCGATCAGCCTCTTCGCCACGTCCACCGCCCGAACCCCGGTCCGCTCCTTGAGCCGCCGGGCCGTCGCGACGAACTCGTGCATGGGCCTCCCATCCGGATAGGCCGCCGGGAACTCGTCCGCGATCGCCGCGGCGAGGTAGTTGGCGTTCAACACCGAACACTCCGCGACCTCCTTCAACCCGTCGCGGCCGTGCAGGAACACGTACGCATACGCGCGCACCAAGACCCCGAAGTTCCCGAGGAACCCGTGCATCCGACCGATCGAGTCCGGCTCGTCTTCGTGGAGCCGGAAGGCTCCGGTGTCCTCGTCGCGGTCGACGCGGGGAACGGGCAGCAGCGGGACGAGCTCTGCCGTGACTCCCACGGGCCCCGCCCCGGGCCCTCCCCCACCGTGGGGGGTGGCGAACGTCTTGTGCGTGTTGATGTGCACGATGTCGAATCCCATGTCGCCGGGGCGGGTCCGGCCAAGGATCGCGTTCAGGTTCGCGCCGTCGTAGTAGACGAGCCCGCCCACGCCGTGGACGACCTCGGTGATGCGTTCGATCTCCTGCTCGAACAGCCCGAGCGTGTTCGGGTTGGTCAACATGAGTCCGGCCACCTCTTCGTCGAGCAGCTTCTCCAGGGCCACCACGTCGACGAGACCCCGAGCGTCGCTCGGGACGTGCACGGCCTCGTAGCCGGCCAGGCGCACGCTCGCCGGGTTGGTCCCGTGCGCCGAGTCCGGGATGGCGACCTTCCGGCGGGGGTTCCCGCCCTTCGCGTGGTGCGCCCGCATGATCAGCAGGCCGGTGAGCTCGCCGCACGCCCCCGCCGGAGGCTGGAGCGTGGCCCGCGCCATGCCGGTGACCTCACACAGCGCCCGTTCGAGCCGCCACAACAGCTCCAGGGCGCCCTGGGCCGTGCCCTCCGGCTGCCGGGGGTGCAGGCGCTGGAACCCCGGGAGCTGGGCGGCCACCTCGGCGACCTTGGGGTTGTACTTCATCGAGCACGAGCCCAGCGGGTAGACGCCCGTGTCCACCCCGTAGTTGAGCTGGGACAGCCGCGTGTAGTGGCTCACGACGTCGCGTTCGGCCACCTCCGGGAGCCCGGGCCGGGACCGGCGAGCCTGGTCGTCCGGGAGGACCCGTTCGGGCACGTCGAGTGCGGGGAAGCTGTACGCCCGGCGCCCGGGGCGCGAAAGGTCCCGGATCGTCCCCAGGCGTTCGGCCGGTCCCTGCGTCCGGACCGGCGCCCCAACCCTGCCGTCGAGCCCGGATTCGCGGGGCTCGCCGGTCACGACACCACCTCTTTCAGCGACAGCGCGAGCCCGTCGATCTCCTCGCGGGTGCGCCGCTCGGTGACGGCGACCAGCACGGCGTGCCCGTCCGCCTCCTCGAGCGCCACCCCGCCCAGGTACCCTCGCCCGACCAGCGCGTCCAGGACCTCGGTCGCCGGCCGGGGAAGCACGACCGGGAACTCCTTGAAGAACGGCTCCCCGGGGAACAGGAGCTCGACCCCGGGAACCTCGGTGAGGCGCTCCGCCGCGTACGCGGCCTTCGCGGCGCATCGGCGGCCCAGCTCCTCCAGCCCCTCGGGCCCCAGCCAGGCCAGGTATACGGTGGCGGCGATCGCCATCAGGGTCTGGTTGGTGCAGATGTTGCTGGTGGCCCTCTCCCGGCGGATGTGCTGCTCGCGCGCCTGCAGCGTCAACACGTACCCTAGGCGGCCGTCGACGTCGACGGTCTCGCCCACGATCCGGCCCGGGAGGCGCCGCACGTGCTCGAGCCGGGTGGCGATGATGCCGAGGTACGGACCGCCGAAGTTCAGGTGGTTCCCCAGCGGTTGCCCTTCGGCCACGGCGATGTCGGCCCCGAGCTCCCCCGGCGGCGCGAGGACGCCGAGCGAGAGCGGATCGAAGACCTCGATGGCCCGGGCTCCGCCGGCGTGAGCCCGATCGAACAGCTCACGGGCGGGCTCCAGCAGCCCCAGCCTGTTCGGGTGCTGGACGATCAGGCAGGCCACGTCGTCGGTCACGATCGGGTCGCCGCCGCGGCCTCCCTCGGTCTGGACGATCTCGGGCTCGTACCCCGCCCCGCGGCCGAACGTCCGCAACGTGTCCACGTAGCGGCGGTCCACGCCGGCGCTCACCAGGACCCGCTCCCGACCCGGGGACGACCTCGCCAGGTTCACGGCCTCGGCCAGCGCGGTGGCGCCGTCGTAGAGGGAGGCGTTGGAGACCTCGAGCCCGGTCAGCTCGCAGATCATGGACTGGTATTCGAACAACGCCTGGAGGACCCCTTGAGACAGCTCCGGCTGGTACGGCGTGTACGAGGTGTAGAACTCCGAACGCCCGGCGAGAGCCCACACCACCGACGGCACGAAGTGGTCGTAGGCTCCGGCGCCCGCGAAGCACACCAGCTCGTCCGCGTCGCGGTTCCGCGCCGCGAGCCGGCGAAGGTCGGCCAGGATCTCCATCTCGGAGACGCCGTCGGGAAGGTCGAGGGGGCGGTCGAGCCGCAGCGACGGAGGGATCTGCGCGAAGAGATCGTCCACGCTGCCCAGACCGATCGCCTCGAGCATGCCCCGGACGTCGTCGTCGGTGTGCGGCGCGAACGTCATCGCGGAGCGTCAGTGTATCCCGTTCGCCCCCGGTGGCCCGCCCCGGGGACGGCCGCCGCCTCGCGCGTCAGCCCGAAACGTCCTCGAGGCCGTATTTCGAGACCAGCGAGAGGTAGTCGCGCTGGTAGAAGATCTTGCAGTTCACGCCGGGGTAGAGCTCGCGAAGCCGGCGAACCTTGCGGTTCTTCTTGGTGACCAGCCGCTGGTTCAGCGTCGTGATCTCGATGTACAGGTCGTATTGCGGGAGGTAGAAGTCGGGGGTGAACCGCTGCACCGCGTTGCCGTGTTTGTCCCACTCCAGGTCGAAGGACCGCGGCTCGTAGTCCCACTCGATCTGGTAGAAGTCCAGGAGCTGGGCGAACTGGCGCTCGCTGGCGTGGGCGAACCGGACCTCATCGCTCTTCAGGGCCGGCGGCGCGGCCGCCGTGGCAGCGTCGTTCACACGCCTCCTGCCGCGCGGGTGCCGCGGCCCTTCTTTCGGCCGCCTTTGGCCAGCGTCCCCTCCAGATCGGTCCATACCTTGTCCACGGCGATCGCGAAGACCCCCTGCCCGCTCGCCAGCAGGTCGACGACCGCCTCGGGGGACTCCACCTCGTAGATACGGTTTCCGTCCGATACCAAGGTCGTCCCCAGGGCCGGCTCCTTGAGCTCCTTGAGTGTGGCCATCGCCTTCCGGATCTGGGGCAGGCTCACCCCGCTGTCCAACATCCGCTTGATCAGCTTCAACAGGGCGAGGTCCTGGAAGGAATACAGACGCTGGCTACCCGAGCCCCGGGCGTCCTTCACGGATGGTCGCACCAGGCCCGTCCGGGCCCAGTAGTCGAGCTGCCGGTAGCTGATCCCGACGATCTTCGTGACCTCGGGCACGCGGTATCCATGATCGGTGACCATGACAGCTCCGTAATTACGGGGTCGTCGCTAGGCTAGGCGGCCCTCCGGGGCGTGTCAATCATCGAGGCTCGATGTCACCGGTCTCGCCACGAGCTAGGGTCCCAGCGAACCGATGAGGACAACCACGGGGGAACCGGCATGCCCGCTGCTGCGCGTTCGTCCGCCCGTTTCGCGCTCCTCGCCGCGGTCGTGGTCACCCTCGTGACGGGAGGCCTCCTCTCCCCGCCGCGAACGCCGGGACCGGCGACCGGGCGGAGTTGCTCCGCCTGCTGAACGACACCCGCGCCCGCCACGACCTGGACCGGTGGGCCTGGACGTCGAGCCCTCCGGCGACGCCAAGCGGCACACGCGGAAGATGGTTCGCCGGAACGAGCTGTTCCACCCCTTCGATCTGCAGGAGATGTTGCGCGGTGTCGACTACGAACATTTCGGGGCGGCGGCCGTCGGGTGCGCCTCGACGCTCCGGGGGCTGCACCGGGCCCTCCTGCGCTCGACCGTCCACCGCGAGATCCTCCTGCATCCCGGGGCCGAGATGGTGGGGTTCGGGGTCGTCAAGACAGGCTCGGAGAACCGCTGCGGCGAGGGGTCCTTCTGGGCGACCTACGTGTTCTACGGCTAGCTACTGGAAGTCCTCGGGATTCACGTTCTCGAGGAACTCTCGGAACTTCTCGACCTCTTCCTCCTCCTCGCCCTCGTTCGGGATGAGGATCGAGGCCTCCGACAGCACCTCCTCGCTCGCGAAGATCTTGCATCCCAAGCGCACCGCGAGCGCGATCGCGTCCGAGGGGCGAGAGGAGATTTCATGTGAGCTGCCGTTGCGCTGGAGATTGATGACGGCGAAGAAGGTGCCCTCGCGCAGTTCCGTGATGACGATGCTGTCGACCTGCACGGCCATCTCCTCGAGGATGTTCTTGAGGAGGTCGTGGGTCATGGGTCGCGGCGTCACCACGCCTTGGAGGGCGATGGCGATCGCGGCCGCCTCGGGCTGACCGATCCAGATCGGCAGGAACCGCTCCCCCGACGACTCTCGCAACAGGACGATCGGCGAGTTCGTCGGAAGCTCGATCCGGACCCCGGCGAGTGTCATCTCGATCAGCATGGCACCGATTGCGACCGTACACCCGGGTCCGGAGCTCCGGCAACCTAGCGGCCGGAGTCGGCGTTCGGCAGGTAGTCGAGCAGGAGGTCCGGATCGTTCTCGAGCGCCGTGAGGTCTTGCACGGCAAGGATCTCGGGGATGTTGCGGTATCGTTCGCGGAAGTCGAGGCCGTACCCGACCACGAAGACGTCGGGGCATTCGAAGCCTCGATAGCGGATCTGGAGCGGGGCGATGCGACGAGCCGTTCGGTCGAGCAGGGCACACACCTGGACGGAGGCCGGGTTGCGAGACTCCAGAACCGAGATCAGGTACCCGAGCGTTAGGCCCGTGTCCACGATGTCCTCGACGACGATGACGTCACGTCCTCCGATGTCGTCGTCGAGGTCCTTGACGATCCGGACCCGGCCCATGGACTCGGCCGCGCCACCGTAGCGGGAGATCGACATGTAGTCGACCGACAGCGGAAGGCTGATCGTCCGGGCCAGGTCGCCGAGGAACACCGAGCCGCCCTTGAGGACCGAGATCAGGACGGGCGCGCGCCCCTCATAGTCCCCGGTGATGGTGCGGCCAAGCTCCTCGATCCGTCGGCGGATGTCCTCGCGCCCGAAGAGCACGCTGACGACGTCCGACATTCGGGCCGATGCTAGCAGCCGTTCGGGCTCGCGCGACCACCTCGACCGTCAGGACAGCAGCGCGTCCACCAGGTCGGTGCCGGCCTGCACGATCGTCTCGATCCCCCGCCGCCACCAGGACCGGTCGTCTTCGAGCTCCGGGGGCGGCGGCACGTCCACGACGACCAGCGGCACGCTGCCGATCTCGCGGTCCCCCGCGACCGAGACCACCACCCGTCCGATGGTCTGTCCGCGCGCCGGTGGGAAACGGACGCTCGCGTCCACGACGACCTCTCGACGAACCGGGGCTTCCACCGGCACGAGCGACACGAGGTCCTGGCCGGCCTGGACGGAGACCTCGCGGCCGCCGACCGCCACCGTCCCGAGCCCCCGGCCCTCGTGGATCAGGGGACGATGTTCGAACGCGGCGAACCCGTAGCTCAGCAGTGCCGCGGCGTCGGAGAACGCCTCCCTCGGCTCGCCGAGCACGACCACCAGCAGCCGCCGGCCGGCCCGTTCGGCGGTCCCCACGATGCAGAAGCCGGCCGGGGTCGTGAATCCCGTCTTCACCCCCGTCGCCCCCGGGTACAACCACAACAGAGCGTTGCGGTTCTGGATCACCCGGTCCTCACCATCGGGCGCGGGGATCGTGTGCGTGGACGTTGCGACGATCTCGGCGAACGCCTCCTGCGCAAGCGCGGCGCGGGCCAGCCGCGCCATCTCGCGCGCGGTCGAGTACCCCTCGTCGTCGAGGCCGTTCGGCGAAGCGAACCGCGTTCTGGTGAGACCCAGCCGGGCGGCCGTGTCGTTCATCCGCTCGACGAACGCCTCCACCGACCCCGCGACGTGTTCGGCGAGGGCGACGGCGGCGTCGTTGGCCGACTGCAGGAGCAGCGCGTAGAGGAGGTCTCGGACCGTGATCTCCTCGCCCGGCAGGAGCCCCAGGCCGGCCACCCCCACGGCGGGAACGGCCGCCGCCCGCGCGCTCACGGTCACGACCTCCGATGGCGAGGTCTCGGACAGGACCACATGGGCGGTCATGACCTTCGTCAGGCTGGCCACGGGCCGGCGCTCCGCGGGAGCGAGCGCGAACAACGTCTGACCGGAACGAAGGTCGACGAGCACGGCGGCCGCCGCGGCGACCTCCGGCGGCTCCAGGGTCTCCGGCGGCGGCGTGCGCAGGACGTCTTGGAACGGGGAGGGGGACGTTCCCCCACCGGGCACCGGCACGGGGGTGGGCGGCGGAGGTTCGACCGGCTGCGCCGCCCCGAGGGCCGGGAGCAGCGCCACGGCCGCGAGCGAGGCGAGCAGGAGCCATGCCCCAAACCGGTGACCGATCGACCGGCGCGACGAGCCGATCACGCCGCGCATCCGCCGTTGGTCAGCCGGCCAGGTATTGGCGCAGGTTGGTTCGCAGCAGCGCCTGTTTCAGCTTGCGGGAGGCCTTCGCCAACTCGGTCAGGGCGACCACGGCCGCCCGGCGGGCCTCCGGGTTCCGCTGCCGGAGCTGCGGCATCACGATCGACTCGAAGAAGTCGGCCTCGCGCTTGGCGAAGTGTCTGTACATCGTGAGGTGACGCGGCTCGACGCCGAACCGGAACAGGTCCGAGACGATGGACAGGACGATGTAGTCGTCGCCATCGTAGTACCTCGCCGACTCGGGGCCGTGCGAGCACACCAACCCGAACGACTCGAGCTCTCTGATGCGATCGCGCTCCAGGCCGGTGGCCGCCGCCATCTCCTCGAGCGACATCTGGAGCCCGGTGGGCGGCTCGGCGAGCTGGTCCTCCCCTTCGGCCGCCCCCTCGACCGGCTCGGTCGCGACCTGCCCGTCGCCCGCCTCCTGCTGGAGGAGGCGTTCCTTGATCACCTTCAGGGGGAGGTACTCGTCGCGCTGCATTCGAAGGATCGCCTTCAGGCGCTCGACGTCGCGGTCGTAGAACTTGCGATACCCCGACGGGGTCCGCTCGGGTTCGATCAGGCCCTCGGACTCCAGGAACCGGATCTTGCTGATGGTGATGTCGGGGAACTCCGTCTTGACGGACACGAGGACCTCCCCGATCGACTGGTAGTTGCGCGTCGGCATCCTTACTCCCCCGCGAAGAAGACCAGCTTGAACTTGCCGATCTGGACCTCGTCGTGCGGCGCGAGCTTCGTCGACTCGACCCGCTCGCGGTTGACGTACGTCCCGTTCATCGACCCGAGATCGTGGATGTACCAGCCGTCCGCCTGTCGCCGGATCTCGGCGTGTTTGCGACTGACGGTGATGTCGTCGAGGAAGACGTCGCTCTCGGGGTTGCGTCCGGTTCGGGTCACGGACCCCCCGAGGAGGAAGGTCGACCCCGCGTTGGGCCCATGTTTGACGAGAAGGAGAGCCTGGCCGGCCTCGAGCGCATCTTCCGGGAAGGGGAACTCATCGGCGACGTCACCTTCCACCTCGATCGGGGTGAGCCCGATGGTGGTCTCGTCCTGAAGCGACGCTCCACAGTTCGCGCAGAAGCGCGCTTCGTCCTTGTTCGGATGTCCACAGTTGGTGCAGTACACGTTCGACGGCTCCTGATGTCGATCGTTGCTTCACCGTGAGGCCGGAACCCTCGACCTCCACCTCGATGGCGGGTCAACGCTACAAGCCGCAGGTAGGAGGGTCAACCGCCCTCTGGGGTCACCGTCGACCAGGGGTCTTCTCGACCGCCGAGGAGGCTCGGCTGGAGGGTGATCAACGGGCTAGCGCCCACCCCCAACCTTCGACGCGACGGCCGGAGAAGGAGGAGGGGCGGCCGGAGGTGGACCTGGGCCGGAGAGCGGCGGTCAGCTCGACGTTTCCTCCACCATGGCCCGGTAGGCCGCGGCGTCCATGAGCGTGTCGAGCTCGCTGGGGTCGGGCGCGTCGATCACGGCGATCCATCCGTCGCCGTACGGTTGCTCGTTCACGAGCTCCGGTCGGTCGTCCAGGAGTGGGTTGCGCTCGACCACCGTCCCGGTCACCGGCGCGTAGACGTCGGAGACCGACTTGGTGGACTCGACCTCGCTGAACGGCTCGTTCACCGCCACCGCGGTGCCGACGTCGGGCACGTCCACGTAGACGACGTCGCCGAGCGCGTCCTGCGCGTAATCGGTGATGCCGACTCGGACCCTGCCGTCTCCCTCCCGGCGCACCCATTCGTGCTCTTTCGTGTACCGAAGCTCCTCCGGGAACTCCATCCGCGCGTCTCCTTCACGTTCGACCGGCCGAACGTAGCACGAACCCGCTCACCCCTCGGCGGCCAGGGCCGCTCGGAGGTCGCCGACGTAGAGCACCGCCGCCAGATACGACTCGAGGATCGCGACGGCGAAGGTGGTCCACCCGAAGGCGAGGAAGGCGGCGGCCAGCGGGTACTCCAGGGTGCCCCAGGCGACGCACCCGATCGCAACCGCGATCCCGAAGGTCGCCACCTTGCCCAGGTACCGCACCTCGATGCGGATCCCCCTCCCCCACAGGATCGCCAGCCCGGCCACCAGGATCGCGCCGTCCCGCACCAGGACGAGGAGCGCCGCCCACAGCGGAAACGCGTCGCGGACGACCAGGGCCACCAGGCCGGCGCCGATCGCCAGACGGTCCGACAGCGGGTCCAGGACCTTCCCGAGCTGGGTGACCCGTCCCGTGGCGCGGGCGATCGCGCCGTCGACCCAATCGGTGGAGAGCACCAACCCGAAGACCACCACGCCGGCGAACGTGGTGTCGTGGTCCACGATCAGCCAGACGAACACCGGGATGAGCGCGATCCGCGAGAACGAGAGCAGGTTCGGGATCGTGAACACCCGGCGAGAGACTTCCGGCTCCGGTCGCGTCATCGCCCGGATGCCTCCGACACGTCGGGCCGGCCGGATTCGAACCGGCGACCTTCTGACCCCCAGTCAGACGCGCTAACCAAGCTGCGCCACGGCCCGATGAGGCGATTCTACCCGCCGCGAGACCGAGACCGGCCCCGGCCTCCGGCGGGCCGGAACCGCAGCCGGACGGGGACCCCCTCGAGCTCGAACGCGCGACGAAGCCGGTTCTCCAGGAACCGCTGGTATCCCGGTCCGGGGGCTCGCCCTCCGAAGACCACGAACGTGGGCGGCCCGGCGCCCACCTGCGTCCCGTAGCGATACCTCGCCCCGGCCGGCGCCGGCCGCTCGGCCTGAGCGCCCTGGAGGATCTCGTTCACGGCCGCCGTGGCCGCCCGGCGGGACCAGGCGCCGTGGATCTCCAGGATCGTGGCCGGGAGGCGCGCCAGCCCGGTTCCGGTCGTCGCCGAGGTGCGCAGCAGGGGGGCCCTGGCGAACGGCACGAGCTCGCGGCCGAGGTCCTTGTAGGTGGGGTCCTTCTCTTCGACCAGATCCCACTTGTTGGCCACGACCACCAGCCCGCGCCCGAACTCCATGACGCGGGCGGCGATGCGTTTGTCCTCGGCCGTGAACCCCTGGGGCGCGTCGAGGACCAGGATCGCGACGTGGGCCCGCTGGATGGCGCGCTCGGCCCGCAGGAACCCGTAATACTCCACGCCGCGCACCTTCGCGGGACGTCGGAACCCGGCCGTGTCCACGAACCGAACGGGGCCGTCGGGCCAGCTCACCACGGCGTCGACGGCATCGCGCGTCGTCCCCGCCTCCTCGAACACGACCGACCGCTCCTCCCCGACGAGCCGGTTGAACAGGCTCGACTTGCCGACGTTGGGACGGCCCACGAGCGCGAACCGGGGCTCTCCCTCCATCTCCTCCTCGGCCTCGGGTTCGGGCAACACCTCGACCAGCCGGTCCAGCAGGTCCCCCGCCCCTCGACCGTGCAACGCGGAGACCGTGATGGGATCGCCCAGGCCCAGAGCCTGGAAGGCGAACGCGTCGGTCTCCTCACGGTCGCTGTCGACCTTGTTGACGACCGGCAGAACCGGGACGCGCACGCGGCGGAGGGCGCGAGCGAGCTCCGCGTCTTCGTCCACCGGACCGGTCTGGGCGTCGACGACCAACAGGATGACGTCCGCCTGCGCGGCGGCCTGCTCCGCCTGGGCGGCGACCTTCGCGTCGATCCCGCGAGCCCCGCGGACGAAGCCACCGGTGTCCACCAGGCGGAACCGCCGTCCCCGCCAGGTGGTCTCGAGCTCGACCCGGTCTCGGGTGACGCCGGGCATCTCGTGAGCGATCGCCTCCCGCCCGCCGAACAGGCGGTTCACGAGCGTCGACTTCCCGACGTTCTGCCGGCCGACCACGGCCACGCCCGGAAGGTTCACCCCGCCCGCTCCCCCAGCCGCGCGCGAACGATGGCGAGCGCATGGTCGAACACCTCGTCGGCACCCATCCGGCTCGTGTCGATCGCGACCGCGTTCTCCGCCGGTACGAGCGGGTTCGTGGTCGCGTCGAGGGCGTCGCGAGCCGCCAGGGCGCGGGCCACGTCCTGCCCGGGCGCTTCCCGCTCGCTCCGGCGCCGCGCGACGCGTTCGTCCTCGGCCGCCCGGAGGAAGATCTTCACATCGGCGTCGGGGGCGACCACCGTCCCGATGTCTCGACCCTCGACCACTCCTCCGCCGGCGGCCAGACGGCGCTGCTCGGTGCGGAGCACGGTTCGAACCTCGGGGTGACGGGCCACCCGCGACACCGTGGACTCGACATCTGGCGAGGCGAGCGCGGGATCGGGCGCCGCACCGTCGATCAGCAGCTCGGGCGGTCGGACCGTCGCGTCGAGGTCGAAGGTCGTGGTCCGCGCCAGCGCGGCCAGGGCGGCGCCGTCCTCGGGGTCCACGCCGGCCCGCGTGGCCGCGAGCGTCACCGCCCGGTACATCAGCCCGGTGTTGAGGTACGGCAGGCCGAGCTCCTGGGCCAGCCGCCGGGCCAGCGTGCTCTTGCCGACCCCGGCGGGTCCGTCGATCGCGATCACCGGCCGCGCGCCGGTCACGTCTCCACCCTCGCTCCGAGCGCCGAGAGCGTCGAGACGAACCCCGGGAACGACACGTCCGCCGCCTCCATGCCCTCGATCTCGACGGGCGAGCTCGCTCCCAGCCCGGCCACGGCGAGCGCCATCGCCAGCCGGTGATCGCCCCCCGACGAGGCTCGACCGCCCAGCAGTCCGCCGCCGCCGACGAGGAGGTCGTCGCCTTCGACCTCGGCCGCGCCGCCGATCCCGCGGACGGCTTCGGCCAGCCCGACCAGCCGGTCCACCTCCTTCACGCGGAGCTCACCCGCCCCACGGAACCGGGTGGTCCCCTCGGCGCAGGCGGCGAGGGCGCACAGGACGGGCACCTCGTCGATCATCAGAGGGACCTCCTCCGGCGACACGTCGGTCCCGACGATCGCCGGCGGGGGCACGAGCCGGATCGTGCCGACCGGCTCACCCAGCTCCAGACCCTCGACCTCGACCTCGACCTCGACACCCATCCGTCGCAGGACGTCCATGAACGCCGTCCTGGTGGGATTCAGCCCCACGCCTCGCACGGTCAACGACCGTCCCGTGATCGCCGCGGCGGCGAGCAGGAACGCGGCGGAGGAGACGTCGCCCGGCACGGCCCCCGCGATCCCCTCGGGGTCGAACGCCTCGATCCCGACGCGCAGCCCGTCACGCCGCACGGGCGCGCCCAGGTGCTCGAGGGCGCGTTCGGTGTGGTCGCGGGTGGGCGCGGGCTCGTCCACCCACGTGCTCCCCTCCGCCCCCAGGCCGGCCAGGAGGAGCGCGCCTTTTACCTGGGCGCTCGGGACCTCCGGGCGATGGTCGATCCCGTGGAGCCTTCCCCCACGGATCCGCACCGGCGCGTGCCCGTCCGTGGTGGTCGCGTCCGCGCCCATCGCCCGTAACGGGGCGGCCACCCGCTCCATGGGTCGAGCCGACAGGCTTCGGTCTCCCGCCAGGGTCGCCGGGAAGGGGCACGAGGCCAAGACGCCGCTCAGCAACCGCATCGTGGTCCCGGAGTTCCCGCAGTCCAGCGGCTCATCCGGAGGGCGAAGTGACGCTCGACCTCGAGACCTGACCGTGAGGTCGGCCGCTCGGGGTCGAGGTGTGTTGGACGTGGAACGTTCGTCCTCAGGCATCGGGGCGGCGTTGAAGGCCCAAGCTTCGAGTGGAGCTGAAGCTCCCTCCGGCGCCAGCGCCGCGAGAACCTTCGCGGTCGACCGGACGTCGAGCGCCGCAGGAAGCCTTCGGAGCTCGCTCCGGCCACGCGACGTCGCGGCCAGGATCAACCAGCGGTGGGCGATGGATTTGTCTCCCGGGACGGCCACCTCGCCCCCGACCGCACCCCCCGGACGGATCGTGACCCGCACGAGGCCCCCTCAGGCCAACCGGAGGGGCTCGAACCATCGATCGCGCAGGGCACGTTCGGCCACCTCGGCCCGATCGGCCGCGACCGTGAGGTGAACGGTGCCGCTGCCCCCTTCGGGCGAGTGCACGATCTGGAGGTCCTCGATGTTGACCCCTACCTCTCCCATGGCGGCCGTCACCTCGGCGAGCACGCCGGGCCGGTCCGGCACCGGCACCTGGATCACGCCCACCCCCGACTTCACCTGCGGCTTGGCCGCGAGCGTGAGGCGAGCCGCTTTGGCCTCGGCGAAGGCTCGTTCGACGGCCGGACCGTCTTCACCCGCCACGAGGTCCCGCAGCCGGCGAAGCCGGTCAAGGTATAGGTCCAGCGCCCTGGCGATGGCTTCCCGGTTTGCCAGCAGGATGTCGCTCCACAACCGGGGGTTCGAGGCGGCGAGGCGGGTGAGGTCTCGGAAGCCGCCGGCGGCGAGCAGCAGGATCTCGGGCTCTCCCGCCTCCTCGGTCGCGGCGAGCCCCATCAGGGCGGTCGAGGCGACCTGCGGAAGATGGCTCACCATGGCCACCAGCCGGTCGTGTCGTTCGGCCTCCATGCGGATCGGTCGCGCCCCGATCTTCGACACCCACGCCTCGAGCCGCTCCACCGACGCCTCCTCGGTCGCCCGGGCCGGAGCGAGCACCCAGGCCACGCCGTCCAGGACGGAGGCCGAGGCGTGATCGGGGCCGGAGCGTTCGGAGCCGCCCATGGGGTGCCCCCCGACGAAGCGGCCGAGATGGTTCGGGTCCGCCTTCACCTCGACCTCGACCATCAGGTGAGATTTGACGCTCCCCACGTCGGTGACGATCGCCCCGCTCGCCGCGGCGAGAACCTCGACCACGAGCTCCGCCAGAGACTGGACCGGGGTGCAGACGAACACGATGGTGGCTGCGCGCACACACTCCTCGAGGGAGGCCGCGGGGGTCAGCCCGGACCGCTCGGCCGCCGCCGCCACCACCTCGGGAGCGGCGTCGAAGCCGCGCACCGGTTCCCCCGCCCGGACGGCGGCCATGGCGATCGAGGTGCCGATGAGGCCGGTGCCGACGACCGCGATCCGTTCAGCCGAGGTCATCGCGAAGCGACTCCGCGCCGTCCAGGTACACGGGATCGATCTCGTCCACCCGCCGCACGGTGTGGAAGTGCATGAGGATCCGGATCACCCGGGGCATGGAGCCGCGGACCGGGATCTCCCGCGCACACATGAGGGGAACGTGCCCGAGACCCATCCGGCGAGCGGCCTCGGCCGGGAAGACCGACCGCAGGTCCTCGGTCGCGGTGAAGAAGACGCTCACGAGGTCGTCGGCGTCGACCCCGTTGCGCTCCAACATCGCGGCGAGCAGGCGTTCGGTGGCCGCGAACACGTCGGCGGCGTCGTCGCGCGCGACCACGATCGCGCCCCGCGCCGCTCGCACCTTCAACTCCCCCACCGCGACTCCTCGACCGTTGCCGGACCGCCCGGATGCGGCGACAGGCTACAGGCCGGCGGCCCGGTACATCGCCCGGACCTCCTCGGCGGTCAGCTCGCGGACCTGGCCCGGAGGGAGCCGCCCCAGCCGGATCGGGCCGATCCGGGTTCGGATCAGCCGCCGGACGGGCATCCCCACGGCCTCGAGCATCCGCCGCACCTCACGTTTGCGGCCCTCCGCGAGCACGAGCCGAACGGCGCCGCGGGCGGCGCTCCGGGCGACGGAACGGGCCCGCAGGGCCCGGGCCGGACCGTCCTCCAACACCACGCCCCGGAGCAGCCTCCCGATCTGGGCGCGGGTGGGCGCCCCCTCCACCTCGGCCAGGTACTCCTTCTCGATCCCGTACCGCGGGTGCGCCAGCCGATTGGCCAGCTCTCCGTCGTTCGTGAGCAGCAGCAATCCCTCGGTGTCCCGGTCGAGCCGTCCAACCGGGAACACCCGCGGGCCGGAGGGCAGGAACGTCCGGAGGTCCCGGTCGGCGTGCGGATCCCGCATCGTGGTGGTGACGCCGGGCGGCTTGTGCAGCGCGAGGTACCGGAGCCCGGGATCGACGCTGGCACGGCGACCGTCCACCCGCACCTCGTCCCGGGCGGGGTCCACGCGGTCCCCGAGTGTGGCCACCCGGCCGTTGACCTCGACCCGCCCGGCGGCGATCAGCTCCTCGCAGGCGCGACGCGATCCGAACCCCGCCCGGGCCAGAGCGCGCTGGAGGCGTTCGACGGGCACGGTGCGGTCACTCGCCCGCGGTTTCGGGCTGCTCCTCTTCGGCGTTGCCGGCCGGCTGACCGAGGAGCGGCGCGAGCGGCGGGAGGTCCGACAACGACGCGAGGCCGAGCCGCTCCAGGAAGTCCGGAGTGGTTCCGTACAGGACCGGACGTCCGGGAGTCTCCTCGCGTCCCACCTCCGCCACCAGCCCACGGTCGACCAGGGCGCGGAGCACGCCGTCGGAGTTCACTCCGCGGATCGACGAGACCTGGTGCCGCGTGACCGGCTGTTTGTAGGCGACGATAGCCAGCGTCTCGAGAGACGCCTTCGTCAACCGGGCGTGGCGCGAGGACAACACGAACAGCTCGACGACCGGCGCCGCGTCGGGATGGGTGGTCAGCCGCCAGCCCCCCGCGACGTTGCGCAACACGATGCCGGCGCCGCGTTCCTCGTAGGCGCGAGCCAGCTCGTCGCACAGCTCGTCGACCTCCCGCCGGTCCACACCGAGGGCCTGCCCGAGACCCACGGCCGTGACCGGCTCGTCCGAGACGAACAACACCGCTTCGAGCGCCAGCAGCAGGGGCCCGCGATCGGTCACGCGGCACCTTCCCAGCGGACCTCGATCTCGCCGAACGTCTCGGCCTGCGCCAGTTCGACCCGTCCCTCCCGGTACAGGTCCAGGAGCGCGAGGAACCGGACCACCACCTGGATCCGCTCGTCGCAGTCCGCGACGAGGTCCCGGAACGACGCCCTCCCCAGGCGCCCCAGATGCGCCTCCACCGCGCCCCGTGCCTCCTCCATCGAGTACCGGATGGGCGTGACGTGAGACAGGTCGAGCATGGGGGGCGGGCGCAGGAGGGCGGCGGCGAGCGCCGCCAGGTCGTCGGCGACCACTCGCTCCATCACGTCGGGATACAGGTGCGCGAACTCGGGCGGCGGCCCCGCCTCGCGGGGGAAGCGGCCCGACTCGTCGAGGAACCGGCGGCCGAGCTCCTCCGCCACCCGCCGGATCGCCGCCAGCTCGATCGATCGCGCGTACACCAGGTCGGGCGAGACGCCGAGCAGGTCCTCCTCGTCGAGCACCTGGTGCCGAGGCATCAGGCGGCCCACCTTCAGCTCGAGCAGGACCGCACAGGCCGCGAGGAACCACGTGGCCTCCTCGAGCGACCACCGGTCCGCCTCCTTCGCGTGCTCGAGGAAACGGTCGGTGACGGCGGCGATCGACACGTCGCACACGTCGATCTTCTGGTCCAGGATCAGGTCGGCCAGCAGCTTGAACGGACCAACGAACACCGGGAGCTCGACGGCGAACGAACCGGCGTCCGCGGCGCTGCGGGTGGGACCGTTCGTCACGATGCGGCCCATGATAGCCGCGACCCCCCCGCCTCCCGGGGAGCAACCGCTCACTCCTTAGAGCAGACAGTCCGCTCCGGAGGCGGCGTTGCAGACGATCTGCGCGAACCCGTCCACGATCGCGAGCAGCGGCCCCGACAGGAGGAAGAACGCCACCAGGATGAACAACACGAGGTACTGGGAGGCGTTCACGTAGACCTCGCGCGCCCGCGGCGGCAGCACTCGAGCCAGGAGGCGCGACCCGTCGAGCCCGGGGATCGGCATCAGTTGGATCGCGAACATCAGCGCGTTCACGATCATCCACGACTGCGCGAACAGCGCGAGCTCCCCCGTCGCCCCCAGGCGAACCACGAGGCCGCCCAGGAACACCAGAACCAGGTTCGCCCCGAGGCCCGAGAGCGTGACGATCAGGGAGTCTCGCCCGGGATCGCGAAGCGCCGAGCTGTCCAGCGGCATCGGCTTGGCGTACGCGAAGACCGGCAGGACCGAACCTCCTCGGCCGGCGATCAGGATCAGCGCCAACGCCGGGAGGATCAACGTCCCGAAGGGGTCGATCAGGGGCCGCGGGTTCACGGTGAGGCGCCCCCACCGCCTGGGCGACGGGTCGCCGAGACGGTCGGCCGCGAACGCGTGGGCGTACTCGTGCAGCACGAGGGCCGGCACCAGCGCGACGGCCAGGTAGACGGCGATCTTGAGGTTGTCCAGGCTCACCCGTCGCCTCCCTCGTCGTCGCCGTACCACCCGT
>DASUTU010000027.1:0-9932 GCA_036374435.1 Actinomycetota bacterium | reverse complement strand
GAGCTCCCCGCCGCGTTCGTCCCGGCCCTTCGTGTAGTCGGCTTGCACGACCGGCTCCATGTAGATCACGTCCACGTCGGACAGGACCTTCTCCACCGACTCCGCCTCGGTGTAGCGGACGTTGCGTTCGTCGAGCTCGGCCTTGAACTCCGGCAGGAGCGACATCTCGGGCGGGCCGACCACGTACGACACCACGTCGAACTGGCTGAACGCGTACAGGATCGAATGCATCGTCCGCATCCGCATGTCGCCGACCAGCAGGAAGTTCAGCCCGTCGAGCCGTCCGAGCTCCTTGTACGTCGTGTACAGGTCGGTCAGCACCTGCGTGGGGTGTTCGCCCCAGCCGTCGCCGCAGTTGATGATCGGCACCGACGCCCACCGGGCTGCCTCGGCCGGCGCCCCCTGCGCGAAGTGCCGCATCGCGATCACGTCGGCATAGAACTCGAGCATGTGCACGGTGTCTTTGATCGACTCCTGGTAGAAGTCGCCGGCCCGGGTCATCTTGGCGTCCGAGAACCCGAGCACGTGCCCGCCCAGCCGGTGCATGGCCGCCTCGGTGGCCAGGCGCGTCCGGGTGCTCGGTTGGTAGAACGCCGTCAGCAACGTCTTGTCCTTCAGCAGGTCGGCGTTGCGCCGCCCCTTGGCGATCGGCGCCATCCGATCGCAGACCTCGAAGACGTGCAGGTACTCCTCCCGCTCCCAGTCCTTCAGCGACAAGACGTCTCGTCCCGCGAAGCTCCTCATCGGTTCCCCTCGCTTCCCTCGGTGCGTTCGATCCCGGTGAACAGGACCCCCACGTTCTCCTCCGGCCGGAGCTCCCCGCGGCCCGCCAGCTCGAGCAGGCCGGCCAGGCCGGCCGAGCCCGTGTGACTGACCTCGATGCCCGTGGCGTTCCGGGCCAGCTCGTTCGCCTCCCGCAGCCGGTCCTCGGAGACGAGCACCGGCACGGCGTCGGTGGCCAACATGCCGCCGACCACGGCCGCCCAGTCGTAGGTCTCGTCGTCCAGGATGCCGTCGGCCACGCTTCGGGGCTCCTCGTCCCAGGGCCACATGACCTCCGACCGGTGGGTGCGGGCCCACGCCATCGCCTCGACGATGCTCTCGGGATCGGTCTCGTACCCGGCGCGCTGGCGGACGCGCATGAACGCACGCTCGAGCGGGTGGGCGTTGAGCGTCTGGACGCCGTGGAACCTCGGCAGCCGCTCCGGCGCCTCCAGGAGCGCGGCGTCTTCGAAGGCGCGGATGCAGGCGCTCGCGAGCGCGCCGCCCCCGACCTGAACCACCAGCCGGTCCAGCGCCTCGCCCTCGTGCGCGAGCTGCGTGACGAGCTCGTAGCCGATCGTCTCGCCGCCCTCGATGGTCAGGCCGTTGTCGGGACCCTGGCACGTGAACGGGATCGCGCCGCCGTCGATCGCTCGCCGGAGCGCGTGGTAGGTCGGGTCCCCCGGGACGCCCTCCTCGCGTTCGCACACTTCGATCGTCGCGCCCAGGTCCCGCAGCCGCCGGACGATCACCTCGTCGGCCCACGTCGGGACGAACACCCGGATGGGCCGCTCGGCCGCCCGGGCCACCACGGCCGCGGCGAGCGCCGCGTTCCCGCAGCTCGCGATGGCCAGCTCGCGGGCGTCCGGCGGCGCGAGCCCGGACTGCTCGGCGACAAGGAGGTGAACCATCAGCCCCATCAGGTGCCGCGCCTTGTGCGACCCGGACACGTTGCCGGTCTCGTCTTTCACCCAGACCGAGCACCCCACGGCCTCGGACAGGGCGTCGCTGCGCGCGAACGGGGTCACCACGAACCCTTGCCCGTCCACGGCGGCCACGGCCTTGTCGAGCTGTTCCACCAGGTGCACGTGGTCGGCGTCGCTCATCCCGTTCTCGCGGCCGAGGTGGTAGCCGTGGAACAGCTCGCGGTACCGCACGAACGGGTTCGGCTCGTCGCCATCGGGGAAGCTCACGTGGGTCGGGTCGAGCTCGCGCACCATGACGTGGTCCACGTCGTCGGTTCCCGCGTTGGGGCACCGGAAGGGCAGCGGGTCCGCGCCGGTCGCCCGTTGTCCGCAGCCCGAACAGACCACCATGGTGACCGGCCCGCCGCTCATGCCCGTTCCTTCCCGCCCGACCCGCGCTGCGCGCTCATCCCTCGACCTCCAGCCCGGTGCGCGCGTTGAGCTCGCGGATCCCCTCGTCCCACGCCGGCACGAGCTCGCGCAGGCCGCGCCAGAACGCCCGGTCCCGGCGCGCGGTGAAGTGCTCGATCGTGATGCCCTGCTGCTCGACCCACGTGAAGTAGCCGAGGTTGAATATCCGCTCCCGGTCCTCGTGGGTGAGCTCGAGCGTGTCGGCGGTCCCCAGCGCCTCGAGCGAGCGCCCGAAGGTCTCGGCCGCCTCCGCCTCACCGAACCCGTCCGGGAAGTCGCGCGCAAGGACCTTGTCCACCTCGGTTCGGTACAGGGCCGCACCGTCCGTGGCCACGGTCACGATCACGTCGTCCGAGCTCATCCGCAGGAGCTTCGCGGCCTTGATCGACGCGAGCACGTTGCAGATGCTCGAGAGGCCGAACGAGTCGAGCGCGGCGATCGTGGCGCCGTCGATCCCGCGACGCCGCAGGTGCTCGCGGCCCACGTCCGTGTTGAACAGGACGTTGAGGGCGTCGGTGTCCCGGTCGCTGATGTCCACGACGACGTCGGTGTTCATCACGTTGTGGATCAACGGCACGTGTTTGTCCCCGATCCCCTGGATGTTGTGCTCCCCGAACCCGTTGCGCAGCAACGTCGGGCATTCGAGAGCCTCGGCGACCACGATCGCCGAGCCGTACCGGTCCTTGAGATGGTCGCCCGCGGCGATCGTCCCCGCCGAACCCGAGGCCGAGACGAACGCGCGAAGCCGAAGCGACGGCTCGCGGTCGCGGACCGTCTCGAACACGTGAGCGAGCGCGCGCCCGGTGACGAGCTCGTGGGCGAGGTGGTTCGGGTACTCGGAGAACTGGTTGAGGATGACGTTGGCCGGGTCCTCGGCCAGCCGTTTGCATTCGTCGTAGATCTCCTTGACGTTGCTCTCGACCCCGGGGGTGCGGATGACGTCTTCGGGTTCGGCCACCCACCGCTCGAGCCACTCGAACCGTTCCTTGCTCATGCCCTCGGGCAGGACCGCGACGCCGCGGCACCCCATGATCCGGCTGATCGCCGCACCCCCACGGCAGTAGTTCCCCGTCGAGGGCCACACGGCCCGGTGCACCGTCGGATCGAACTCGCCCCCCACGATCCGCGCCACCAGGCAGGCGTAGGCGGCGAGCACCTTGTGGGCCCCGATCATCGGGAAGCGGTCGCCGAGCGCCACCACGATCCGGGCGTCCACGCCGGTGAGCTCGGGCGGCAGGACCACGTGTTCGGGCACCTCGACGGTCGAGCGCCGGTCGGCGGCGTTGTACCAGTGGACCCGGAACAGGTTCAGGGGGTGGGCGGCGTCCGGGTCGACGTCGGCGAGCTCCCGACGGATGCGCTGGGGGATCTTCTCGGGCTCGGTGAGCTGCTCGAAGGTCGGCAGCGCCACCCCGGCCTCCCGGAGCCGGTCCACGGTGCGCTCGTTCGCGGCCGTGCCGTCGCTCACGCTGGTGCGTCCCCTCGTCTCATCCCGATCGATTCTAGGCGGGCCGGCGTCGGGCCTGTACCCGGCGTGCCGGCGGTCAGGGGCGGGGATCCAGGATCAGCGGGGGGATCGGGTCCTCATCGAAGTCGAACTCCTTCAGGAGGTCGCCCAGGATCTTCACCTTCTCCCGGACCCTCGGGCGCGAGTCCGGCCGGCTCATGGTGTCCGGGTCCAGCCGCTGGCTGCCCAGGAACAGGTCCTCGATGAGCTTGAGGTAGGCGTCGAACGACAGGATCTGGGAGTCGATCGTCCCGGCCTTGGCCCACGGGCTCACCATGAACGCCGGCACTCGGATCCCGTAGCCGTTGCGGTCCACCCGAGGGGGCTCCACGTGGTCGTAGAACCCGCCCCAGTCGTCCCATACCACGAAGATGGCGGTCTCCTCCCAGTCGGGGCCGCGCATGGCCGCGTTGATGACCCGCGTGACGTGGCGTTGCCCCTTCCAGATCGGCTCCCCGGCGCCCGGATGTTCCCCCACCCCTGAAAAGGGCATGACCCACGACACCGGCGGGAGCGTGCCGTTCGCCGCCGCTCCGAAGTACTCCTCGTGTCCGCGGATGTTCCGCACCTGGTGGTTCTGGCGGACGGTGGTGAACCACGGGAGCGGGTTCTGGTGGGCCACGGTTCGCTCCCGCCCCTTCGGCCCGGTGCACTCGAACGCGCAGGTGTCGTTGCCCACGTAATACGCCCAGTCGATGCCCGCCTCGTGCAGGAGGTACGTGATGTCGGTCCAGGCCCAGATGGGACGGTCCACCCCCCGGCGCATGAGCTCGTGCTCGTCCTTCAGCTCCAGGTTCGACGAGCAGCTCATCGGATCGTGCGGGTCCGTGCACCGCGCGGCCCACGCCGACACCAGCCACAGGTGGGCCGGCAGGGTCCACGAGTCGGCGGGAGCGAACATGTGGTCCTGGAGCACGAACCGCCTCGCGTATTTCCAGTAGTTCGGGATCTCCTTGCCCGTGAGGTAGCTCATGACGTCGGGCTGGCCCTGCGGCCCGAGGAAGTCTCGGCACTCGGGGTCGTCGCGATGGTCGGCGCAGTGGACGGGGCTCTCGATGGCCATCCGGATGAAGCCGTCCATGCGGCCGCCGTTCACGTCCTCGCGCGAGTGGCGCTGCGCGTGCGGACCGCCCTGGTGGAACTGGCTGCGCGACCGGTAGGGCGGCACACACCTGCCGAGGATCGGGTCCTGCGCGCACACGGTGGGTTTCCCGTTCCTCATCGGGATCCCGTCCGCTCCGGGGAACGTGCCGAAGTAGTGATCGAACGAGCGGTTCTCCTGGACGATGAAGATCAGGTGCCTCAGCTTGTCCTGGGCCTGCTCGAGCTTGGTGAGCGGCTCGGCGGCGGGCGGGGCCATGGCCGGGCTCGGCGAGGCCTGGGCCGTCTCCGCCGGCGAGGGCGCGGACGTGGTGGCCGTCTGGTTGGGCACCGGCCGCCGGGGCGAGTCCACCTCCTCGTCACCGGCGCAGGCCGCCGCGACCAGCAGAGACGCGGCGGCGACCAGGAGGAGCGGGTGCGGGCGGGCGGGCATCCGACGCCGAGCCTACCAACCGGCCCTGTGGCGAGGCCCACGTGAGAGGATGGCCGCCGTTCGAGATCGTCAGAGTCGAAGGAGCCCGCGCGTGGAGTCATCGGTAGGAACGTCCGGCCCGATCCCCGTCACCGTGATCCCCGGAGACGGCATCGGTCCCGAATGCGTCACGGCCGCCCGCCGGACCGTCGCGGCCGCCGGCGCCGCCATCGAGTGGGACGAGCGCCGAGCCGGCGCCGAGGTGTTCAAGCAGGGACTACCTTCCGGCGTGCCGCAGGACACGATCGAGTCGATCGAACGAACCCGTGTCGTGCTGAAGGGCCCGCTGGAGACGCCGGTCGGGTTCGGCGAGAAGAGCGCGAACGTGACCCTGCGCAAGCTGTTCGAGACCTACGCCAACGTCCGGCCCGTGCGCGAGCTCCCCGGGGTCACCACCCCGTACAGCGGGCGCGGGATCGACCTGGTCGTGGTGCGGGAGAACGTCGAGGACCTCTACGCGGGTATCGAACACCTGCAGACACCGGGCGTGGCGCAGACCCTCAAGCTGATCAGCCGCAAGGGGTGCGAGAAGATCGTCCGGTTCGCGTTCGAGCTCGCCGTGGCCGAAAGCCGTGCCAGCGTGGCGTGTGCCACGAAGGCGAACATCATGAAGTTCTCCGAGGGCATGCTGAAGCGGACGTTCGAGGAGATCGCGCCCGAGTACCCCGACGTCGAGTCCTGGCACGTCATCGTGGACAACTGCGCCCACCAGCTCGTCAAGCGCCCCGAGCAGTTCGACGTGATCGTCACGACGAACATGAACGGCGACATCCTGTCCGACCTGTCGAGCGCGCTCATCGGCGGCCTCGGCTACGCGCCGAGCGCCAACATCGGCAGCGACGTGGCGATCTTCGAAGCCGTCCACGGCTCCGCCCCGAAATACGCGGGCAAGAACGTGATCAACCCCACCGCGGTGATCGGCGCCGCCGTGCTCATGCTCCGCTACCTCGGGCAGTTCGAGGCCGCCGCCGCGATCGAACACGCCATCCTGGTCACGCTGGAGCAGGGGGTCCTCACCGGCGACGTGGTCGGCTACGACAAGGGCACGCCGACCACGACGTACACGGACGCCATCATCGGCAACCTGGGGAAGATCTCCGAGCGCTGGCAGGTCCGCGACTACAAGCCGATCAAACTGCCGCGAGTGAGCGCTCGCCCGGACTTCGTCGAGGTGACCAAACGCGCCGTGGTGGGGCTCGACCTGTTCGTCGAGTCGCCGCTGGATCCCGAGACCCTCGGCACCAGCCTGCGCGAGCTCACCGACGGCTCGAACCTGGAGCTGAAGTCCATCTCGAACCGCGGGCGCCAGGTGTTCCCCGCCACCGGCGCCTCGGCCGACATGGTCGACCATTACGCGTGCCGGTTCGTCATCCGAAAGGACCCGGGCGAGCTGTCCGACGACGCCGTGCACGAGCTCCTGACGCGCGTCTCCACGCGGCACCGGTGGATGCACATCGAGAAGCTCCAGGAGTTCGACGGCGAGCCGGGATTCACGCGGGCCCAGGGCGAGAACTGATCCGTTTCCGGCGGGCGCCGGCCGGGTAGCCGACGGGTGAGGCCTTCGGGCTCGACGGCAGTGCCCGAACGACCGACTCGGAGGTGATCGGCATGATCGTGCAGCCCTGGGTCCCGCCGGACTCGCGCTACTACTACGCCTGGTACGGCCCCGAATACGACCCGAACACCCGCTCCGACCTCGACATCAAGCAGGAGATCCTGGACCGGATCCGTGGCGGGCCGTACGACGAGCAGTACGACATCAGCGTCGACGTGAAGAAACACGTCGTGATCCTCACCGGGAAAGCCAAATCCACGGTGGCCAAACGAGCCGCGGGCGACGACGCCTGGGACACCGAAGGCGTCGTGGACGTCAGCAACCAGATCGAGGTATCGGGCATCCCGGGCCCGTAGCCGCTACCGGTTCCGGGTCACGCGCCAGCCGAGCGGGAGCAGGCCCGCGGCCACCAACAGCTTGAGCGCGTCGCCGACGACGAACGGCGCCAGCCCGAGCTCGAGGGCTTCGGACAGCGGCACGTCGACGGCGCCCATCAGCCACGGGATCGCGACGACGTAGAGCATCAGCTCGCCCAGGAACATCGCGCCGATCGAGCTGCGGATGGACCGGTCCCAGCCGCGCTCGGCCAGCCGCCCCACCACGAGCGCCGCGATCACGAACCCCCACAGGTAGCCGCCGGTGACGCTCGACAGGCGGAGGAAGTCGATCCCGGAGTCGCCGCCGGAGAAGAACGGCAGTCCGAGCGCTCCCTGCGCTAGGTACAGGCCGATCGACACCGCGCCCAGCCCGGCCCCGAGCGAGGCCCCGACCAACAGGACGCCCAGGGTCTGCCCGGTGACCGGCACCGGGGTGAACGGCAGGTGGAGCTCGAGCTGGGCCAAGCCCGCGACGAGCCAGCTCCCGGCGAAGGCGAGGAGCACCCGCCACGCCGTGCGAGACCGGACCCCGGCCGGGGACGCCGCCAGCGCCAGCGTGGTCGAGCTCACGGGGCCGCCTCCACCAGGTCGAGCTCGAGGCGGTCGAGGTCGTCGTCGGTCTCGCGCCGCAGCCACTCGCGGACCACGCCGTCGTTCACGGCCACGACCGCCGGCCGGCCGATCCGGTTGTACGAGCTCGACATCGAGTAGCAGTACGCGCCGGTCGTCGCCACCGCCAGCAGGTCGCCGCGTTCGGGGAGCCGCGGAAGCGCCGCGTCGGTCGCGAGCACGTCGCCGGACTCGCAGTGTTTGCCCACGACGGTCGCGCGGACCGGCGAACCCGGCCTCCCGGGACCGGCCAGCGCCACCTCGTGCCGCGCCCCGTACAACGCGGGACGGATGTTGTCCGACATCCCGCCGTCGACGGCGACCACCGCTTGGTCCCCCCTCCGCTTCACGGTGCCGACACGGTAGAGGGTCAGGCCGGCGTTCGCCACGACCCAACGGCCCGGTTCGACCACGAGCTCCGGCGTGGGAAGGCCCCGACGCACCGCGCCGTCGTGGAGGGCGTCGGTGAGCCGCGCGGAGAACGCGGCGAGGTCGAGCGGAGGCTCGTCCGTGTACGTCACGCCGAACCCGCCTCCGACGTCGAGCATCTCGATCGTCGTGCCGGTGTCGGCGCGGGCCGTTGCCGCGAGCTGGAGGAGGACGTCCAGGCTCGCCAGGGCGGGTTCGGGACGAAGGAGCTGGGAGCCGACGTGGGCGTGGAGCCCTCGGAACGAGAGGCCCTCCGCGCCGGCCGCGAACCGGACGGCCTCGAGGCCCTCGGCGATCGGAATCCCGAACTTCGAGTCGGCCTCACCCGTCTCGACGTACCGGTGGGTGCCGCCGCTCACTCCCGGCGTCACCCGCACCAGGACGGCTTGAACGGTCGACGCCGTCCTCGCCACCAGGTCGAGCTCGACGAGCTCGTCGAGGCTGTCGGCGACCACCAGGCCGACCCCGGAGGCCACGGCGAGCTCGAGCTCGTCCCGGCTCTTGTTGTTCCCGTGGAAGACGACGTGGGCCGGGTCGGCGCCGGCTCGAAGGCACGCCACGACCTCACCCCCGGAGGCGGCCAGGAGCCCGAGTCCCTCTTCGAGCGCGATCCGGATCACCGGGCGGGCCGTGAACGCCTTCACGGCGTACAGGGCGCGAGGGAACCGGGCCGCGAGCTCGCGGCATCGCGTCCGGACCTCGTCTTCGTCGTAGACGATCAGAGGGGTGCCGTGTTCGGCCGCCAACGCCTGGGCGGGAACGCCGCGCAGGCGCAGGCCATCCGAACTGAAGACGGCTCCCGCCGACCATGGCGTCCTATGGTCTCGTTCCATCCGTTCCTCCCAACGAGAAAGGCCCCCCGCTCTCGCGGAAGGCCCGATGCCCGTGACGACCGACGGTCGCCCGCGCCGTTACGGCTTCTTCGTCCCCGCTACCACACCTCGCATGACCCCGTGACCGTAGCGACGGCAGAAGGTGCCGTCAACGACTCAGAGCATCGTGGACTGGGCGGCGTCGTAGACGACGTCGGTGCCCTCGATCCTCGCGTCGGGGTGGAGGGTGTGTTCCTCGTCCCCGCGATCGAGGAGGTGGATGACGCGGCCGCCGCGGGCCAGGACGGCGTCGGCGATCATCCGCCGGTGGCACCGGTGCCAGTCCGACTCGGCGCACAGGAACGCGGTGGGGGCGGACACGGCCTGCCCGAGCAGCCACCGGATGCCGGCCCGAAAGGCGTCCATCTCCATGTGGTCGGCATAGCCGCGGAAGGCCGAGTTCCGCAACGCCGTGTGGCGGGAGTCTGGCCTCGGCCGCCGGAACCCGCCGAGGTCGGCCCCGCGCCAGACGTACTCGATCCCGGCGTGCTCGAGTGCCCCCTCCAGCGCGTCCTTCGAGAACTGGGGATGCCGCCGCGATCCCGGCGCGATCCTGACGTCGGCCACTCGCCGGATGCCTCCGCGGTGAAGGAGCGCCAAGAACGCATCGAGGTCCCGCGCGCCGTGGCCGACGCTGAACAGCCTTGGCCGGCGCTCGTCCTCCGCCTCACGCATCCGTTCTGTATCCTTCCTACCGCTCGGCGACGCGCGAGCTCCCCGGTCCCATCGTCTAGTGGCCTAGGACACCACCCTCTCAAGGTGGAGACACGGGTTCAAATCCCGTAGGGATCACCAGTCTGACCAGCACGTTTCCGGTGAAGGGTGTTCAGGGTCCCTCCGTGGGTCACACTTTGAGTCACACTCGCTCCCAC
>DASUTU010000026.1:0-10646 GCA_036374435.1 Actinomycetota bacterium | reverse complement strand
GGACGGGTGATCTATTTCAACGAGGCGGCCGAGGCCGTTCTCGGCACGAAGTTCCACGAGGGCCACGGGATGACCGCAGAGGAGTACACCGCGCTGTTCGCACCTTCGGACGGGCGGGGGGAGCGGTTCGCGCCGAGCGAGACGCCGCTCGGCGTGGCGGTGACCCGCCAGGTCCCCGCGCACGGGCCGGTCACGATCCGCAGCGCCGACGGCATCGTTCGGCGGATCGAGGCCACGGCGTTCCCGCTGCTGGCGCACGTGGGCGACCCGGTCGGCGCCATCGCGTTCTTCTGGGAGCGCGACGAGGACGGCTGATGCGGGTGCGCGTCTGGGGCAGCCGCGGGACGATCGCCTCGCCGGGCGCCGACACGGTCCGGTACGGCGGGAACACCTCGTGCCTCGAGGTCCACCTCGACGACGGAACGAGGCTCGTGCTCGACGCCGGGACGGGGGCGAGGACGCTCGGTCACGCGCTGCTCGCGGATCCCCCTCCGCGCCTGGACCTGCTGCTCACCCATCTGCACATCGACCACGTCGAGGGGCTCACGGCGTTCGAGCCGATCTGGCGCACCGAGACCGAGCTCCACGTGTGGGGGCCGGCCTCGCCGATCTCCTCGCTCGACCGGCGCGTGGCCGCCTACTTCTCCCCGCCGCTGTTCCCCGTGCACCTGACCGAGGTGCCGGCCAGCGTCGCGTTCCACGACGCGCCCGAGGGCACCTGGACGATCGGCGGGGCCACGGTGCGTTCGGCGGCGATCCAGCACCAGGGCGCGACGGTCGGCTACCGGATCGAGGCCGACGGCGCGGTGCTCGCCTACCTCACCGACCACGAGCCGGGCCTCGGCACCGACCTGGCCTCGACCGACCCGGACTGGATCTCGGGGGCCGCGCTCGCATGGGGGGCCGACCTGTTGATCCACGACTGCCAGTACACGGAGGAGGAATACGCATCGCGCGTGGGGTTCGGGCACACCAGCACGGCCGACGTCGCGGCGTTCGCTCGTACCGTCGGCGCCCGCCGCCTCGTGTTGTTCCACCACGATCCCATGCATTCGGACGCCGAGCTCGAGGCGATGCGCGAGCGGGTGGTCGAGCTCTGGGACGGCGACCCCTCGCTGGTCGAGATCGCCGCCGAAGGCGCCGAGCTCGCCGCGTAACCGGGCTACGCGCCTTCTTCGACTTCGCCGCGGACGGGCCGGCGCTCCTCGGCGCGGTGGCGGAACGTGTGGGCCAGATCGGGGTTCGAGGCGAGAAGCTCCTCGAACGACTGGCGAGGGATCACCATCAGCTCGGAGGCCTGGGTGGCTCGCGCATCGCGCGAGTGCGTGGTGTGCAGCAGCAGCGAGAGCTCGCCGAACGAGGTGCCCGGCCCGATGCGCGACACCTCCACCTCGCCGTCCCCGCCCGGCTCGGTGATCGAGACCTCGCCCGACAGGATGATGTAGAGCGCCTCGGACTCGCTTCCGCGCTCGAAAACGGTGGCGCCCTCGGGCCAGAACAGGTTCGACGACGCGCCGACGATCTGGAGCAGCGTCGGGTCGTCGAGCACGGCGAAGTCCGGCACCGACCGCAACACCTTCACCAGGCTGTGCTCGATGGCGTCCGGCACGCGACCTATCGTACGCTCGCCGGGTCGCCCACTTCGCCGGAGGCGCCATGGCCATCGCCGACATCCCGCTCCGGATCGCGCATCTCTCGGACATCCATTGCGGCGAACTCTTGTTCCTGGACGAGCTGATGGCCGGGACGATCGAGCGCGTGAACCGGCTCCGCCCGGACCTCGCCATCGTGACCGGCGACCTCACGGCCGCCGGCTACGAGTGGGAGTTCGAGCAGGCCGCCGAGTGGATCGGGCGGATCGAGGCGCCCACCGTGGTGATCCCGGGAAACCACGACGCGCGAAACGTCGGCTACATCCACTTCGAGCGCATCTTCGGCGCCCGCTTCCCAACGCTTCGCCGCGAGCTCGAGCCGGAGCGGGCGGAACGACTGGTGGCCGACGGCGTGACGGTGGTCGGCGTGGATTCCTCGGTCCCGGACCTGAACGAGGGCCATGTCGGCCGCGAGCGCTACGGCTGGATCCGCCGGCAGTTCGACCGTCCGCACGACATCAAGGTGCTGGCGATCCACCACCACCTGGTCCCGATCCCCGGCACCGGACGCGAGCGCAACATCATCACCGACGCCGGCGACCTCCTCGCCGAGCTCACCCGCCTCGACGTCGACATCGTGCTCGCCGGCCACAAACACGTCCCGTTCTTCTGGGGCCTGAACGGCATCCTGATCTGCAACTCGAGCACGGCGGCGACGCGGCGCGTCCGGGGCCTGACCCCGCCGTCGTGGAACGAACTGCGCGTGGACGCCACCACGATCAAGGTCTACCTGCACTACGGCGACGGGCGCCGCGAGCTGTCGGTCATCTTCAACCGCAAGACGCGCTCGATGATCCGGGAGGCCTTCTACCTGACCGAGGACTTCCTGGAATCGAACCAGATCCTGCCGGTGGTCGAGGAGGGGATGGCATGATCGCCGGCACGTCGCGGCGATGACCTACGTGGCGCCGCGAAGAGCGCGGGAGACCCGCCGTCGGATCCTGGAGTCGAGTGACCGCATCCGCGCTCCGAGCATCGGGTCCTCACGTTCGATCTCGCGGATCCGGCGAAGCACGTAGCGTCGATCGATCCGATCGTGCGCTCCGGCCGCCACCGCGAGCGCAGAGTGATACTCGACACCCCCCTCCACATGGAGCGGGACCGTGGCCTGCCTGAGCCGATCGAGATACAGATCGTCCACCCCGATGACTGCGGCGGTGCCGCTCGACACCCGGATGCGCTCGATCCGGTCCTCGTCACCATCGATCCGCGAGTCGGGGAACTCGACCGCCACCCTGGATGGTTCGTGGAACCAATGGCGGCCACGTTTTCGAAATCCCAACCTCCGAAGGACCGTCCCCTCACCGTGCTGGAGCCATCCGCAGACGTCCAGGTCCGGTTCGTGGTACTCGGCTCCAGAGTGGAGCTCCTCCGCGGTCCCACCGACCACGACCGGTTCCACGTTCAGGACGTCGCGAAGGGCAGCTGCGACCAGCAAGTGTCTTCGGATCCGCCGCCGCTCCAAGGCAGCACGGGACAGCAGCCGCTCAGCTCGCGAAGCGTTCACGCGTCAAGCCATCGGCAACCAGGCTCTCGGCCTCGGCGGCTGTCGGCTCACGCTCCCAAGGATTGAACTCGTAGTCGCCGAGAACGCGCCGTACCCGTTCTCGCAGCTCTCGGCGAGACGGCCGCGCACGGTCCCGCCCGATGGTCAGCGTGATCGGGCCTCCCGTCGCCCGGGCGACCCGCTCCAGCAGGCCCAGGGATGGCAGGGTCCGCCCCGCCTCGATCTTGGAGATGGCGGGCTGCGTCGTTCCGATCCGCTCGGCGAGCTCGCGCTGAGTCAGGCCGGCCTGCTGGCGCCGCCGTGTCACGAGGGTGCCGATCTCCGAGGCGTTCATGCCGCTTACCGTAGCAGGTGTATTGCAATTCAGCAATATCAACTCGATTCGCTGCCCAGCTATGATCGCGGACGGCAGCGGAGGGAGGACCGGATGATCGCTCGAACGTGGCGGGGCTGGACCAGGAACGAAGACGCGGACGCCTACGTCGACTACCTCCTCGCGTCGGGGATCGGGGAGTCGCGCGCGACCGAGGGCAGCCGCGGCGCCTACATCCTCCGGCGCGCGGACGGCGACCGAACCGAGTTCTTCACCGTAACGCTCTGGGAATCGCTCGACGCCGTGAAGAACTTCGCCGGCGACGACATCGACCGAGCCGTGTTCTTCCCCGAGGACGACCGCTTCCTGGTCGATCGCGAAGCGGTGGCGGTCCACTACGAGGTGTTCGAGGCGCCGGCTCCCTGAGGCACCAGCTCGTGGGGTTCAGCAGTCGGTCGCCGCGCGAAGGGCCTCACATGGTTCCGCGCGCCGCTCCATCGCAAGTGCCCCCATCCGCCGAACCAGCATCACCTTCGGGAACGTGAGGACGTTGTCGAGCGAGGCGACCCCGTCGGTGGGAAGACCCTCCTCCGCGCCGAGCGGCACCTCGGTGGGGATGCCCCGGATCGTCCGCGTCACCGGAGCGACGAGGATCGTCCGCAGCACCGGGATGGCGTCGTCGCGCGTGAGCACCAGGTACGGGCGGCCCTTCGCGTCGGGCGCCTCCCCCCACCAGATCTCGCCGCTGGCCGGCTCGCTCACCAGGGCTCTTCGCGGATCGAGCGGATGGCGGCGCGGGTGGCCGCCCGGACCTCGTCGTCGTCCTGCGGGATCCTGCGGTACCCCTCCGCGATGACCTCCCCGATCCGCCGTCGCCGTTCGGCGTCGATCAGCGCCTCGAGCGCGGTCCGCACGGCGTCCGCCTTGGTCTCGAACCGCCCCGTCTCGATGAGCTCCGCCAGCGACTCGGCCAGAGCATTCGGTATGCGAATCGCGATCTGCTCTGACATGCAACAAGCATACCACCGGGACGACCCGAGACCGCCGGAGGAGGGCTGTCGTAGTGTCTGACCCCGTGAGCGACCCCGCCCAAGCGACGACCGCCCTGCCGTTCGCGCCGCTCCAGCTCCAGGTTCGGCGCCTCACGCGCGAGGTGGTGGGCCGCTCGTCCGAGCTCGCCGCGATCGGCCAGGAGCTGCGCTCGGCCGCCGGCGGGCGCCTGGCCGCCCTCACGCTCGAGGGCGAACCCGGCATCGGCAAGACGCGCCTCATCGTCGACGCGACCGACCAGGCGAAGGCGCTCGGCTTCACCGTGGTCTCGGTGGCCGCCGACGAGGAGCTCCGCGGCCCGTTCCTGCTGGCGCGCTCGATCCTGGCCGCCGCCGCGTCCGCCGACCCGGCGCACCCGTCGTTGGCCCGGTCGCTCGACGCGCTCTCCGGCTCGGACGATCCGACGCTCGCCAACCTCCCGCCGGACGCGCGGCTCCTGCGCACGTTCGACCTGGCCGCGGTGGCGCTCCGCGACCTCGCCGCCGCGAACCCGCTGGCGATCTTCGTCGACGACCTCCAGTGGGCCGACGACGACAGCCTGCGCCTGCTGCGCTACGTCGTCCGGGCCGTGACGACGAGCCCCATCGCGCTCATGGCCACGATCCGGCCCGAGGAGCTCGCGTTCGTCACCGAGGCCGTCACGCTGCTGGCCGACATGGAGCGGTTCGGCGTGGTCCGCCGGCTCCGCCTGTCCCGGTTCACCCGCGCCGAGACCGCCACGTTCCTGACGGAGCTGCTCGGCGGCCCGGTCGAAGCATCGATGGCGAGCGCGATGCACGCGCAGTCCGAGGGCGTGCCGTTCATCCTCGCCGAGCTGGTGCAGACCTATCGCGACGCCGGCATGGCCCAGCGGATCGGCGACGCGTGGACGTTGACGAAAGGCGCCGAGCGCCTCGTCCCGAGCGCCGTGCGAACGCTCATCTCGCGCCGCGCGGCACGACTGCCCGACGAGACCACGAAGGCGCTCGCCCTCGCCGCCATCCTGGGCCGGCGCTTCAGCCTGAAGGACCTGAAGGAGGTCGCGGCCCGCGTGGACGACGCCGAGCCGACCGCCGAGGAGCTCGCCGAGTCGCTCGCGCCCGCGGTTGCGGCCGGCCTCCTGCTCGAGACGCCGGGGGACGCGGCGGCCGACTACACGTTCCCGCACGACCAGGTGCGCGAGTTCACGTCGGGGTCTCTGCCCCCGGCCCGCCGCCGAGCCGTCCACGCCGCGATCGTCGAGCTGCTCACGGCCGGCGAGCCGGCGCCCGAGAGCCTCCCCCTCCTCGCCCACCACGCCAAGGCGGCCGGCAACGCCTTCGTCTGCGTCCAGTTCGCGCTGAAGGCGGCCGAGAACTCGCTGCGCGCCAACGCGCCCGAGGAGGTCCTGCGCCTGGTCGACCTCGCGCTCCCGGCGGCGTCCTCCCCGCAGGAGCGGCTCCAGCTGCTGGTGGCGCGCGACGACGCGCTCGAGATGCTCCACCGGACCGGCGACCGGCTCCAGGGTCTCGCCGAGCTCGAGGCCCTCGCCGACGCCCTGGGCCGGGGCGGCCTGGAGCACGACGTCCGCCTGCGGCGGGCGGGCGCGTTGCGCCAGGCCGACGAGCGCGAGGAGGCGGCGGCGCTCGCGAGGCAGGTCCGTGACTCGGCGGTCTCCGCCGGCGACCGCGAGCTCGAGCTCCGCGCCGCGCTCGAACACGGGCAGGCGCTGCTCGGCGCGGCGATCGGCGAGGCGTTCGGGCCTCCGGCCGCCGAGGTGGACCTCGAGGGCGCGGCCGAAGCCTACGGGCGGGCGGCCGAGCTGGCCGAGGAGCTCGGGGACGAGGCCGCCCTCGCGGCGGCGCTCCGCGAGCTTGCCGTGGTGGATCTCGGCCACATCCGCGCCTGGGTGGTCGACGAGGCGAAGCAGGGCCGGCACCTCGAGCTGATGCGGGCGGCGACCCAGGCAGCCACGCTCAAAGAGGCGCTCGCGCAGACGCCGGTCTGGCCGACGTCCCAGCAGGCGGCGGCGCGGCTCCAGCGGGCGCTCGAGCTGTACGAGCGCCTTCAGGACCGGCGCGGGGTGATGGCGACGATCATCGCCATGGGGTTCCTGAATTGGGCGGCGGACATCCATCTCGGCGCCGGCGCCGGCCGGCACATCGAGGAGATCCGGCGGCTGTGGACGCACATGAACGCGTTCACGAAGGAGAGCGAGCGGGCGCTGTCCGAGTGGCAGATGGTCTACGGCACGCACGTGTTCGCCCGGGCCAAGGTGATCCCCGACCTCGCGATCTCGCGCGGCGAGGAGGCCTTCCGCCGGGCGAAGGTGCTCGGCGACCGCGGGCTCGAGTTCCTCTCGGCCGGCGGGACCGCGCTCGCGTACCTGGACCTCGGCGACGTGCCGGCCGCGCGGTCGTGGATCGAGCACGCGGCGACGGCTGCCGCCGAGGCGCCGACGGCGTTCCGGGCCCGACAGCTCGAGCTGTGGCGGGGACGCGTGCACGGCGCCGCCGGCGAGGCCGGCGAGATGCGGCGGCACCTCGAGCGGGCGGTCGAGCTCGCCACCGAGCAGGGCCAGGCGGCCGCCCGGTGCGAGGCGCTGGCCACGCTCGCGCTCGAGGCGGCCCGGCTCGGGTCGGCGAGCGGGTCGGACGAGCTGCTCGGTGCGGCCGAGGCCGCCGCGCTCGAGGTCGCGGCGCTCGCCCCGCAGCTGCCGGGACATCCGCCGTGGCCGGCGCAGGCCGACGCCGCGCGGTCGATCGTCGAGCTCGCCCGGGGACACGTCGCGGAGGCCGCAGACGCCGCGCGCTCCGCGTTCCAGGCGCTCGAACAGGCCATGCACGAGGACGCCTCGCTCGAGGTCCTCGTGCCGGCGGCGCGCGCGATCGCCGAAGCCGGGTCGGAGGAGGAGTCGGCCATGGTCGGCGAGTACCTCCGGATCGGCCTCGCGCTGATCGTGCGGCGGACGGCCGACCACGACGTGCGCGCGCGGTGGATCCGCGGGCCGGTCGGCTCCGAGCTCGTCGCGGTGGCCGGGCCCATCGAGGCCGTCGGACGCGGCGACGGCGACGGGCAGGCGCGGATGGACGAGCGCGACGCCGAGCTGCTCCGGGGGCTCGTCGCCGGGAAGACCGACCGCGAGATCGCCGAGGAGCTCGGCGTGGGCGAGGCGGAGGTGACCGGGCGGCTCACCGAGCTGTTCGCGCGGCTGGGGACGGCCTCACGCGCCGAGGCCACCGCGCTCGCGCTGCGGGAGGTGGTCTAGTGCTCCGCGCCAGGGTCGACCGCCACAAGTGCGTCGGCGCGGGCAACTGCATCACGATCGCGCCGACGGCGTTCGACTGGCTGGAGGGCGACTTCATCAAGGCCGACGTGATCGACGCGCAGAGCGTGGACGAGGAGCTGCTGCGGACCGCGGCGTTGGCGTGCCCGACCGGCGCCGTCGAGGTCGAGGAGGTGGCCGACCTGCTGCCGTGGCAGCTGCGGGGGACGGAGGCGCCTCGGCGCGTCGAGAAGACCTTCATGTTCACCGACATCGAGGGCTCGACGCAGCTCGTCGAGGCGCTCGGGGACGAGGCGTGGCAGAACGTGCTCCGCTGGCACGACGAGACGCTGCGCGGGCTGTTCGCCGACCACCGCGGCGAGGAGGTCGTCGGGACCGGCGATGGGTTCTTCGTCGGGTTCGACTCGCCGGAGGAGGCGCTCGCGTGCGCCGTGGCCATCCAGCGGCGGCTCGCCGAGCACCGGACGGCGGCCGGCTTCGCGCCGAAGGTCCGGGTCGGCGTGCATGCGGCCGGAGCCACGCAGGTGGGCAAGAACTTCTCGGGGAAGGGCGTCCACGAGGCGTCGCGGATCGCCGCGCTCGCGGCCGGCGACGAGATCGTGGCCAGCCGCGCCACCGCGGTCGGCTCCCGCTACGAGGCCTCCGAGCCCCGCGAGGTCCAGGTCCGCGGCATCTCCGAGCCGGTCGAGATCGTCACCGTCGCGTGGAAGTAGTCGCGTTCGTGCCGTGAGCCCGACCAGGGACGAGCTGGAGGCGGCGCGCGGCCGGACGGTGCCGGACGTGCTCGCTCCGGACCTCGACGTCGTGTTCGCCGGGATCAACCCGGGATTGTGGTCGGGGTGGGCCGGTCACCACTTCGCCAAGCCCGGGAACCGGTTCTGGAAGACGCTGCACGGCGCGGGGTTCACCGACCGGCTCGTGTCGCCGGCCGAGGAACGGACGCTCCTGGACCGCGGGCTGGGCGTGACCAACCTCGTGGCCCGGTGCACGGCGACCGCCGACGAGCTCACGGACGACGAGCTCCGGGACGGGGCGATCGGGCTCGAACAACGGCTCGCCCCCCTGCGCCCCCGGGTCGTGGCCATGCTCGGTATCGGCGCGTACCGAACGGCGTTCGGCCGCCGCGGGGCGGCGCTCGGCCCGCAGGAGGAGGCCCTCGGTGGATCGCGGCTGTGGGTCCTGCCGAACCCGAGCGGCCTGAACGCCCACTACCAGCTTGACGATCTGGTCGAACGGTTCCGGGAGCTCAGGGGCGCCGTCGGGGGCTGACCCGCTCGCCGGCGTTCGTCGATTCCGGCGATTCCCGTCCGTCGTTAGGATGCAGGCGTTCGCGGAAGGGAGACGCGCCATGCCCAGCTACAGCATCAGGATCCAGGCGCCACCGGAGCGGGTCTTCGAGGAGCTGTCCCACGTCGAGCGGCATCCGGCGTGGGCCAACCCCAAGTCGAAGATGGCCATGGAGCAGACCGGCGGGGCCGGCCCGGGCGCGGGGTCGACCTACCGCTCGGGCGGGGTGTTCGTCGGCAAGGACGTTTCGGCCGACATCACCGTGACCCGGTTCGACCCGCCGCGGCAGTTCACCATCCGCTCCGAGCAGCACCAGCCGGGCAAGAAAGACGTCTGGTACGAGAACGACTACACGCTCGCGGCGGACGGCGACGAGACCGTGGTCACCAAGCATCTGACCGGCGGCCTGAGCCCGGTCGTGTTCTTCCTCGCGGGCCCGGCGATCCGCAGGGACGCCATGACGTCCCTGCGGAACCTCAAGCGCCTTGTGGAGTCGAACCCGCCGTCGTAGGCGGCTCCCAGAGTCCGACCGGGCCTGGACGGGCACTCCGTAGCCTGTGAACGCGAGAACGGGCGGCCGAGAGGCCGCCCGTTCTTGGCGTGTGCGCCCCGTTAGCCGGCCCGGCGGTACGTCGAGCCGTAGTAGTCGCCGAGGCGATTGCGGTACTCGTCCTCGCGCCAGCTCCTCTCCTCGTCGTACTCCGGCGCGTTCTTGATCTGGTCCTTCGTCATGCCGACGTGGAGCGTCTCGCTCTCCATGTCGATCCGCTCGATGGTCCCGGCGGGGATGACCACCTTGCGCCCGAAGATCCACGGGCCAGTGTCGACGACGATCGCCGACCCGCCGATCTCGTCGGTTGCTTCGTCCACCTTCCCGATCGACCCATCGGTCGCTTCCACCTTGTAGCCCTTCAGATGCTTCACGTTCGGTCGCAGCTCTTCTCGATAGGTCCAGATCTCTGCGTACATCGGACCACCTCCTTCACGCTCTTGGGTACCCCGTGAGCGCGAGGGGATGCATCCCGATCGCACCAAGTCTGCGCGGTCCGCGAATGCTTTGTCGACGCAGCTCCGAACGGTGGCCTCGCCGCGGCTACGCCAGCAGGTACCGGCGGTTCAGCGGCACCTCGGAGACCGGATCCACGGCGAGGACTCGGCCGTCGAGGGTCACGGTGCCGTCGAGGTGATCCACGTCCACGGCCGCCACCGCCGTGTTGCGGACCAGCGATCCCCGGACGGCCGTCCGCGTGCCGCTCACCGCGACGAACCGCCGGCGGCTCCCCAGGCGCTCCCGGATCCCTGCGTCGAGCGCGGCACGAGAGACGAACGTGGTCGACAGCGAGGCGCCGGCCGTCCCCATCGCTCCCCAGTGCGGTCCGTACCGGACCGGCTCGGCGCCCTCGACCGTGGCGTTCCCCTCCCCGATCGCTCCCCAGGCGAAATGCCCCGCCTTCAGGACCAGCTCGGGCTTCACCCCGAAGCGGTTCGGGCGCCACAGGACCAGGTCGGCCGCGCGCCCCGGGGAGAGCGAGCCCACCTCCGCCTCGATCCCGTGGACCCTGGCCGGCTCGACCGTGTACTTGGCCAGGTACC
>DASUTU010000025.1:0-5052 GCA_036374435.1 Actinomycetota bacterium | reverse complement strand
TCACGGCGTCCGGCACGCCGGAGGAGTGCCGCGCCAAGGTGCGCGAGTACGTGGAGGCCGGCTGCACGTGTCCGATCCTGTACCCGCTTGGCGACGACGTCCGGGCCATGATCGACGCGTTCGCCGGCGGGGAGTTCTGAGGGAGGGTGGGGCTCGAGAAGCGAGCCGACAGGCGAGCGAAGCCCCCCACGGACACGGGGAAACGAGCGTGGGGGACCGAGACGGAGGCGATAGAAGATGACGGACACGGAGGGATCGGAGGGGACGTTTCGCCTCGCCGACCGGATGAGCCGGCTCGGGACCGAGTCGGCGTTCGAGGTCCTGGCGCGCGCCCGAGCCCTCGAGGCCGAAGGGCGCAAGATCATCCATCTGGAGATCGGCGAGCCGGACTTCGACACGCCCGAACACGTGAAGGATGCAGCCGCGGAGGCGCTCGCGGCGGGACAGACCCACTACGTTCCTGCCCCGGGCATCCCGGCGCTCCGCGAGGCCATCGTGGACTTCCTGGAGGGATGGGGGCGGCTGGCGACCTCGCCGGACCGGGTGGTGGTGACGCCGGGGGCCAAGCCGATCATGTGGTACTCGATGATCGCGTTGTGCCAGAAGGGCGACGAGGTCATCTATCCGGACCCGGGCTTCCCCATGTACGAATCCATCGCGTCGTTCGTGGGGGCCACGCCGGTCGCGATCCCGCTGCGTGAGGAGAACGGGTTCCGGATGGACCCGGAGGAGCTGGCCGGCTTGGTGACCGACCGTACCCGGCTCCTGATCCTGAGCTCGCCGCACAACCCCTGCGGCAGCGCGTTGTCCAAGGAGGACTGCGAGGCCGTGGCGCGCATCGCCATCGAACGCGACCTCGTCGTCCTGAGCGACGAGGTCTACTGGGCCATCCGCTACGGCGACGGGCACGTGAGCGTCCTGGACGTGGACGGCATGGCCGACCGAACCATCCTGCTCGACGGCTGGTCGAAAACCTTCGCCATGACGGGGTGGCGGCTCGGGTTCGGGGTGTTCCCCGAGCCGCTCGTCGAGCCGGTGACACGGCTCGTCATCAACTCGGTCTCGTGCACCTCGGCGTTCAGCCAGCACGCGGCCATCGCCGCGTTGACGGGCCCGTGGGAGCCGACCCGACGGATGGCGGCCGAGTTCCGCTCGCGGCGCGATGCCATCGTGGAGGGCCTGAACGCCATCGATGGCATCTCGTGCCAGGAGCCCGAGGGCGCCTTCTACGTCTTCCCGAGCGTGAAGGGGCTCGGCGTCCCCTCCAAGCGGGTCGAGGAACACGTTCTCCAGGAAGCCGGCGTCGCCGCGTTGTCGGGCACGGCCTTCGGCCGCCACGGCGAGGGATACCTGCGGTTCTCCTATGCCAACTCGATCGAGAACATCCGGGGCGCGCTCGAGGCCATCGAGGCCACGTTGCCGGGGCTCACGCCATGAGCGACCGGCGGCCCGTCCTGGTGACCCGGGTCCTGCCCGAGGCCCCCATGGCCGCCGTCCGGGCGCGGTGCGACGTGGACGTGTGGGAGGGTGAGGGGGCGATCCCTCGAGACGAGCTGCTGCGGCGTCTGCCGGGCAAGGTCGGCGCGATCACCCTGCTCACCGAGAAGGTGGACGCCGAGTTCCTCGATGCCGGTCAGGACCTGCGGATCGTGGCGAACTACGCCGTCGGGTTCGACAACATCGACGTGCCCGAATGCACCCGGCGCGGGATTCCGGCCACGAACACGCCCGAGGTCCTCACCGAGACGACCGCGGACCTGGCGTGGGCCCTCCTCATGTCCGCGGCCCGCAGGATCCCGGAAGGGGACCGGTTCCTGCGAAGCCGGACGCCCTGGATCTGGGGGCCGCAGATGATGCTCGGGCAGGACATCCACCACAAGACGCTCGGCGTCGTGGGGTTCGGCCGGATCGGCCAGTCGGTGGCTCGGCGAGGCCGGGGGTTCGGGATGCGGATTCTGTACGCGGACGTGATGGAGCCGCCCGCCGACGTCGTGGCGGAGCTGGGCGCCGAGCGACGGGAGCTGGACGACCTGCTGGCCGAGGCCGACTTCGTCTCGATCCACGTGGCGCTCACGCCCGAGACCCACCACCTGTTCGGGCCCGAACAGTTCCGACGCATGAGGTCGACCGCGGTGGTGGTGAACTCGTCGCGAGGACCGGTGATCGACGAGGCCGCGTTGGCGGCCGCGCTCCGCGACGGCGACATCTTCGCGGCCGGGCTCGACGTGTTCGAGAACGAGCCCGAGGTTCACACGGACCTGTTGGAGCTGGAGGGCGCGGTGATCGTTCCGCACCTCGGGAGCGCGACCGTCGAGACCCGCGACGCGATGGGCATGCTCGCCGTGAAGAACCTGATCGCGGCGCTCGAGGACCGGCGGCCGCCCACGCTGATCGACCCTTCGGTGTGGGAGGGGCGGCGGCGCTGAGCGGGCGCGGGCGGACGAGGGATCGAGCCGATACGGAAGGGGACGAACGGGCATGCAGACGCACCTTCGGGGACGGGACCTCATCACCTTGCAGGAGTGGACGAAGGAGGAGATCGAGACCGCCCTGGACGTCGCGTTCGACCTGAAGCGCCAACGTTCGCTGGGCATCGCGCACCCGCTGCTGCGGGATCGGGTGCTGGCCATGTTGTTCTTCTTCTCCAGCACGCGGACGCGGGCCTCCTTCGAGGCCGGAATGGCGCAGCTGGGGGGCCACGCCCAGTTCATCGAGAGCCGGACGACGCAGATCGCCCACGGCGACACGGCCAAGGAGATCGGGGAGATCCTGGGCCGCTACAACGACGGGATCGCCATCCGGAACGTGGACTGGAGACTCGGCAACCGGTACCTGCGCGAGGTGGCCGAGGCGAGCCGGGTGCCGGTGCTGAACATGCAGTGCGACGTGTACCACCCGTTCCAGGCCCTGGCGGACCTCATGACGATCGTCGAGAAGAGAGGAGATCCCAAGGGCATCACGGCGACCGTGAGCTGGGCCTACGCCGCGAGCTACCAGAAGCCGATCAGCGTGCCGCAGAGCCTGGCCCTCCTGCTGCCGCGGTTCGGGATCAACGTCCGGCTGGTGCACCCGCCCGAGTTCGCGCTGATGCCCGAGGTGATGGAGCAGGCGCGCGAGAACGCCCGGGCGGCCGGCGTGGGCTTCGAGGTGCTGGAGGACTTCGATCGCGGGATCGAGGGCACCGACGTCGTCTACGCCAAGTCCTGGGGCGCCCTGCTGAGCACCGAAGACGAGGCTGAAGGCGCCGCCATCATCGACCGCTACAAGGACTGGATCGCCGACGAGCGTCGCCTGGCCACGGCGCCCGGGGCCGTGTACATGCACCCGCTGCCGGCCGACCGGGGCGTCGAGGTCGCCGACGCCGTGATCGACGGGCCACAATCGGTCGTCTACGACCAGGCGGAGAACCGGCTGCACGGCCAGAAGGCCGTCATGGCCCTGACCATGCGATGAGCGGGCAGGCCAACCGGCGAGCCGTGGTGGCGATCGGCGGGAACTCGCTGATCAAGGACCGCACCCACCAGACGGTGCGCGATCAGTACATCGCGGCCGCGGAGACGACCCAACACATCGCCCAGATGATCCGCGAGGGCTGGGACGTTGCGATCACGCACGGCAACGGCCCGCAGGTCGGGTTCATCCTGCGCCGATCCGAGCTCGCCTCGCACGAGTTGCACGAGATCCCGCTCGACGTGTGCGGGGCCGACACGCAGGGCGCGATCGGGTACGCGGTCCAGCAGAACCTCCAGAACCAGTTCGACGAGCTCGGCATCGACCGGCACGTCGTCACGGTGGTCACCCAGGTCGAGGTGGCGTCGGACGATCCCGCGTTCGCCGACCCCACCAAACCGATCGGCTCCTACCTCGAGGAGGACGAGGCCCGCAGGCGGGAGCGCGAGGACGGGTGGGCCGTGCGGGAGGACGCCGGCCGGGGGTGGCGCCGGGTGGTCCCGTCGCCCGAGCCACGGCGCATCGTCGAGATCGACGCGATCCGGGCGTTGATGGAGTCCGGGTTCGTCGTGGTCGCGGTGGGCGGGGGCGGGATCCCGGTGGTGGCCGGTTCCTCCGGTCGCGAGGGCGTGGCGGCCGTGATCGACAAAGACGCGGCCTCGGCGCTACTCGCCGCCGAGATCGGGGCGGAGCTGTTCGTGATCTCGACCGCGGTCGAGAAGGTTGCGCTCGAGTTCGGGACACCGCAGCAGCTCGACGTGGACCGGATGACGGTGGCCGAGGCCCGCCGGTACCTGGAAGAGGGGCGCCACTTCGCCGAGGGCAGCATGGCTCCCAAGGTCCGGGCGTGCGTCTGGTACCTCGAGCACGGCGGCTCGGAAGCGTTGATCACCGATCCGGACCACCTCGAGAAGGCCCTGGCCGGAAGCTCGGGTACCCGCATCGTTCCCGGCTGACGCGGTCCCTGCCGCTGCGCCGCGTTTGACCCCCGCCCTCGCCTCGACCCAGAATCGGGCAACGACCCGCGAAGGAGGACTCCACATGTCGACGCCCGAGATGGTGCTTGCACGAGAGGCTGCCGCCGGCGCCTTGCTCGGCGAACGGGGAGCGAGGAGGCGGGTCAGCCGAGGAACCGTGGCCATGCTCCGGGTGGTCCCCCTGTTCGCCGGGCTCTCCTCCCGCCACGTGCGCCGGATCGCCGGGCTGGCCACCGAGGTGAAGTTCCGGGCCGGGCGGACGATCGTCGAGCGAGGCGTCCGCGGCGACGCCTTCTACTTGATCCTCGACGGCCGCGCCAAGGTCTATCGCTCGGTCGTTCCCGGTGGGCGTACCCTCGCACGGCTCGGCCCGGGCGACTTCTTCGGGGAGATGGCGCTCCTGGACGGCGGGCCTCGCGTGGCGACAGTGGTCGCGGAGACTCCGCTCACGGCGATACGGCTTTCGCGGCCGGCGTTCCGCCGCCTCCTTCAGAAGGAGCCGGCGGTGGCCCTCCGCGTCCTCGAGGAGATGGCGCGACGGAGCCGGGACCACCAGCCGGTCGCCCGCCAGTAACGTCCGCCTGCATCCGAGGTGGATGACGGCCGTCGACCGGGTATCGCCTCC
>DASUTU010000024.1:0-3546 GCA_036374435.1 Actinomycetota bacterium | reverse complement strand
GAGGAGCGCCAGGGGGCGGGTGGCGCCGCCGGCGAGCGGCGTGATGGCCGGCAGGACCAGGAACTGCGGCGGGGTCGTCGGGTCGGCGACCTGCGCCGGCACGACCCGAAACTCCATGATCTGCCCGGTGCTGGCCGGGTCGGAGGGCTCGAAGTCCACGCCCGGGATCCCGCCACCGAACGGCTCGTCGGGGCCGACGTTGCGCAGCACATAGTTGCCGACGGGAACGTTCGTGAAGTCGACGATGAGGTCGGCACGCTCGGCCAGCCCCATCAACAGCCGGTTCCCGTTGTCCGCGGTGAGGTTCACCGGAGCGGCCAGGAACCCGCCCTCGCTGCCGATCTGCCACACCTCCACGCCGGGGAGGTCGTTGAAGTCGAGGATCAGGAACCTCGACTGACACCCGTTCAGGAACCGGAGGCGGTACCGGCGCTGCTCAACGTCCTGGAACGGCCACGTGTTCCCGTTGGCGATGATCGTGTTACCGAAGAACTCCGGATTCCAGATGGGCGAGATGTCGGTGTCCGGGATGTACGGTCCCTCGATGTCGTCGAAGAACGCTCTGGTATCCGGGTAGAAGAGCGACCCGTTCGTGTCGAACGACCGATCTTGGACCGCGATCGGGATCTCGTAATAGGTCTTGTTGGGGGGGAACTTGTCCCGCTCCCTCGGCGCCGGTCCGGGAAGGACGGCGGTGGTTCCGGTGCGGCTGTCCAGGACGGCCTTGTCGCCCTCCGGCCCGCCGCGGACGAGGAAGAACCCCGCGGGACCCGCGTACACGTTGAGCCGTGTCATACCCAGCGCGTGATCGTGATACCAGATGGTCGACTCGCGCTGATCGTTCGGGTACTGGAAGACGGCGAACCCGGGCCCCCACGCGACGCCGAACTGCGAAGCGGCCTTGTCCGCGAAGTACTCGTACCAGGTTCCCTCGGTCGCGAAGCCCTCGGGGATGTTGCCGGCCGCGGGGAGGTACCAGGCCTCGGGGTAGCCATCGCTCTCGTCCCCGACGCCGGCCGCACCGTGGACGTGGGTCACGATCGGGACCGGGCCCGTATAGGGTCCCGGCGTCGAACCGAACGTGGGCCGGGTGTCGCGACCTTCCGCACCGCCCGGTGGGTTGGCCCAGTGGAGCGTCTGGTCGACGGGGAGCAGATGCGGCAGGTAGTTCCCGTTCGCGTCCACAAGGTCGTTGATCCACTTGATGCGCACCGGCCGTCTCCACATCGTCTCGATCGTGAGCGACGGCGCGTTGTGAAGCAGTAACCCTCTCTTGCTCAGGGAGCTGACGGCGCCGTAACCCCAGACCGTCGTCGTTGGCATTCCCGCCGGAAGGATCTGCTGCGCGAACTGCCGCATCGAGATCTCGTAGTAGTCGATCGGCTTGCCCCCCCGGTTGCGGATGATTCCCGCCCTGGGCATGACGGGTGGGATGAGGAGTGGCGTCGTGTACTTCGGGATGTCACCCGGGTCCAGCGACCCGCCCGGAATCTGGGCCACGGCTCGTTGCACCCAGCCCGCGTGAGTGGCGACGTACCACCCCAGCGTGGACGCCCCCGTGAGCTTGAAGAACTCCCGTCGCGTGAGCACGCCCTCACCCCTCCCAGAGAAACGGGACCAGCCTCTTCGGTGAAGCTCCCGTCGGTCGGCACGTTCAGAACTCGATGGGATCGAGGTTATGCCCGCCGGATTGAGTCGGGCAAGGGGCCCGCCGCTCTTCGTGCGCGATCGGATGGACGCTCGAAGAGACCGGGCTCGCGGTGGCCTACGCCCAGCCGAGCTGTGACCGGCGCCGCCAGTAGACGTCCGGGGGCTCCGGGGCGACGTCGGCGAGCTCCGCCGCCTCGAGTCCCACGGCGAGCGCGGCCACGTTGCTCCGGAGCTGGTCGGGCGTCACGGCCCCCGAGAGCACCACGTCGGCCCACGGCTGCGCGAGCGCCGCCGCGATCGCCACGGCGTCGACCGTGGTGCCGTGGCGGTCCGCGAGCGCGTCGAGCGCGCCCTCGCCTCGGGGGCCCAGGCGCCCGTTCGCCATCGCTTCTTTGACAAGAACCCCCCAGCCGGCGTGGTGCGCCGCGGCCAGCGCCGGGCCCGCCGACGGTTCGAGGGGATTCCAGGTCGCCTGGACCTCACCGAACGGGTTCGCGCCGTCGAGCTCGATCTCGAGCGCACGGCGGATCACCTCACCCTGCCGAGGACCGCTCACGCTCATCCCGATCACCAGGCCGGTCTCACGGAGACGTCCGAGCTCGCGCAGCACGTCCACGTCCTCAAGCACGCCGCTTTCGAGCGTGGCGGAGTGGATCTGGTACAGGGCCAGCTGCCCGCCGAGCAGGTCCCGGCTTTCGGCGAGCTGCCGGCGGAGCGTCGCCAGCGAGTGGTCCTTCACCTCGTGCACGGCGGCGTCCACCCGCCAGCCCGCCGTGTACGTGTAGCCCCACTTCGAGCCGACGGTGACGTTCGCGGCGTCGTCACCGCGGCGCTCCAGCCAGGAGGCGAGGAACTCCTCGGCGCGCCCGTACGATCGCGCGGCGTCCACGTACCCGATGCCGAGATCCAGCGCGGCGTCGAGCACGGCGTGGGCGCGCCGCTCCATCACCTCGACGTCCCGGTCGGGACCGAGATCTTCGTCGCGTCCGAGATCGAGGTAGCCGGGGCGTCCGAGCGCCGCCAGCCCGAGGCCGATCGGCGTGACCCTCAGCCCGGTGCGGCACAACGGGATCCGTCGCATGCCGGGATCGAGCCTACCCGGCACGCGACGTGACCCGGATCTGTCAGAACACCCGCTCCTTGGGTCCGACCCCTTCGACCTTGTATTCGGGACCGAGCGTCCCCTCGACCGGCGCGCGGTCGCGCCACAGGGCCTTCCCGACCGGCACGATGGTGCGCCCGGACATCCCGTTCACGACGCCGGCCGCCGAGGTGTACCAGGCCACCGCCGCGGTCACGAGGCCGATGATCCCGCCGGCCTTCACCACGTTCTCGGTCTCCGTGAAGAACCCGACCGACAGCACGATCTCGGTGATCTCGAGGGTGAGGAAGACCAGGAACACCGCCACGGTCACCCGCGTGCTCCACAGGAGCATGTAGGTGTTGAAGATGGCGAACGCGAGCAGGATGAACCCGAGGTCGTTCAGCGGGTTCGCGCTCGCGCCCTCGGCGAGCAGGACGTACAGGCCCAGCCCGATCCAGAACGTCCCGTAGGTGGAGAAGGCGGTGGCCCCGAAGACGTTCTTGTTCCGGAACTCCCACATCCCGGCCAGGAGCTGGCCGAGGCCGCCGTAGGCGAACGCGAACCCGAGCCAGGCGTCGCCCCCGTCGGTCCAGCCGGCGTTCTTCGCCGACAGCAGGAACGTCGTCAGGGCGAAGGCGGCGAGGCCGAGGGGCGCCGGGTCCGCGACCGGGGCGAGCTCGACCCGGCGCTGCGGTGTTGATTCCATCGTTGCCTCCCGTCCGATCCGATCGACCCCCCGATGCTCCGGGGCAGGAGGCGTGCCGATCACCGCCGAAGGTCCCTGCCCCCGCCGGTCCAACGGCGCCCGGGCC
>DASUTU010000023.1:0-2769 GCA_036374435.1 Actinomycetota bacterium | reverse complement strand
GAGCTCGCCGTCCATCCAGATCTTGTCGACCTCGGTGATCGGCATGCGGATGCCCTCCTGTCCGGACGCGGCCGCCCGGTCGCCCGGGCGGGTTCGCCGGAAGGATACCGCCTGCCCGGGACCGTCCGCCGGGCGCCTCAGCCCGCCAGGTCGTACGCGCGCCACCGCGTGGCGTGCTCGAACGTCCGCCGGCGCGCCAGGTCCCCGAACCGCTCCTCGGTCCACGGAACCAGCTCCCGATGCGCCCGGGTCCGCTCGCTCTCCGGGACCGACCACGCCCACGAGTACCGGTTCTCCGCGATCCCTTCGAGGAACTCGCCGAGGGTTCCCTCCCGCCGGTCGGGGACCTGGGCGAGCTCGCGGGGGCGGGCTCCGAGCGCCTCGAGCGCGTGGTCCAGGCGCCTGAAGTCGCCCCATCCCAGGCCGACCGGCTCCAGCGGGACCCCCACGATCTCGGAGAACCGGCGCTGGATCTCGGCCCGTTCGCCCTCGTATTCGCCCAGGTTGACCAGGAACGGTCCGCCCGGCCGGACCACCCGGACCACCTCGGCCACCAGGGCCCTCCAGTCGGCGACCAGGTGGAGGACCCAGCGGAGGTAGGCCCCGCCGAACGCCCCTTCCGTGAACGGCAGCCGCGTCCCATCCCCCAGAGCCAGCGGGAAGGGGGCCACCCCGCCCGCCTTCTCGACCAGCTTGCCGAGCATGGGAGCGGACAGGTCGAGCCCGACGACCGGGATGCCGGCCCGAGACAGTGGCAGGGCGAGCAGCCCGGTCCCCACGCCCGCCTCGAGCACTCGGCCCCGGCCGGCCAGCTCGACTCGGAGCAGCTCGACCGTCCGGGCCATGGCCTCGTCGGTGATGGAGCGCGTTCGGTCGTAGAACTCGACGGCGCGATCGAACGGAACGGAGCCGGCCAACCGCCTCAGCCTTTCGGGACGGTCTTGGCCGGGTCGACGAACGGCAGCGAGGCGACCGCCACGGGCACCCGGCCGCGTGGCGTCCTAGCCTCGAACGTCGAGCCCGGCTCCTCCCACCGGATCGGCACCCACGCGTACCCGATGTTGCGCTCGAGCCGCGGGGACCAGGCGGCGGCGGTGACCCGCCCGAGGGCGGCCTCACCCTTGAACAACGTCCAGAGCCCGGTCAGCGCCCCCTCCTCGTCCATCGGCTCCCCGCCGAGCTCCACCCCGACCAGCTTGCGGTCGATCAGGTTGCCGTCGCGGATCTCGCGCAGGGCCTGCTTGCCCACGAAGTCGGCCTCCTGGTCGAGCTCGACGAAGCGCGCGAGCCCGGTCACGTGGAAGGGGGTGTCGGACCAGCGGATGTCCGAGCCGAAGTTGAAGATCCCCGCCTCGATCCGGCGGGCCTCGCTCGGTGCGATGACCCGCATGCCGTAGGGCTCGCCGGCCGCGAAGACCCGTTCGAACAGCTCGTCCCCCCGGGCACCGTCGCGAAGGTAGATCTCGTACCCGACCTCGCCGGTCCAGCCGGTCCGGGACACCACGACGGGGATGCCGTCCAGTGCGGACTCGGTGCAGAAGTAGTAGCGGAGGTCGGCCACGCCGTCGCCGAACAAGGAACGGATCACGTCCTTGCTCTTGGGTCCCTGGACCTGGAGCGGCGACACGTCCGGCTCGTCGATGTCCACTTCCAGGCCGGCGAACGCCGCGACGCCTTTCGCGTACAGGAGCGCGTCCGAGTCCGCCAGCGCCAGCCAGAACCGGTCCTCGGCCAGCCGCAGCAGCACCGGGTCGTTCACGATGCCGCCGCGTCGCGCCGTCAGGATGGCGTACTTGGCCTGGCCAACGGCGCAGGTCGAGAGATCGCGACACGTGAGGAGGTTGGTGAACTCGAAGGCGTCCGGGCCCGTGATCTCGACGATCCGCTCGGCCGCGACGTCCCACAAGGTGACGTCGTTCACCAGCGCCCAGTACTCGGTCACCGGGTCGTCGTAGAGGGTCGGCAGCAACATGTGGTTGTACACGCCCCAGCTCTTGCACCCATGGCGTTTCGTGGCCTCGTAATACGGCGACGTGCGGTACCAGGGCTGGACGTAGAACGGGAAGGTCTCCGAGGGCACGGCCGGTGCTCCTTTCCGCGGATCGGCGCGAGCGTACCCGCCGGCCGGCTAGTTGACCGACGGATCGAGCGGCATCGTCGCCATCAGCCGGTACCTCGGGCCCTTTCGACGGACCACCCGGCTCCAGAGCTCCTCCGGGCGCTCGGTGAACACGTCGTCGGGCCGAGCCGGCTCGGGAAGCCACGAGCCCTCCTCCAGCTCGCGCTCGAGCTGCCCCGGCCCCCATCCCGCGTAGCCCGCGAACACCCGGGCACGCCGGAGCGCCCCGATCTCCTCGGGTTCGGCGGCGTCCGGAAGGAATCCGATGGTGCCGAACGCCACCACCTCTGCCCGCTCCGGGTGCTCGAAGTCGGCCACCACCACCGCCGCCTGCGGCTGCACGGGCCCGCCGACGAACACGCGGTCGCCGGGGCCGACCAGGCTCGCCAGGGGCGGGGCGGCCTGGGCCACCTCGACCTCGGTGGCCCGGTTCAGCACCACGCCAACCGCTCCCTCCCCGTCGTGATGGCCGACCAGCACGACGGTGCGACGGAAGTTCGGGTCCCAGAGGGAGGGACCGGCGATCAGCAACGAGCCGCCGAGCGAGTCCACGCCTTCATCATGCCCGAACGAAACGGGACGCGGCGATCAGCCCTTGGGGACCTCCTTGGCGGGGTCCCAGAACGGCAGCGGGGCCGTCACGGCCGGCA
>DASUTU010000022.1:0-32572 GCA_036374435.1 Actinomycetota bacterium | reverse complement strand
GATCGCGCAGGTCTGCCCGCCCTGGCTGGCCGTTCCGCCGAAAGGCTACGGCGGCATCGAGTGGGTGGTGGCGCTCCTCGCCGACGGGCTCGCCGAGGCCGGGCACGAAGTCACCCTGTTCGCGACCGGCGACTCGATCAGCAAGGCCAACCTCGAGAACGCGCTCGAGGAGGCCCCCGGGTCCACGCTGATCAACGACCCGATCCTGGATACCACGCACACGTTGTTCGCGCTCCGGGACGCGCGAGAGCGGTTCGACGTGCTGCACGTCCACACTCCCTTCTCCGCGTTCGCCGCCGCGATCGAGACCGGCGTCCCGACGGTGCACACGCTGCACGGCTCGTTCACGCCGGCCATGACGCGCCTGTATTCGCTCGCCGCGGACCGGGCCTGGTACGTGGCCATCAGCGAGGCGCAGCGCCGGATAGGCCCGGACCTGCGGTACGCCGGCGTGGTCCACAACGGCATCGACATGGATGCGTATCCCCTCGGCGAGACCACAGACGACTTCGTCCTGTTCCTGGGAAGGGCGGCGCCGGAGAAGGGATGGCACCGCGCCATCGAGACGGCGAAGCTCGCGGGCAAGAAGCTGGTCTCGGCGGTCAAGATCGCCCACCCCACCGAGGTCGAGGAGTGGAAGACGAACATCGAGCCGGTCCTTCCGGCGGACTTCGACGTGTTGGGAGAGATCGGGCACGAGGAGAAGGTAGACCTCCTCCAACGCGCCCAGGCGCTCCTGTTCCCGATCGACTGGCCCGAGCCGTTCGGCCTGGTGATGGCCGAGGCCATGGCGTGCGGGACGCCGGTGATCGGGACGCCTCGCGGGTCGGTGCCCGAAGTCATCGACCACGGCGTCACCGGCTGGATCGTGGACGTGGACGGGTACCCGGAGGAGGCGGCCCGTCTCCTGGACCGGCTCGACGAGATCGACCCGCTCGCGTGCCGGGACCGGGTGGAGCGCCGGTTCTCGAAGCGGGCCATGGTCGAGGGCTACGAGCGCGTGTTCGAGCTCGCGGTGGCCGGCGCCTGATCGCGGATCGCCGGGAACCCCGTCCCAACGCCGACCGTCCCGAAGCCGTACCATCCGGCCACCTCGTCGATAGGAGGCACCCATGCGCCCCGGGCGACGCGCCGTGTCGTTCGGAACCGTCGTCGTGACCATCACGTTGCTGCTCGGCGCCGCCCCGTCGGCCGAGGCCGGCCCTCCGCCCACGCTGCGGTTGTTCGCGGGGACCTCGACCGTGGAGGTCGAGCGCCAGCCCGACGGTCTCGTGTGGGTCGATCCGGGAACCTGGATCGCGGCCGTCGGAGGCGGCTTCGAGCTGGTCCTTGGCCGACCCGACTACCAGACGCCGATCTCGGTCGAGCAGGTGGACCCCCGGACCGGGATGGTGGTGCGGACGTTGCCGACCGAGCTCCTCGACGGCTGGTTCGGGATGCGCGACTTCCTGCACGTGAGCGTTCGGGACGGCCGGGGGCGCCTGGTGCTCCGGCAGGCCATCACGTTCTGCCCGAACGGGTACACGCGGGCGCGTCTGTCCGACGAGGGGCCGATGACCTCGTCCTATCCCTCGTTCTGTGGAGGGAACCCGTTCACGCGCGGGATGGTCTGGGGGATCGACGACCACTGGGCCGTGGGCGCCGTGAGCGACTACGGCCTGGTGTTCGACGCCCCCGGGCGCCGGTACCGCGTCCGCGTGTGGATCGACCCCGCCTGGGTGGAGGCGCTCGACATCGCCGGAGACGGCGCCGAAACCCTCGTGACGGTCGAGGTCACCGGCCGGGGCCAGCCGGGGAGCGAGCCCCCGCGGCCACTCGCTCCGCCGGGGCGGCCCTCGGCCTCCGTCCCCGTCGTCACCACCCCCGATCCGATGGCGCTTCCCGACCTGATCGCGCTCCCGGCCTGGGGGATGTCGACGTACCACCGCAAGGGACGGGACTACCTCGGCTTTTCGGCGACGGAGTGGAACGAGGGGCCGGGCACCCTGGTGGTCGAGGGTTTCCGTGGACCCGACCAAGACCTGATGGACGCCTTCCAGTATTTTCTGGTGGACGGCCGGCCGGTGGGGCGCACCCCGATCGGCCATCTCGAGTTCCACCCGGCGCATCGGCACTGGCACTTCCAGCAGTTCACGGAGTACACGATGCTCGACGCCCACTCCGGCGAGGTGGCCGTGAGCGGCAAACAGTCGTGGTGTCTGGCCAACACCGACGCCATCGACCTGTCGGTTCCGAACGCCAACTGGACCGCGTTCGGCGGCGACCTGTTCACGATGTGCGGCGGGCCGAGCGCGTTGTGGATCCGCGAGATCCTCGACGTCGGTTGGGGAGACACGTATTCGCAGTTCGTCGCTGGACAGGCCTTCGACATCACCGACCTGCCCAACGGCGAGTACTACGTCCGCGTGCACGTGAATCCCGCCGGCTCGATGCTCGAGGGTTCGACGGCCAACAACGTCGAGGACCGGCTGATCAAGCTCCGCGGCAAGCCGGGATACCGGCGGGTGATCGTGCCGCCGTGGAACGGCATCGACACCGAAGGCGGCTGCTACTTCTGCGCCTGAGCTCCTTCGGGCGCGCGGCGGAGCTCGAGGAGCGTCGCTTCGGGTCGGCAGAAGAACCGGAACGGCGCGAACTTGCTCGTGCCGAGTCCCGGCGAGACGTGGAGAAACGCGTTCCCCAGCCGCACGAGGCCGGAGGCGACGCGCCGCGGGAGATGGGAGTTCGTGACGAGGGCGCCGAACCACGGCAGGCGCACTTGCCCGCCGTGGGTGTGGCCGGCCACCACGAGGCCGTACCCGCAGGCCACGGCCTCGGGCGCGCTGTCGGGCGAGTGCATCACGGCCACGCCGAACCGCTCGGGCGCCCGGCGGGGCGCGATGCGGAGATCCTGGCGCCGGATGTGCGCGTCGTCCAGGCCCAGGACCTCCAGCGGGAGCCCGTCGAGGTCGAGCTCGAGTCGGTCGTTGCTGAGGTCGACCCAGCCGTCGGCCTCGAGGCCCGTCACCAGCTCGATCCATCGCCCCCGTCGTGCCCGACGGGGACGCCGGCTGCTCGCTCCGAGGAAGTAGCCGAACGGGTTGATCGGCCTGGGCGCGTAGTAGTCGTTCGAGCCGAGGACGAACCACGAGGCGAGGCGCCCGCGCGTCGTTCGGACCGCGTCCACCGCGAGGTCGACCGCCTGGGGTTCGGCCAGGAAGTCGCCGGTGACCACCGTCACGTCGGCCTGGGGGAGCGAGGCCAGGAACCGCGCCTTGCGCCGGTCCCCGCGCACGAAGTGCAGGTCGGACAGGTGCAGGACCCGGAAGGTCCGCGGACCGCCCGCCGGTAGGATGGCGAGGTCCCGGCGCACCAGCCGGTAGGCGCGGCGCTCGATCAGCACGCCGTACGCGACGCACGCGAGGCCCGCCACGACGAGGACGATCACCGTTCCGAGGAGCATGGGAGGCGAGTGTACGGTGGGCGAGTCCACCCTCAAGGCGCAGGTCCGCGCCGACATGACGGAGGCGATGCGGTCCGGGGACCGGATCCGGCTCGGCGCCTTGCGGATGCTCGTCACCGCCATCACCAACCGCGAGAAGGAGCTCCGTCGCGAGCTCGACGACGACGAGGTGCGCGAGGTGGCCGGCAAAGAGGTGAAGAAGCGGACCGAGTCCATCGAGGCCTTCGAGGCCGGCGGACGGGAGGACCTCGCCGAACGCGAACGCGCCGAACGCGACATCCTGCGGGCGTTCGCGCCGGAGCCGCTGGAGGAGGCCGCCGTCGACGCCTTGATCGACGAGGCCGTCGCCGCCACCGGAGCCGGGTCGATGCGCGAGATGGGCAAGGTGATGGGGTTCGTCATGGGCCGGGCCAAAGGGCGCGTCGACGGCGAGGTGGTGCAGGCCAAGGTGCGCGAGCGGCTCGGCGAGTAGGTCAGGGAATCGGGCGCGGCGTCGTCACGGCGTTCCCCTTCCCGCCGTCGCCGTTCCCGCCGTCGCCGTTCCCGTCGCCGTCGCCGCCGCCGTTCCCGTCGGAGAACCGGCCGACCTCCAGGGTCACCGTGGTGCCGACGTCGACGATCTTGTTTCCGTCCCCGATCGGGGTCTGGGCGACGACGATGCCGTCGAGCCCCCGGTCGTCGACCGGCACCCGGACCACTTCCGCCACCAGCCCTCGCTCCTCCAGCAACTGGATCGCTCGCCGCTCGGTCAGACCCGTGACCGGCGGAACGACGACCGGCTCGCTTTTCCCATTGCTCACCTGGATCGTCACCGCGGTGCCGAGCACGGCGGACGATCCGCCGCCGGGAGACTGGGTCAACACCGTGTTCGGGGGCTCGAACGAGTCGACCTTCTCCACAATCGGCGTGAAGTTGGCCTCGACTAGGAGGTCCTGTGCCTCCTGCGACTTGAGCCCCACCACGTCGGGAACCTGCCCACGCCGCGGCGCGGGGGGAGACTCGAATCCCTCCACCGGGTAGCCGCCCACCACCTGCGACATGAAGCTCTGCCAGATCGGCGCCGCGACGGTACCGCCGAACACCGACCCGCCGTAATACGTGTCCATCGGGATCTGGCCCCCGGGGAAGCCCACCCACACCGCGGTCGAGACCTGCGGCGTGTAACCGGCGAAGTACACGTTGGTGTAGTCCTGCGCCGTACCCGTCTTCCCGGCCACCGGGCGTCCGATCTGCGCGGCCCGGCCGGTTCCGCCGCTGACCACGCGCTCCAGCATCGCCGTGATCAGGTGGGCGATGTCGGGATCGAGCATCTGCTCGCACTGCGGGCGGTGACGATAGAGGTCGGTGTAGCCGCCACTGTCTCTCGGCTGCTCGATCCGCGCCACCGCGAACGGTTCGCAGTGGATCCCGTCGTTCGCCAGCGTGCCGTAGGCGGAGGCCATGTCGAGGGTGGAGACCTCCTCGACGCCGAGCGTGATGGACGGGACCGGGTCCATCGGCGCGGTGATCCCCATCAGCTGGGCGGCGTCCACGATCCTCTCGGGTCCCACGTCGACCGCGAGTTGAGCGAACACCACGTTGACCGAGTTCTGCGTGGCCTGCCACAGATCCATGAATCCGGCGTCGCCGCCGCCTTCGGCGTTGCTGACGCAGCCGCTGGCGCTGATCCAGCCGGCGAGGCCACACAGGGGTGAGGCCGAGGAGTACACCTTCCCGGGCGGGAACCCGTCGAGGAACGCCGCGGCGAGCGTGAACGGCTTGAACGCCGAGCCCACCTGCCGCCGGCCGTGCCAGACCAGGTCGAGCTGATCGCGTCGGTAGTTCTTGCCCGACAACATGGCCTTGATCGCTCCGGTCGGTGCCTCGACGGAAACGAGCGAGACGTCGGGCCCCTCGTTGCGGCTGATGTGCGCGCTGTCGTCGACGGCGCGCTGCGCGTCCCGCTGCCACTCGGGCTCGAGCGTGGTGTAGATGCGGAGGCCTCCTTGGTAGAGGGTCCGCACGCGTTGCTGCCGTGTCTTGCCCAGCGGGTCGAACTCAGCGTCCGCGTTGTCCAGGATGAGCTCACGGATGTAATACACGAAGAACGGCTCGATCTTCTGCTCTGGCGGTCCGGCGTCGGGGGCGAGGCCGGTCCTCCGAAGCTTGGCGCGCTGGGCCCTGCGGTCGCCGATCATGCCGAGCTCGAGCATCTGGTCGATCACGACGTTGCGGCGGCCGATCGCCGATTCGGGATCGGTGATCGGGTCGTACCGGCCCGGCGCCTGGATGAGACCGGCCAGGAGGGCCGCCTCGGCCAGATCGAGCTGCCCGGGGGGTTTACGGAAATAGGTCTCGGACGCCGAGCCGATGCCGTACGCGCCGTTCCCGAAGTACACCTCGTTCAGGTAGATCTCGAAGATCTGGTCCTTGGAGTACCGGCGCTCGAGCCGGATGGCCAGCGCCGCCTCCTGGAACTTCCGCGCATACGTCTGCTCGGGGGACTCGATCAGGACGTTCTTCACCACCTGCTGCGAGATCGTGGAAGCACCCTGCTCGATCTCGCCGGACGCCAGGTTGGTGAGGGCGGCGCGGATCAACCCGGGGAAGTCCAGGGCTCCGTGCGTATAGAACTCGGCGTCCTCGATGGCGAGCACAGCGTTGCGGGCGACCTCGGAGACGTTGTCGAGCTTGACGATGCGCCGGTTCTCGTTCAGGAACACGCGCGCCAGGACGGAGCCGTCCGCGGCGTAGATCACCGAACGTTCGGGAGGCCGCGGGATCTGCACGCGGCCGACGCCCGCGGCGTCGAGCCGGTCCCGGAACGCGTTCACGCTCATCCCGGCGCCGGCGAACAGCGGGAGCAGGACGAGCGCCACCAGCACCGCCAGCAACCCGACCACCAGGGTGACGAGCAGCGGGACGAGAGGCGTGATGACGCGGGATCTCGTCAACGCTTGCATGGGCGTCCGCGGGCCAGGATATCCCCCCCGAGGGGGCCGTTCCCGCCGGTAGCATGAGGTCACTCATGCGCCGCCGGGCCCCGTTCCTGCTGCTCCTGGTGGTCCTCGCCCTTTGGCCGGGGGTCGCCGGCGCGCAGGCGGCGGACGCCTCGGTCGTGGTGATCAAGGTGGACGGATCGATCGACCGTACGGTCGCGAGCTACCTCCGGGGCGCGCTGGCCGAGGCCGAGGAGTCCGGCTCGACGGTCGTGCTCCAGCTGGACTCGGCGGGGACGCTGGACCAGGACGCGGTGGCGCTGGCCGAGCGGATCCGCGCGGCCACGGTCCCGGTGGTGGCGTGGGTGGGCCCGGCACCGGCGAAGGCGCAGGGTGCCGGTTTGCTGTTTCTGTATGCGGCGAGCCTCGGGGCGGTGTCGCCCGGGGTCGGCGTGGGGCCGCTCTTCCCGCTCGACCTCGCCGGCCACGAGGAGCCCGAGCCGGCACACATGCGGTCGCTCGCGACGTCGTGGGCCGAGGAGCGCGGCCGCCCGACGCCGCTCGCGTTCCCGGGGGAGCCTCGCCCGGCCCAAGACGCGATCAAGGGCAACATCGCTCAGGCGGCGGCGGTGTCGGTCACCGAGCTGCTCGACGAGATCGACGGCCTCCGGGTCTCCACCGCCCGCGGTGAGGTCACGCTGCGGACGGCCGTGGCGCGCACCGAGTCCGAGGAGCCGGTCACCGTGCGGTTCGTGGACCTGGGACCGGTCGACCGCGTCCTCCACGCGGCCTCCTCACCCACGTGGATCTACGTGCTGCTGGTGCTCGGCATCGCAGCCCTGGCGTTCGAGCTCACCCAGCCCGGGTTCGGGTTCGCCGGGTTCGCGGGCCTGGGCATGGTCGCGTTGGCCGTCTACGGCCTCGTCGTGGCGCCCTTCTCGTGGCTCGGGCTGGGCCTGTTGCTCGGCGGTCTCGCCCTGATGACGCTCGACGTCCGGATCCGCCGGCTCGGCCTCGCCACCGCGGCGGGACTCGTTGGCTTCGCCGTCGGCTCGATCATCGTGTTCGGCGTCGTGGACGACCGGATCGATGTCTCCCCCTGGCTGATCGGTTCGTTCGTCCTGGCCGCTCTTCTCTATTGGGGGTTCGGGTTGACGGTGGCGATCCAGTCCCGCGATCGGTTGACCTCCACCCAGACCGGCCTGGTCGGCCTGGTCGGCGAGACGCGGGGGGAGCTCAAGCCCGAGGGTCCGGTCTACGTGAAGGGAACGCTCTGGCGCGGTCGGAGCGGCGACGGGCCGATTCCGGCCGGCACGAGGGTGCGGGTACGGGGCGTGGACGGCCTGATCCTCCGGGTACAGCCCGAACCCGCCCCCGAGGAGTCGGCCGAGGACGACGGCGGCGCCGAGGGGTTATGAAGTTGTGGCGTTTCGGCGGTCCGAGCCGAAACCGGCCGCCTCGGCGAATCCCCGCCGGCCCCAGTTTCGAACCACCTTTCAGAGGTGCCGGCGTGCCCGGCGAGGCGGAGGAGGGTCGCCCCAGGTGGCCGAACGGATGTTCGCGGACTGGACCTACGGCTGGCAGTTCGACGCCGCCTGCCGGGGGGAGGACTCCTCGTTCTTCTTCGCCCCGAACTACTTCGAGCGCCGCGAGGAGAAGAACGCCCGCGAGGCCAAGGCCAAGGCCATCTGCGCCCGATGTCCCGTGCGCGCTCCGTGTCTCGACTACGCGTTGCGTGTCCGGGAGGGCCACGGCATCTGGGGCGGCCTGAACGAGCTCGAACGCCGCCAGGTCCTACGTCGCCGGGCCTCGATCCCCGCAGGCTGATTGCCCGGCCGATTGCCACGAGCGTCCCGCGCCCACCTCTGGCAGGATGACCGTCGTCCGACGACGCGCGGGGGTCCAGCCCTGATCGACGAACGACTGCTCGAGATCGGGATCGAGCTCCCGGCCCCTCCGGCGGCCCTCGCCTCGTACGTCCCGGTCCGGATGGCCGGCGATCTCGCGTTCGTCTCCGGGCAGGTCCCGATCGAAGCCGGCGAGCTCCTTTCCGCCGGCCGGCTCGGCGCCGAGCTCTCGGTGGAGCAGGGACAGCAGGCGGCCCGGCGATGTGCGCTCCAGGCGCTCGCCGCGCTGCGCGACGAGCTGGGGTCGCTCGACCGGGTGGCCGAGATCGTGAAGCTCGACGTGTTCGTCGCCTCGGCTCCGGGGTTCACGGACCAGCCGAAGGTGGCCAACGGCGCGAGCGACCTGTTCGTCGAGGTCTTCGGCGACCGCGGCCGGCACGCCCGGGCCGCCGTGGGGGTGGCGGAGCTGCCGCTCGGCGCTTCCGTCGAGCTCGCGCTGGTCGTGCGGATCGCCTGAACGCAGCCCCGCGGGGGACCGCCCCGATCGTCAGGTCCCACGGGCGAAGCGCAGGTCGCCGCTCCGCCTGGTGAGGCCGCTTCGATCGAGGTGCTCCATGAGGGGAACGGCGTATTTCCGCGTGGTTCCCAGCTGCCGGCGGACCTCGCTCACGGTGATCCCGCGCGAGCCGGTGGACCGGACCACCTCGACGGCCTTGTCGACGAACCCTGGAGTCATCACGAGTTCGGGACCGACGCGGATCAGCGCCCCGGCCCGGATGGCGGCCTCGATCGTCTCCGCCGGGACTCCCGACCGCCGGAGGTCCGCGATCGTCGGCGGAGACGGCTCGCCGGCCGCCACCGTCGCGGCGATCCGGTCCACCTCCTCGGTCGCGACGCCGGGCCGGTGGGACGGGAGCCGAACGGTCGCTCCCGTTCGGGCGAGGACCCCCGACCCCGCCAGGTCCTCTACCAGCACGTCGGCGAGGTCGCCGTCGGCGGGAGCGCCGGCGAGCCGGAGTGCCTCGAGGGCCCACCCGCGGACCGTGGCGGCGCCGGCCCCGTCGGCCGAGGGGTTGGCTTCGTGCAAGGCCCGGAGGCGCTCGACGAGTGATCCCTCCACCGAGGCCCGCACGGGCGGGGCCACCCACCATCCACCCATGGGTTCGAGCCCGTCGACCGTCCCCTCGCCGGTCTGCGAGGCCAACTCCGCCCGCCGAACCGCGCCGCGTTCGGCCAGCAGGACGGCGGGGAGCAGAGATCTCGAGGCGTTCCGGCGGCGGTCGAGCCGCACGGCGGCGTCCGCGCCGGGCCGGCGCGGCGGGAACGGATCCAGGACCAGGCCGCCGGCCACCGTCTCGCGCCTCCCGGACTCCCGGAGCACGAAGCGGTCGTGCACGTCCAGGACCAGCGGCGCCGAGAGCCGGACCCGAGCGAAGGCGCCGTCGTCGGGAAGGGCGGACGTGTCGTAGAGGCGGAGGGTCGCCGTGCGTTCGGCCGCGCCGGCGTGGAACGTGAAGGCCCCGCGGCCCGTCACGGGATGATCGAGGCCCCGGACCGGGCCGACCCACGCCTCGAGCGTGGAGGTCGGCTGCCACTCGCCGGGCCGGGTGAGCACGTCGCCGCGCTCGAGGCGCATGCGTTCGATCCCGGCGAGGTTGACCGCGACCCGCGACACCGGGCGCGCGAGCTCGATCCGCCGTTTGTGCGTCTGGAGCCCCCGGATGCGGGCGCGGATCCCGGACGGATGCAGGTCCACCTCGTCGCCGACCGCGAGCGGCCCGCCGGTCAAGGTCCCGGTCACGACGGTGCCGGCCCCGGCGATGGTGAAGACGCGGTCCACGTGGAGCCGGATGCGGTCGCCCTCGGCCGCTCGCGGGGCGGCCAGGACCATCGCGTCGAGCGCCGTGGTGAGCTCGCCCAGCCCGGCACCGGTCACGGCCGAACACGGAACGACCGGCGCGCCTTCGAGCGCCGTGCCCGCCAGACGCTTCGTCACGTTGCCGGACACCTCCGCCAGCCGCCGCGCGTCGACGAGGTCGCTCTTGGTGAGGGCCACGACCGCCCCGTCGGCGCCGAGGACGTCGACGATCGCCAGGTGCTCCTCCGACTGCCGGCTCCAGCCTTCGTCGGCCGCCACGACGAACAGCGCGAGCCGCACCGGCCCCATTCCGGCGAGCATGGTTCGGACGAACCGCTCGTGGCCGGGGACGTCGACGAATCCGATCTCCAGGTTCGACGGCAGAGTGAGCCAGGCGAAGCCGAGATCGATCGTCAGCCCTCGCCGCTTCTCCTCCACGAGGCGATCGGGCTCGATGCCGGTGAGTCGCCGGATCAACGTGGACTTGCCGTGATCGACGTGCCCGGCAGTGGCCACGACGTGCAGCGGAGGAGTGGCGTAGCCGAGATCGCGCGCGTCCTCCGTGCCGGGCCGGCGCCCGTCCGCCGGGTCGGGGGTGGTCACTCGTCGTCGAGGTCGTCGGCCTCGAGGGCGTACTGGATCGCCCTGGTGAGGTCGGGGATCTCGGAGGATCGGACGGTGCGGACATCGAACAGGACGCCGCCGTCGGTCACTCGGCAGAAGACGGGCGGCGATCCCGAGCGCAGCCGGGCCGAGAACGCGTTGGGATCGAGCGTGCGCACCTCGACGCCGAACGACGGCATCACGTATCCGGGAAGCGACCCGCCGCCCACCGTCGATTCGCAGTGGACGACGTGGGCGCCCTCGAGCTCGCCGTCCAGGCCCACGGCCAGGGCCTCGGCCCGATGCCGGATCTCCTCGGCCGTTTCCCGCAACATCTGCCAGATGGGGAGCTCGTCGCGGCGCCCCGCCGCGTGGGCGGCCAGCACGCTCTCGAGCGCCGCCACCTGCATCTTGTCCACACGCACGGCCCTCGCGACGGGGTGACGGCGGAGCCGGGCCACGAGGTCGCCCCGCCCGAGGACCAGCCCGGCCTGGGGGCCGCCGAGCAACTTGTCGCCGGAGAACACGACCAGGTCGGCTCCATCGGCGAGCGCCCCGGCCGCGGACGGCTCGTCCTCGGGGACACCCGGAACCCGATCCAGCAGGCCCGAGCCCAGGTCGTACACGAAGGGGATCCCGGCGGTCGTGGCGAGCGTCGCGAGGTCGGCGGCGCTCGGCGCCGCCGTGAACCCGACCACCCGGTAGTTGCTGGGATGCACCTTCAGGATCAGCCCCGTCTTGTCCGAGAGCGCGCGTTTGAAGTCCGTTACCCGCGTCCGGTTCGTCGTGCCGACCTCCACGAGCCGGGCCCCCGAGGCGGCGAGGATGTCGGGGATCCGGAACTCGCCGCCGATCTCGATCAGCTCGCCCCGCGACACCGGGACCTGTTTGCCTCGTGCCAACGCGGCGAGCGTGAGCAGGAGCCCCGCGGCCCCGTTGTTCACCACCAGCCCGTCCTCGGCGCCGGTGAGCGAGGCCGCGAGCAGCTCGGCCCGGGCGCCGCGGCGCCCCCGGCGGCCGGTCTGACGGTCGATCTCGAGATCGGCGTAGCCGGTCGCCGCGCGGACGGCGGCGGCGAGCGCCGCTTTCGGCAGCGGCGCCCGCCCCAGCCCGGTGTGCAGGACCACCCCGGTGGCGTTGACGACCGGCCCGAGCCCGATCGCCGCGGTCGCTGCGGCGCCGACGGCCCGCGCCAGGATCACGTCGTCCTCCGGCGGCTCCACGCCCTTTGTCGCGGCGGCCCGGACTTCGTCGAGCGTTCGGACCAGGGTCCGCTTCAGCAGGGCCCGCCCGAACGTGGCGCCGGCGCGCCGGCCGGGCTCGGACCGCAAGAGCGCGTCCACCGAGGGGATCCGGCGTCGGGGCTCGACCGCGGGGCGCGCCATGTCGATCCAAGGGTAGTGCGTGCCGTGACCGAATGGCCCCGCCGGGAACCGCGGCCGGGCGGCAGGTCGATAGGATGGACGGGCAGTGGACACTCAGGAGCGAGCGCACTTCACAGCGGCCGGCGAACACTGGATGGTGCGCGGCGGCGGGATCGACATCGAGGTCGTGTCCCCTCGGGGCTTGCGCACCGAGGAGATGCTCCTCAACATCGGTCCGCAGCACCCCTCAACCCACGGGGTCCTCCGGCTGGTGCTCGAGCTCGACGGCGAGGTCATTACCCGGGCGGAGCCGGTGATCGGCTACATGCACCGCGCGGCCGAGAAGCTCGCCGAACACCGCGACGCCCGGCAGACCATGGTGTTGATGAACCGCCACGACTGGTTGTCGGCGTTCAACAACGAGCTCGGCTTCATGCTGGCCGTCGAGCGGCTGGCGGGGATCGAGGTGCCCGAGCGCGCGCGGTGGATCCGCACGATGCTCGCCGAGTGGAACCGCGTGCTGAACCACCTGATGTTCGTGGGGTCGTACCCGCTCGAGCTCGGGGCGATGACGCCGATCTTCTACGCGTTCATCGAGCGCGAGATGATCCAGGCGCTCATGGAGTCCGCGACCGGGGCGCGGATGCACTTCTCGTTCATCCGGCCGGGCGGCCTCAAGGACGACCTGCCACGTGGGTGGCTGCGGCAATCGGCCGACGTGCTGAAGCACGTGCGAAAACGGCTGGTGGACTTCGAGAACCTCCTCATGGGCAACGAGATCCTCCTGGCCCGGACCAAGGGAGTGGGCGTCATCCCGCCCGAGGTGGCGATCTCCTACGGCGCGTCGGGCCCGACCCTCCAGGCGTCGGGTGTGGCGATGGACCCCCGGAAGGACGAGCCCTACGAGAAATACGACGAGGTCGAGTTCGACGTGCCGGTCGGCAGCCACGGGGACTCGTACGACCGGCTGTGGGTGCTCGTGCAGCGGATGTACCAGTCGCTGAACATCATCGAGCAGTGCATGGACAAGCTCCCGCCCGGCGAGTTCCGGGCTGCGAAGCTGCCGAAGACGCTCAAGCTGGACGGCGAGGTGTACGTGCGGACCGAGAACCCCCTCGGCCTGATGGGGTACTACCTCGTTGGCGACGGCAAGCCCGAGCCGTACCGGCTGAAGATGCGGACGGCCTCGTTCTCGAACATCTCGCTCCTGCCGGCGATGTTGCCGGGCACGCTCGTGCCCGACCTCATCGCCATCCTCGGTTCGGTCTTCTTCGTCGTCGGCGACGTCGACCGCTAGGTTCCCTGATCCGCCGGTTGCAGAATCTGGGCCGGCGGGGGCAAGATATCGCCACGTGATATCGCGATATCCGCCGTCGCGCATCCCAGAGAGAGAGCGGCTCGCCAAGCTGCTGCTGAAGGCGGTCCGAACGCTGCCGAAGCGCGAACAGGACCAGCTCTTGGCGACGCTGTTCCTGTTCCTCCTGAACGATCCGCCACCGGTTCTGTCGAAAGATCCAAAGGACCCGTACCTGCTGAAGGAAGGCCTCGGGCTCAGCGAGCCTGGCCATTTCGTCATGCTGCCGGTTCGGCTGCCGCCCGAGCTCCACGAGCGCCTGCGCGGCTGGTCGACGGAGCACGGCTTCTCGATGGCCAGCATCGTTCGCGGGTTGGTCGAACGTTTCCTCGAGCAGCAGGAGCGCGTTGCGCGCCCCACCGGCCCCAAGCAGCGGGACGGCTCGAGGTCCAAGCCACGCCGCCGACAGCCTGCCGCCCGGTCGAAGCGGTCTACCGCTCGCGGTTGAACCAGACGCCGCCGGGGCCGAAGTAGGTCACGCCTTCGCCCCACACGGCGACCGCCTTGCCGGCACTCGTGATGGCGATCTCGCCGTAGTCGCCGTAGACCTCGGCGAACCCGCGCCGGTCCTTGTAGACGGTGCCCGAGATCGCGTCCGAGATGCGAAGCGAGCGGCTCCACGTCGCACCGAGGTCTGAGGAGACCCGGTACCGGACGTTCCACCGTCCCCGGCGTTGATCCATGAACCACAGGCGCACGTCGTCGTCGCCCTCGCCGACCGCGGCGGGGAAGGCGGCGTTCACACCCTTGCGCGAGACCCGGACGCGGTCGCTCCACGTCAGACCGCCGTCGGTAGACGACCGCGCATAGACCGTGCGCGGACCGAGCGGCTGGGCCGCGCCGTTGTAGACGATCACCAGGTCCCCGTCCTGGTCCGCGGCCAGGACCGGGCCGCTGTCGTAGAAGTCCTCGTAACACCCTCTCGAAACACATTCGCTCCCGACGGCGAGCTCGTCGACGATCAGCTCGCTCCAAGTCTCGCCGTCGTCGTCCGAGGCGAACACGTGGATCCGGATGGGGTGGGCCGCCGTGCCGCCGGGCGACTGGTAATCGAAGCTGATCTGCGAGAAGAGGACACGCCCATCCGGCAGGATCGTGCCCGAGTAGTTGAAGTAGTACCGGTCGCCGTTGGTGATCCGGGTGGTGGTCCAGGTCGCCCCGGCGTCGTGGGAGACCGCCGCGTGGACGTCGCCGGCCGACGGCCCGTTGAACTGGAGGTAGACGTCCAGCCCGTCCGGGCTGACCGCCATGTTGGGTTTGTCGCCCCACCGGACGTCGGGATGGACGTGCACCGGCGTCGTCCAGGTGCGCCCTCGGTCGCTCGAGCGAGACACGTGGATCTGGAAGTTGTTCATCCACGCTGCGTACAGGTCGCCGGTGTCACGGGCGACCTCCAGGAGCGGGTCGAACTGCCCCTTCACGCCCCGGCACACGCACAGGTGCCGCTCCCGGAGCCAGGTCCGGCCGCCGTCTCGTGAGACGTGCAGGATCATCGCCGGGTCGGGGCAGTTGTTCCGGCAGGCCGGCTCCCCGCCGTAGCGGTTGTGGAGCACGTAGACGAACGGTCGCCGCGGGTCGGTGGCGATCGCCGGCTCCCAGTCGTTCCCGGTCGGGTTGAGGAGCCGTTCGCCGGCCCACCCCGGCGCGCGGTCCCGACGGACCGGCTCGATCACGCCGAAGTTCCCGGCCGCGAGCGCGGCCTCGAGTTCCTCCAGCCGATGTTCGGTCTTCTCGGCCTGCTGCTCGAGCTCCTCGGCCAGGCCGTCGTCTTCCGGCTCCGCCCCGCGAGGCCGAGTCGGCCCGTCCGAGGCTTCCGTCGTACACGCCGCGGCCGCCATCGCGAGCGTGATCGCGAGCGCCAGAAGGCGGAGAATCGTTCGACCGCGCATCACCGAGCTCCTCCGATCCGGGAGCGGCGACGCTACCGCCCGCCCATGGGGTGGTCAATGGGACGCGGCGTCGTGCTCGCGGGCCCGCCTGAGCCACTCCGGCCCTTCCAGCCCCGACGTTGCGAGCAGCAACCAGCGCAGCCGCCCCAGCTCGGCGACATCGACGAGGAGCCGGGCCCGGTTCCTGCCTTCCCACACCCGCACGGCGTTTGTCCCGCGCTCGGCGCCGAGGAGCTCGGCCTGATGGAGGCGCTCATCGCGCATCCACTCCTCGAAGCCGAGCGCCAGGAGCGCCGCCCGTTGCGTCACGGGTTCGAACACCTGAAGCCCGCGACGCTCGGCGTGGGCGGTGATGGCCGCGAAGTCGACCCCGGCCGTGACGTCGGCCGTCCCGGGTCGCTCGAGCAGGTCCGTGACGAGCCGGTGGGCGCGGTACCCGCGTACTTCGGCGGTGCCGACGACGGAGCCGTAGTCGATCAGCAGGGCGTAGCCGGAGCCGAGCGCCGTCGCGAGGTCGTCCACACACCCGAAGGCGCCGACCGGCATCAGCACCTCTTCCCCTTCCCGTGGAGCCGGGACCGGAAGCTCTTCTCGCGAGGGAACCTCGAGCTCCACGAGACGATCGTCGTCGAGACCCACCACGACCTCGACGAGTTCTCCGGCTCGACGGCGCACCCGCCGGAACGGCAGGTTGTCGAGGAGCTCGTTGGCGAGGACCACCCCGGGGTCGAGCCGGTCCAGGCGCCAGATCCGCTCCGCGGCCCTGATGCCGCGGTGGGCGAGGGCCGCGCGGGCCCCGGCGCTGACCTCGACCGCGACGTAGTCGAGCTCGACGCCGCCGCGGCCGAAGCCGTCCACGATCTCTCGGGCCATCGTCCCGTCACCCGCGCCGAGCTCGACCACCCGGAGGGGCCGGGGGCGGCCGAGCTCCTCCCAGAGCGCCTCGACGGCCGCGCCGACCAGTCGAGAGAACACGGGATGCACGTGCGGGCTCGTCACGAAGTCGCCTTGCGTTCCCACCGGCGGGCGTTGGTAGAACCCGCCCGGTCCGTACAGGGCCTCCTCCATGAACCGAGCGAACGTGATCGGGCCCTCTCGGCGGATCAGGGAACGGATCCTCGCGGCGACGTCGTCCATCCGGAACAGCCTAGGTCTGGCCCGGGCTGGAGGTGTCGCCCCGACGGTCGCGTGGCAGGATGCCCCGCATGGGCGACGCGCTTCGAGCCGCCGCATCGGTCATCGCCGCGCGCGACGGCGAGCGCGGCCTCGAAGTGCTCGTGCTGGAGCGAGGACCGGCCAGCCACTTCCTCCCCGGCTACGTGGCGTTCCCCGGCGGCTCGACCGACGCCGTCGACGCCGAGCTCGCCGAGCGTTGGTTCGGCAGCGCCGAGGAGGCCCCACGGGCCTGTGCCGTCCGCGAGCTGTTCGAGGAGGTCGGGTTGGCGTTGACCTCTCACGGCCTCTCCGAGGCGGACGGCCGACCCCTCGACTCGCTCTCCGACTCGCCGCCCGGGACCGGGCAGCTCCCCGAGGTGGCGCGCTGGGTGGCGCCGCCGCGAGTCCCGGTGAGGTTCGACGCGCGGTTCTTCGCGGTGCGGGCACCGGGCGACCTGCGGGTCGCTCCCGACGGCGGCGAAACGGTGGATGCGTGGTGGACAACGCCGGCGATGCTGCTGGAAGAGTGGAAGACGCAGCGCCGCCGCCTGTTCTGGCCCACCTACTTCACCGTCCAGGCCATCGCGCCGTGCGCCGACGTCGCCGAGCTGCTGTCGATCCACATCGACACGCGAGAGCCCGGCGAGGACGAGCTCGAGCGCCTCCCGCGGTCGACGTTCTGGCAGGACGAGCCGTGATCCGCGTCGTGCGCGTCCTCGCCCCGAACCCGGGGATCCGCGAGCTCGAAGGCACGAACACGTACGTCGTCGGCGAGGCGCCGGCGTTCGTCATCGATCCCGGACCGGAGATCGAGCCGCACCTCCTCGAGGTGGCCAACACCGCCGGGACCGTGGCCGCGATCCTGCTGACGCACGACCATCCCGATCACGCGCCGGGGGCGGCTCGGCTGGCCGAGCTGACGGGCGCGCCGACCCGCGCCGCCCGCCCGCCGGGTGACGGCCAGAAGCTTCGCGACGGCGAGGTCGTGACGTCGAACGGCACGACGCTCCAGGTCGTCGCCACACCGGGACACTCGCCGGATTCCATCGCGTTCTGGTCGGCCGAGGGATCCGCGCTGTTCACCGGCGACACCGTGCTCGGCCGCGGCACGAGCGTGGTCGATCCGCCGGAGGGCGATCTGGTGGCGTACCTGCGCTCGCTCCGGCGGATGCGAGACCTCGGGCCGAGGACGATCTACCCGGGGCACGGCCCCGTGGTCCTGCGGGGTGTGGCCAAGCTGGACGAGTACCTCGAACACCGCGCGATGCGAGAGCAGCAGGTGCTCGACGCCCTCGAGGGCGGAGCCCGCACGATCGAGGAGCTCGTGGCCTCGATCTACGCCGACTACCCGCCCGAGGTGTTCGAGCTTGCGGGTCGCTCGGTGCTGGCCCACCTGATCAAGCTGGAGGGTGAAGGCCGGGTGGACGCGTCGAAGAAGGCCGGCGTCGCCCGGTACGTCCGGAGCGAGCCGAGGACCTGCGCCCGGTGCGGCCGGCCCGTGCGCGGCAAGGCGCGCCTGTGTGGCGCGTGCAGCCTCGCCACGCTCCAGGAGCCGGGCTGACCCGAGTCACGGCCCCGGGCTTCCGGCCAGGGCATCCGGATCGGGGATCAATACCGTGCCGGACCTCGCGCGTACCAGCCCTCGAGCCGAGAGGTGGCCGAGCGTTCGGTTCACCGTCTCGCGGGCGGCCCCGACCATCCTGGCGAGCTCGTCCTGGGTGACCGGGACGCGGATCACGACCCCGTCCGGGGTCGGGTGGCCGTGGGCCTCCGCAAGGTCGAGCAGGCGACGGGACACCCGGCTCGGGACGTCTCGGCACAAGGCGTCCTCGAGCGCGCGGCCGGTGCGATGCAGCCGCGACGCCACCAGTCGCAGCACCTGCTCGGCGGTCGTCGGCTCGTGGGCGAAGGTGTGCAGCAGGTGGTCGATGGGCAAGACGACGACCTGGGCCTCCCCGACGACGCGGGCGTCCACCGGTGACGGGGCGTCGAGCAACGCACTCTCCCCGAACAGGTCGCCCGCCCCGAGGATGCCGACCACCACCTCGCGACCGTCCGAGGTGACCGACGAAAGCCGGACCGCCCCGTGGGTGACGAGGAACAGACATTCGCCGAGCTCGCCCTGCCGGACGACCGCGCTGCCGTGGGGGAGCCGGCGGGGCGTTCCGGCCGCGAACGCGCCCAGTGGAACCCCCACGAGCGGACCTTACCGTCCCCCACCGACATCGCCGGGCAGACACGGATCGTCTCCGGTAGGCTCGCGCCATCGAGGAGGGAACCACATGCCGAAACGAGAGCGAGACGCGCTGGCCCGGGTGCCGCTGTTCGCCGGCCTGTCGCCACGACATCTCCGCCGTCTGGCCGATTCCACGGAGGAACAGCGGTTCATGGACGGAGCCGCCGTCGTGCGTGAGGGGGACCTCGGCGACACCTTCTACGTGATCCTCGAAGGGGAGGCGAAGGTCGTCTCGGGGACAAGAGTGGTGAACCGACTCCAGCCCGGTGACTTCTTCGGCGAGATCTCGCTCCTCGACGGCGGGCCGCGCACGGCGAGTGTCGTTGCGGACACGCCGCTCACGATGTTGACCCTTCCTCGCAAGGCCCTGCTGCGGGCCATCGAGCTGGAGCCGGCGGTCGGCGTGAAGCTGCTCGCGCACGCCGCGAGCATGCTTCGGCGCCTCGAACGCTCCCCGACCGGATGATCCGCGCCGAGCTCCACCGTGAGGACGACGCCGGGGCCGTGGTGGCCACCGCGACGTGGGACGGCCAGAGCCACCTCGAGGTGGCCGACCCCTCCGTCGAGGGCCTGGACGGGCTGCTGCGGGCGACCCCGGTCGTGGTCGATGACGCCGCGCTCCGGGCCTTCGGGGCCCACGGCGAGGTCCTGCTCGAGCCGGGGTCGCTCGAGTGGTTTCGGGCGGCGCTGTTGACGCGGGCCCCCGCCCGAGGGCTCACCGTCCGATTCGTTGCCGACGACGTTCGGAACGGGTGGGATCCGGCCGCGAACTACCGTACGTTCGCCCAGCAGTCGCGGCGGCTCGCGGCGGGAGGCGCCGGGTAGCTCACCCGCCGCCGTCCCCGTGCGCCTCGACCCACTCGCGTCCGGGGTCGCAGAAGGGCCGGAAGTCGCACCAGCGGCAGTGGTCGCCGGGGGAGGGGTCGAACGCCTCCGCCGCGATGGACCGCAGCCATCGAGACACCCGCGCGCGGATCTCGTCGACGTCCTCGACCGCGTACGATCGCTCCCGGTCGCTGCCGAGGTACAGGTACGTGAGCGTGAGGTCCTCCGGCCGTTTGTGCCACACGTCGATGCACGCGAGCGCGTAGACGTCGAGCTGGGTCCGCGCCAGGGGATCGTCCTCGGGGACGCGGCCAGTCTTGTAGTCGACGACCTCCCAGGGACCGTCGTCGTCTTCGCCGAAGATCGCGTCGATCCGCCCGGCGATCACGCTGCCTTCGATCGGCATCAGGAACGACCGCTCGACGAACCTCGGCACGGCGTCGGCGAACCGGCTCGACAGGAACGTCGCCCGGAGCTCGTCGATCCGTCCGGGCCGCCCGGCGAGCTCCTCCACGGTGAGGTCGGGCGTCTCGTCCGGCTCCAGCAGGGTGCCCTGGCCGTGGGAGCGGAGCTCGATCCACCGGTGGATCTCGGTTCCGATCCGGGCGGCCGGGCCGGCGAACCTCGGCAGGGGTCGGACGACGCTCCAGTAGAACCGTTTGGGGCAGCGGGCGTAGTCGACGAGCCCCGCCACCGAGACCGTGGACGGCAGCGGCCGGGCCGACGTGGACGGAGCCTCCAGCTCGACCAGGTGCCGGGCCAGGGCGCGGTGGGCGACGGCGAGCTCGCCGAACTCCGTGGACTCCGCTGGCGCGAGGGACTCGAGCAGCGACGGGGACACCTCGCCGAGCTCGGCGGCCTCCGCCGCGGCCTTGCGCCACCCCTGCGGGAACACCTCGTCGCGCTCGTCGGGCCTGGCCGGACCGGGCCAGTCGCGGACGAACGCTTCTCGGTATCCGGCCAGCGGGTTCTGATCGTCCACCTCGGGCCCGCGGTCCACGAGGGCCAGCCCGGACTCCTCTCCCCACGCCGAAAGCTCCTCGAGGAACGCGCCCGGCGCGTGCGGCTTCAGCGTGTCGCCATACCACGGGGCCCCGGACAGGAACAGGTTCCGCCGGGCCCGGGTCAGCGCCACATAGCAGATGCGCCGCTCCTCGATCACCTCCTGGGTGCGGAGGGCGTCCTTGAAGGCCGACAGGTTGCCGTCGTACGTGGGCAAGATGGCCGCGTCGCCGCGGAGCTCGAAGTCCATGGACCTGGCCCGTTCGGCCGGGTTGTGCTGGATCCGAGGGTTCGGCAGCAGGCCGTGCGCGAGGCCCGGGACGAAGACCGTGTCGAACTCCAGGCCTTTGGCCACGTGGATCGTCATGACCTTCACGGAGTCCGCGTCCGAGGGTTGCACCGGCGCCCACTCCTCGCGTTCGCCGGCCTCGACCGTGTCGACGTAGTCGAGGAACCGCGGCAACGTGAGCTCACCCTCGAGCGGTGAGAACCCATGGACCTGATCGACGAACGCGGCGAGGTTGCGGCGGCGAGCCCGCGCCATCTCCAGGTCCGGGGCGGCATCGAGCTCGGCCAGCAATCCGATCCTTCGGATCACGTGGGCCAGGAAGTCGGGGACCGGCCGGCGGGCCTCCTCTCGCAGGTCCTCGAGCTCCCCGCGGAAGTCCTCGAGGCGCCGTCGCCCTACGTCCGAGAGCCCCGCGACCTCGTCGAGGTGCTCGAGCGCCTCGGCGACCAGGAACGGGATCTCCTCCGACAGGTCCTCGTCCTCGTCACGCAGCTCGTAGGTCTTGCCTTTGGCCCACGCGGCCACTCGGGCCAGGTCCCGGAACCCGACGCGGTACCTGGGCCCGAGGAGGATCCGGCCGAGGGCCACACTTTCCAGGGGACTGGCCACCGCCCGCGCGTACGCGAGCACCTCCACGATCTCCGGAGTCTTCAGCAACCCGGCCAGGCCGACGATCTCGGCCGGGACCTCGCGGTCGGCGAACGCCCATTGCAGCGAGGGGAACAGGCGGGAGGTCCGGCACAACACGGCGATCTCGCGCCACGGGTGTCCCTCCTCGTGCAGCGCGCAGATCCGCTCGGCGAAGGCTTCCGCCTCGACCACCTCGTCGCGGTGGCGCACGATCTCCACGCGCCCCTGTCCGTTGGCCGGCCACGGGTCGAGTCGTTTGTCCGGGTCGGGACGCTGATTCTTCGGCAGCGGCGAGATCAACGTGTCGGCCGCCGCGAGGATCCGCGCGCCCGACCGGAAGTTCGTGTAGAGGGGGAGCTTGGAAGCGGGCGTTCCCTCGGCCTTGGGGAACCGCCGCGGGAACTCCAGGAGGTTGTAGAGGCTGGCGCCTCGCCACGCGTAGATGTTCTGGTCGGGATCGCCCACCGCGGTGACGGCGTGGCCGCCGCCGAACACGTCCTCGAGGAAGCGGGCCTGGGCCACGTTCGTGTCCTGGTATTCGTCGAGCAGGACGGCGGTGAACCGCTGCCGGTACTCCGCACCGACCTCGGGGTGATTGCGGACGATCCGGGCCGCCAGCGCGATCTGGTCGCCGAAGTCGATCACGCCGAGCTCGCGTTTGAGGTCGCGGAACAGGGCGGCCGCCGTGGCGAGCTCGATCCGCTCCAACGCCGCGGAATAGGCTCGATCGGACCGGTGCGCCTTCAGCGTGACCAGGCGTTCCCGGCTGAACTCGGCGATCTCCTCCGGCTCGACCAGGTGGTTCTGCGCCTGATCGGTCAGGTCGAGGATGTTCCCGACGATGGTCGGCTGCCACATCGTGGTCAGGTGTTCGAACGACAGCCGGTCGAGCACCCGGGCGCAGAGCTCGACCCGTTGGGCCGGAGTGAGCACTCGCTGGGCCGAGTCGACGCCTTCGAGCATCCCGTAGCGGTCGAGGACCTCCTGCGCGAACCCGTGGTAGTTCGTGATCTGCGGCTCCTCGCCCTCTTCGAGCTCGAGCAGGGCGAGGGCGCGCCGGATCCGCCGGACGAGGTTCTCCGTGGCCTTGTTGGTGAAGGTCAGGCAGAGCACGTTGCCGGGGAGCACCCCTTCCTCGCCGCCGGTCTCCAGGTATCGGAGGGCGAGCCAGATCACTCGCGCCGACATCACCGAGGTCTTCCCCGAGCCGGCGCCCGCGACCAGGACACACGGCTCCATTGGCCACGAGATGGCCCGCCACTGGTCCGGCGTGGGCTCGGCGCCCAGGAACTCCACGATCTGGCGGGGGACCGCGCTCATGAGTCGGCTCCCTCCTCGATGGCGAACAGGGGCTGGCCCTCGGGGTAGAGCGGACACAGCGGCTTGAAGTCGCAGAAGTAGCAGTCGGCCGTGGGGTCGGGCCGGTACGTCCCGGCCTCGTCGAGCTCGCGGATCCGCCGGACCAGGCCCGAGAGCCGCTCGCGGACGCGGGCCTGGTACTCCTCCTCGCCGGCCGGCGAGACCGGCCACGCGTGGGTGACGATCTCGTGCGTCTTCCAGTGGCCCCGCAGGAACGACAGGTCCACGGCGCGGACCGGGCGGTACCGCTCGAGCTCCGGCGAGAGCGTCACGCCCAGGTAGTAGATGCCGAGCTGGAGGCTCTCGGCGGCCTTCGGCGCCTTCTCTGGGTTCCCGGTCTTGAAGTCGGTGATGCGGAAGCCGTGATCGTGGGGGCCGATCCGGTCGATCTTACCGGTAATCGTGGCGCCTTCGAACTCGAACTCGAACCCCATCTCGGTGCCATCGTCGGCCGCAGGGAGCTGCCCGAAGCTCGTGAACCAGTTGGGCAACATCCACTCGACCGCCACCCGCTTGAAGGCGTCGCTCACGGCCTTCGAGGGGAACGGCGCGTCCTGCCACCGCTCCTCGAGCGCGGCCACGAGCGCGTCAAGGCTGCGGTCGATCTCGCCCTTCTCGCACTGCTCGACGAGCTCGTGGACGAGCTTGCCGACCCACGCCTGATACCCGCCGCGTCGCGAGAGGCCGAGCTCCTCGCCCAGCACGAACTGCAGCTCGCAGTTCTCCAGCCGCTCGAGGCGGGAGAACGACAGCCGGAGCCGTTCGTGCAGCGGCCGGCCGGTGTCGGTCCAGTCGTTCTGGAACCACCATCGGCGAGCGTCCACGCCGAGGGCGACGAGGCCGTCCAGCGCGGCGAGGCGGTCCGCGCGGCCGGAGCTCGGATCGGCCAGGGTTCGCCGCCACTGAGCGGCCGCCTCGGCGACCGAGATCGGTTCGGGCGGGGAGGCGGGCATCGGCGCCCACTCGACCGCGCGTTCGTCGACGAAACGCGACCGGGCGCCGTCCACCCCGGCGGGCGGGTCGCTCGCCGTGAGCACCACGCCGCGCCTGGCCCGGCCGAGGACCGATGCGAACAATCGTCGTTCGTCGGCCAGCCGGAGCCGCATCCGATCCGAACGTGACTCGTCGCCCTCGAGAACGGCGAGGTCGAACATGGGCTCGGGCCGGGTGAGGCTCGGGAAGTTGCCCTCCGTCACGCCCACCACGACCACGGTGTCGAACTCCATGCCGGTGGCGCCGTGCGCCGTGAGCACCTGTACCGCGTCGGCGTCGGCCTCCCCGACTCCGGACACCCCCGGCCCGCCTTGCCCGGCCTCGAGCTGGTCCACGAACGCGGCGACCGACGGGTCGGCCGATCCCCCGGCTCGCTCCACGGCGCGGGCGAAGGCGACCACGGCGTCGAGGTCGCGACGGGCCATCGGCGAGGTCTCGGCCCGCGCGACCAGGCGGGCGGCGTACGGCAGGCGTTCCCAGAGGGCGCGGAAGGCCTCGATGACCGAGCCGGCCACGGCGTCGGCGCGCCCGAGGGCGATGGTGAGCATCCGAAGCTCGTCTCGTTCGGGGGGGTCGAGCCGGTCGGCGAGATCCAACGCCTCGCTCGGCGGGCGGCCCGAGGCCCTGGCGGTGCGCAGCAGGCTGCGCGCGGCGGGCGGGGAGAGCCCGCCAAGCTCGGAGACGAGCACGGGCTCGGCGAGGCCGTCGCGTTCGAGCGGCCGGGCGATCCACCGCATCGCCAGCGTGAACGGAACCGTGGCGGGTTCGGCGGTGAGGGCGAGCCCGCTCTCGGGAGCGTGGCGAGGTACCCCGGCGTCGTCGAGGGCTCGCAGAAGACCGCCCAGGTGGGGTCCCTGACGCCGGACCACGATGGCCAGGTCCCGCCAGGGGACCCCATCCTCGACGTGGAGCCGACGTAGCTCGCGCGCCACCCCGGCATGCTCCTCGGACGAATGTGCCGCCGCGCGCGCGAGCACCTCCACCTTCGCCGCCCGATGTTCGGTCTCGAGCCCGACCTCGTCGGCGGCGAAGCGCTCCCGGAACCGCAGCAAGGGGACCGACGTCGTCCCCTGGAACGAATACACGTGGGCGTCCGGATTCCCCGCCACGACCAGGCTCTGGGGTGCGAGCGCGGCCAGGAGCCGCTCGGTCCCGAACGTCGCGTCCTGGTAGTCGTCCACGAGCACGTGGTCGAAGGGCGGCTCGCCCAACTCGGCGGCCACCGCCGCCTGCGCCACCAGCCCGGCGAAGTCCACGGCGCCCTCGGCGTCGAGCACCTCCTGGTACCTGCGGAGGAATTCCGCGAGCTCTCGCCACCCGCCGAGCGACCGCGCCTCCGCGGCTCGAACGATCTCGTCCGGCCCGATCAGGGCCTCCTGCGCCCGGAGGACGAGCTGCCGCACGGCGTCCGCGAAGCCGCGGAGCCCGAGCAGGGTCCCGTACGCGGGCCACCGCTCCGGGTCCTCTCCCGCCAGCAGCTCCTGTACCTTCGCGAACTGTTCGGGCGCCGCGAGGATGGCCGGCGGCCGTTCGTAGCGAAGGTCGTGGTATCGGGCGCTGACGACCTGGTAGGCGAGGCCGTGGATCGTGGACACGCGCAGGTTTGCCACCGAGGCGGGGAGCCGGGCGAGCAACACGCGCCGCGCCTCCTCCCGGGCTCGGCGCGAGCCCACGACGACCACGACACGGTCGGGATCGGCGCCGTGCGCGAGGAGGTGGAGGAACCGTTCGCGGAGCACGGTGGTCTTGCCGGTCCCGAACCCGCCCGTCACGAGCAGCGCGCCCCGCGCGTGACCGAGGACGTCGAGTTGGCGGGAGTCGAGCTCCATCAGGCGGCCGTCGGATCCATCCGGGCGATGGTACTCGCGGGAGCCGACAGGCCCGACGGCATGTGCCGTCGGCGCGTTCAGCCGTGCGCGGCGGCCCAGCGCGACACGCTCGCGCCGGTGATCGCGCCCACGAGCAGGCCGTCTCGCAGCACGAGCGCCGTCCCCGTCGATCCGAGCCGGGTCAACACCGCGTCGAGCGACTCGTCCGGACGAGCCAGCACGAGCCGTTCGAGCGGCACGACGGCGTCCCTGGCGCGCCGGAGGGGATCGCGGGCCCCGAGCTCTCGCGCCGAGGCGAACGAGATCACGCCGAGTACGCGGCCGTCCGTCTCGAGGACGGGGAACGCCTCGTTCTCGTGGCCGCTCAGGAAGCGGTCCAGGGTCTCGGACAAGGTGAGGTCGGCGGGGACGGCGGGAGGCGGCGGGTCCATCGCGTCCGCCACGGTGCCGGCGGCGAGCCGATCGGCCACCCCCGCGTGCTGGAACGAGACCCGGGCGCCCTGGAAGATGAACATCCCGATGATCCCGAGCCAGACGGCGCCGAACAGGTCGTCACGCGTCAGTCGGAAGAAGGCCACCCCGAACAACGCGACGCCGAGTCCCATCCCCGCCACGCCGGCGATCCGGGTGCCGTTGCGCCGGTTCTTGGTGATCCCCCACACCGCCGCCTGCAGCATCCGGCCGCCGTCCAGCGGCAACCCCGGCAGGACGTTGAAGACCGCCATGAACGCGTTGATGTACCCGAGGATGCCGAACAGTAGGTGGAGGGGGCCGCCGGTGTCTCCCGTCTGGACCCACAACCACCAGTACAGGGCCGCCAGGGCGAAGCTCGTCGCCGGCCCGACCGCCGAGATCACGAACGCCGCCCCCGGACCTTTCTCGTCCGCGCGGGCCGCCGTGAAGCCGCCGAAGAACACCAAGGTGATCCCATCCACCCGGATGCCGGCAACCCGGGCCGAGACCGCGTGCGCCAACTCGTGCAGGAACACCGACCCGAAGAACAGGGCGGCCGCGAGGACGGCGTATGCAAGCGCCGCGCCACCGTCCAGGAACAGGAACCGGCGCTCGAACTGCGACCAGAGCCAGTAGACGGCGAGGGCGGCGATCCAGATCCACGAGGAATCCACGTTCACCGGGATGCCGCCGATGGTGGCGATGCGGAACGACCGTCCGAACACGGACCGAGGGTACCCCAGCGCCCGGTGAAGCCCTCAGCGCCTCGGGGGCCGCGCCGCGGGGTCTTCTGCGACAGTGGACGGGTGGAAGCTTCCCCCGACGAGCCGGACGAGTCATCCACGGAACTCGCGCATGTGCCGGCGGAACGGCTCGAGCCGGGAACCGAAGAGGCACCGGGAGCCACCCCGCACGACGAGCCCGCACCTCGGCCTCGCCGGCGGCGGCATCACCGGGTCCGGGAAGCGCTCGCGGTCCTCGCGGTGGGACTCGTCGGCGCCTGGCTCGGCATGGCGTTGCTGGCCCACACGACGGTGCAGATGGGCCCGTTCCGCGTCCTGATCGACACCGGATTCGGCCGAGGCGAGACCCGTCTGGGCCTTCCTCCGTTCGGGGCGCTGACGGCGGACACGCACATGGCGCCCTTGTCGCTGTCGGCCACGCTGCAGGACATCGACGTGGAGCGACTGACCGAGATGGTCAATCAGCGGGGCATCGACGGCCTGGTCACCACGATCCAACACGACGCTCGGGAACGGTTGGGCACGTTCGCCTGGCGGGTGGTCGGCGTTGCCGCCCTCGGCGGCCTCGTGGTCGGACTGCTCGTCTTTCGGGCCAGGTGGGAGCTCGTCGCGGCGGGCGCCGGGTCGTCGGTGCTGGGGGTGACCCTCTGCCTGGTCTTCCTGTTCGTCACGTTCCGCCCCTCGGCCTTCGTCGAGCCGACCTACTCCGGAACCCTCGCGCTGGCGCCGGAGTTCATCGGTCCGGTGCGGGAGGCGACCGGTCGCATCGAGGACCTTCGCGCCGGGTTGGAGCAGGTCGTGAACGGCACGGTCCGTGCCTACACCACGCTGCAAACCGGCCCGCTCGACGACGAAGCGATCCGGGTCCTGCACATCTCGGACATCCATGCGTCACCGCTCGGCATGGACTTCGCCAGACAGGTCGCCAGCGGCTTCGACGTCGACCTCGTCATCGACACGGGGGATCTGACGTCGTTCGCCACCCCCGTCGAGAACCTGATCGTCTCGCAGATCCCGCTCTTCGGGCGCCCCTACCTGTTCGTCCGAGGCAACCACGATTCGCTGTCCTTGCAGGCAGCCGTGGGCCGCGAGCGGAACGCCCTCGTGCTCGACGGGCAGGTCCGAACCGTGGCGGGGTTGACCGTATACGGCCTGGGCCATCCTGCCTTCACGCCGGCTCGCGGGGTCCCGGTGGACGACGAGGCCTTCGAGACCCTGGCTCGGGATGCCGGCGCCATCGTCGCCGAGGACCTCGAGCGGTCCGGTCCGCCCATCGACGTGATCGCCGTCCACGACGACCGGATGGCGGAGGCGGTGGCCGGACGGGTTCCCCTGGTGATCTCCGGGCACTTCGACGAGACGCGAGCGCGGGTCATCAACGGAACGTTGTTCCTGCGGATCGGCACGACGGGGGGATCCGGCGCGGGGGTCTTCCGTGGGCTGGACATCCCGTTCACGGCTCAGGTCCTGTACTTCTCCCGGGACGACGCCACCACGCTGATCGCGTACGACGTCATCGAGCAGGATCCGGAGGAGGGCACCCTCCGGGTTCAGCGGTTCTCGATCTCCGAGGAGTTCGGCGAGCTCCAGCTCACGCCCACGCCTTCGCCCACCCCGACCCCGACCGCCACGGGGACACCCTCGGGGGAGACCGGCACGCCGACGGGGGTGACCACGGAGATCGGGAGCACGGGGCCCACCGGGCCGACCGGTTGAGGGTCGATTCCATTCGGGACCTTCGGCCCCGGTTGAAGCACGGGGCGCTGATAGGGTTGGCCGCGAGTCCGGGATCCGAAGTGGTCTCGGAGGTCGGGCGTCCGGCCCGGCCTACCCTCCCTTCCACGCGGGCGAGCCCGCGGGGCCGGGCCGGACCCTACTCCTCGAGTTCGAGCAGGTCGCCCAGCTGCCGGGCGTTGTTCACGGCGAAGTCGCGGTAGCAGTTGTTCATGAGGACGTGGGTCTCTCGAGCGTTCTGCGAGAGGTCCCGGATCTTCGGCACCCATTCGCGGAGCTCGTCTTCGGAGTACTCGTACCGGAATCGTTCGGACGCACTCACGTTCTTCTTGGCCCATGCCCTGCGATCTCGTCCGTGGAACCGGACCATCGCCAGGTCGTTTGCCGTCGCCGCCGCGATCGGTGGAAGCGAGGAGTCGAATCCCTGCGGCATGTCGACGCAGACGAGCGGGAGATCGTGCTCCGCGAGGAAGGACAACGTCTCCTCGACGTTGCGCTCCTCGAGCCAGGTCCGGTGACGGAGCTCGACCGCGATCCGGAAGTCTTTCAGGCGGTCGACGCACTCGAGGATGTAGTCCTTGCTCTTGCGGCCGATCACGAACCACTGCGGGAACTGAAAGAGCACCGCGCCCAGCTTGCCCGCCGAGTGCAGGGGCATCAGCGCGTCGTGGAACCGCTGCCACACCTCGTCGACGACTGCATCCGGGAGCTGCTCCCGATAGAGGTTCTTCTTCTCCGCGAGTTCGTCGGGAAGCTCCGGCTGGAGGTCCTTGTAGATCGACTCCCGCTTGGTGGGGTGGTTCGTCAGGAGGGAGTACGCCTTGATGTTGAACGTGAAGTCCTTCGGCGTGCGTTCGATCCACAACACGGCGTTGCGCTCGCTCGGCGGGAAGTAGTAGGTGGAATCGACCTCGACGATCGGGAACTGGTCGGCGTAGAAGCGCAGGCGCGCCTCGGCCGTCTTGGCCTCGGGCGGGTAGAAGTTGCCCTGTTTGACCAGGGTGGGATCGGTCCAGCTCGACGTGCCGACCAGGATGCGGCTCACGGAGCCGTCAACCCTCGCCCTCCGAAGACCGGTCGTCCCGAACGCCGCCGCGTCGACCCAGGGCCCGATCCTTCGCTTCGGACGCCTTCCGTTTGGCGTAGTTCAGCGCCCGCTGGGCCCAGACGTATTCGCTGGCGAGCACGGCCAATCCGGCGAAGATCAGGAGCAGGCCCGGCCCCGGCAGCACCAAGAGGGCCAGGCCGCCCAGGACGAGCACGAACCCGAGCGCGCTGACGGCGATCCGGCGTCCGTTCCTGGCGATGAAGCGAACGGTCACGCCGAAGGGGAACCAGATCCAACGGGCGGGGCTCGGCACGTACCCAATCCTACGGCGTCGGGTCTCGCCGGGCCGGGTCAGTCGTCGTCTCGATCGTCGTCCCGATCGTCGTCCCGGTCGTCGTGATCGTCTCCGCCACCCGAGCCGGAGTTCGACGAGCCGGATCCCGAGTTCGAGGAACCCGAGCCGGAGTTCGACGACTCGGACCCGGGATTCGGTGAGCCCGGTCCCGAGGTCGACGACCCGGAACCCTCACCCTGGCCGTCGTCCTGCTCGTCCCGGTCATCGTCCGAACGGGGGGTCGGTGACGATTCGGGCTCCGGCGTGGGCGAGGCATCGGTCCGAATCCCCGTCGGGAGCGAGGGTTCTCCGATCCGCTGTCCCGCGATCGCGAACGCCCCGGCCGTGAGGCCCATCGCGACCACCAGGCCGGCGAGGCCCCATGCGACCGCGGTCAAGATGCGTCGTGCCACACGGACAGGCTACGAGCCCCTGCCCTAAGAGCGGGTTAAGGCGGCTGCGAGGACGAACGGAGCAGGACCTCCACCCGCACGCCCTCGCCCGGCCGGCTCGTGACGGTCACCGACCCTCCCCACCTCTCGGCGAGGTCCCGCACGATGGCCAGCCCGAGCCCAGACCCGCCCGGGGGGGCGCCACGGCCCCGATAGAAACGTTCCGTGACCCGGCCCACCTCGTCATCGGCGACACCGGGTCCCCGATCGGTCACCGAGACGAAGGCGCGGCCGTCCCGCTCTCCCGTCTCGATCACGATCTCACCCGGCGCGTAGGCGGTCGCGTTGTCCAGCAAGTTGTCGAGGATCTGATCGAGATCTGACGGATCTCCCTGCGCGATGGTGCCCCGACCGGTCCGCTCCAGGGTGGAGCGCCGCTGTTCGGCCCGCTCGGACCAGCGCTCGACCGCGCGGACTGCGGCCTCGTCGAGGTCGACCTGCGTCGAATGGCCCTCCTCGACCTGCCGCGACGTCTCGAGGAGCCGATCCACGATGGCGGACAGCCGATCGACCTCGCGTTCGGCCGCCTCGAGCTCCCGGCGTACCCCGTCGTCGCCAGCGTCCGCGATCGCCGATTCCAACCGGAGCTTCATGCCCGTGAGCGGAGTCCGAAGTTGATGCGAGGCATTGGCCACGAATTCTCGCTGGGCCTGCACCGTCCTCTCGAGCCGATCCGCCATCTCGTCGAACGAATGACCGAGCTCCTGAATCTCCCTCGCTCCACCCACCTGCTCGGCTCGTGCGGTGAGGTCTCCGGATCCGAGACGCCAGGCCGCGGCTGCCAGCCGGGTCAGCGGCCGGGAGAGGGAGCCGGCCAGCGCGAACGCCAGGATGAGCCCGGCGAGTAGTGCGGCGCCGCCGATCACCACGAGGCCGAGCGTCACCCGGCGCACGCCCTCGTTCACCTCGGTGACGTCCTGGGTGATTCGAACGGCCCCTACGACCCGACCCGCCTCGTCTCGGATCGGGACGGCCGTGGCCATCAGGTCGCTCCCCAAGTCGCGGCTGGTCCGGATGTCGGAGATGGAGCGCCCCTCGTGCAGGGCGGCCACGATCTCCGGCCGGCCGGGCTCGTCGTAGTTCTGTCCAACGGCGATGCCGTCCGAATCGGCGATGACCGTGCCGTCGGCCACCAGAACGAGCACCCGCGCTTCAGACCGATCGGCGGCGTCGAGGATGAACTCGTCGAGAGCCGGGCTCGGCTCCAGGTCGTCCTGATCGATCGCCGCGACGACTCCCTGAGTGGCGATCAGGGCGTTGTTCGTCAGCTCGGCCGTCACCCGGTCCCGCAGGTTGATGGTCAGCGGGAGACCGAGCGCCACGATCAGGACGATGAGGACGTACGCGAAGGCGATGACGAGTCGAGTTCGAACCTTCGTGGCGGCCTCCTACGCCTCCTCCGGGGCGAGGAATCGGAACCCGACGCCGCGGATCGTCGTGATGTATTTCGGCGTGGACGGATCGTCCTCGAGCTTCTTCCGAAGCCACGAGATATGAACGTCGAGGGTCTTCGTCGGTCCGAACCAGTGAGGGTCCCAGACCTCGTCCATGATCTGCTCGCGGCGGAGGACCTCGCCCGCGTTCGACATCAGAAGGCTCAGGAGGTCGAACTCCTTGGCGGCGAGCTCTACTTCCGTACCCCCCTTGGTGACGGTCCGAGAAACAAGGTCCAGCCGGATGTCTCCGATCTCGATCGGGCCAGTGCGCCGGCGGAGCGCGCCCCGGCGCATGATCGCTCGGATTCTGGCCGTGAGCTCGCGCACCGAGAACGGCTTGACCACGTAGTCGTCGGCCCCGATCTCGAGGCCCAGGACACGGTCGATCTCCTCGCCTCGAGCGGTCACCAGGATGATCGGCACGTCTGACGCCTGCCTGATCTCTCTCGCCAGGTCCCGCCCGTCACCATCGGGCAGCATCACGTCCAGCAGGACGAGATCCGGGGGCCGTTCACGAAGCGCAGCCCTCGCCGAGTTCACCGTGCCGGCGACCTCGGTCCCGAACCCCTCGCGTTCGAGGCTCTCGGCGAGCGGCTCCGAGATGGCCTCCTCGTCCTCGACGACCAGGACCTTGACCTTCACGTCTCGATGGTAGTCGCCCAAGGACTTGTCACTCTTGACCGGGAGGTCCTCCCTCCTCATGATTCACCGCTTAAGACTGTCCTTCCCCTGGCCTACGCAGTCCCGGCGAGGGGGGTGGCATGTCAGCAACCACAAGT
>DASUTU010000021.1:0-51263 GCA_036374435.1 Actinomycetota bacterium | reverse complement strand
ACCGCTCGAGGATCTCGGCCAGCTCGCCGCGGTCCGTCGGGAGCTCCCTCGCGTCGTACGGCGCCTCCGCACCCGGCAGGCCGACCCGGGCGGCCACGGCCGCGACCGTCTCGGGGTGGTCTCCGCTGATCACCTTGACGGACACCTCCTGCTGCGCGAAGTACGAGATGGTCCGCGACGCGGTCTCGCGCACCCGGTCCCCCAGGATGACGAACGCCGCCGGAACCACCCCGCCGGGCAATCGCTCCCCGTCCAGCGGTGCGTCGGTCCGCCCCAGCAGGACCACGCGCCGGCCCGCCTCGGCGTGTTCGAGCGCGGTCCGCGCGTGCCCCTCGGCGGCCTCGGCGTTCGCCAGCAGGACCTCGGGCGCCCCGAGCACCCACGTCCCCCGCTCGGCGAACGAAGCCGCGCTCCATTTGCGCGCCGACGAGAAAGGGACGGTCGCCGTCGCGTGCCATCCCTCGGAGACCGGCGCCAGGCTCTCGCCGATCGCGTTCAGGGTCGCGTTCGGATGCGGATCGGACGCCGCGAGCGCGGCCAGCGCCTCCCGGTGGAGCCCGTCGTCGGCGAGGGCCTCGACCTGCTCGACGACGAGCCGGCCCTCGGTGAGCGTGCCGGTCTTGTCGACGCAGAGCACGTCCACGCGAGCCAGGACCTCGACCGCGGGCAGCTCCTGCACGAGGACCTGCCGGCGGGCGAGCCGGACCACCCCCACGGCGAACGCCACGCTCGTCAGGAGCACCAGGCCCTCGGGGATCATCGCCACGGTCCCCGCGACGGTGCCGGCCAGCGCCTCGTGCACGCTCTGGTCGGCGCGGAACTGGCTGATCATCAGCAGGATCGCGGTCGGGATCAGCAGCCAGGTGACGATCCGCAGGATCGTGTCGATACCGGCCCGCAGCTCCGACCGCGTGAGCGTGAACCGCCTCGCCTGCTCGGCCAGCTCGACCGCGTACGCGTCGGCACCGACCCTGCTCGCTCGGAATCGGCCGCTTCCCGCCGCGACGAACGACCCCGAGAGCACCTCGTCGCCTTCGTGTTTGATCACGGGTTCGGACTCGCCGGTGAGCAGCGACTCGTCGACCTCGAGGGCCCGGGCCTCGACCACCTCGCCGTCCACCACGACCTGGTCGCCCGGATGGAGCTCGAGCACGTCGTCCAGGACGACCTCGCCCACCGGGGCCTCCCGGACGGCGCCATCGCGGACGATGCGGGCATGCGGCGCCGTGAGGACCGCCAGCCGGTCGAGCGTTCGTTTGGCCCGCAGCTCCTGGAGGATGCCGATGGCCGCGTTCGCGATCAACACGCCCCCGAACAACGCGTCCTGGATGGGGCCGACGATCAGGATCACGACGAGCATCGAACCGAGCAGGGCGTTGAACCTCGTGAAGACGTTCGCCCGGACGATCTCGCGAACGGTGCGCGACGGCGAGGCCGGGACGTCGTTGACCTGGCCGCGGGCGCGGCGCGCCGCGACCTCGGCCGCGGTCAGGCCCTGGATCGACGTCGGCACGGCACGAGCCTAGCCCGGCTCCGGCGCCTCCTCAGGAGTGCGAGCGGCTCCCGGACAGGGCCGCGGCGGCGCCGAGAGATACGTAGATCCCGCCGGAGACGTACCGCTGGGCCCAGCGGAACCTCGGGCTCGAGCGTAGCCACCCTCCGGCCTTCGACGCGACGAACGCATAGGTGCCGTCCGAAACGATGCCCAGACCCATGAACACGAGGCCGAGCACCACCATCTGCGCCCAGACGGTCCCTCGGGATACGTCGACGAACTGCGGCAACAGAGCCAGGAAGAACAACGCCGTCTTCGGGTTCAGGATGTTCACCACGGCGCCCTGCACGAAGATGCGTCGAAGGCTCCGCGGGCGCGACGCCTCGAGCAGGGGATCGCCGTCGTCCTTCGAAACCAACTTCCGGATCCCGAGGATCAGCAGATACGCGGCCCCGGCGTATTTCACGACGCTATAGGCGAGCGCCGAGGACGCGATGATGGCCGAGAGGCCGAACGCGGCGGCGGCCACGTGCACGATCGACCCGGTGTGGATCCCGAGCACCGAGGCGAACCCGGCGGTTCGCCCCTGATCCACGGAGCGCGTCACGATGTACAGGACCGCCGGGCCGGGCACGACCAGCAGCCCCAGCGCGACGGGAGCGAACACCAGCAGCGTGTGGACCTCCGGCATGGCGCTCAGGGTACCCGAGCGTTCGATGCTCGGCTGTTCACTCGTCCCCGTGCTCGGCCCACCACGCGTCGAGCAGGCGGTAGGCCTCGTCCTCGTCCACCGGACCGCGCTCCAGCCGAACCTCCATGAGGTAGTCGAGCGCTCGCCCCACCGCCGGCCCGGGGCCGATGCCCAGGTGCTCCATGACCTGGATCCCGTCGATCGGCGGTCGCATCCGCTCGAGGTTCTCCTCCTCGGCCAGCCGGGCGATCCGCTCCTCGAGGTCGTCCTGCAACGCCTGGAGCTTCTTGGCTTTGAACGGGTTCTGCGTCGTGCAGTCGGCCCGCGTGAGCTGGTTCAGGCGGTCCAGGAGCGGGCCGGCGTCGCGCACGTACCGGCGCACGGCGCTGTCGCTCCACTCGCTGTAGCCGTGGAACCGGAGGTGCATCTCGACCAGCGCGACGACGTCGTCGATGAGGTGGGTCGGGTAGCGGAGCGCTTGCAGGCGTTCGTGAGCCATCCGAGCGCCGACCACCTCATGGTGATGGAACGAGACGCCGTCGGGCGTGATCTCCCGCGTCTTGGGTTTTCCGATGTCGTGCAGCAGGGCGGCCAGCCGGAGCGTGAGGTCGGGCTCGCATCGTTCGACCACCGCGTACGTGTGGTGCAGAACGTCCTTGTGGCGCTGCACCGGGTCCTGCTCAAGGTGGAGCGCCGGGAGCTCGGGCAGGAACACCTCGGCCAGGCCGGTCTCGACGATCAGGTCCAGCCCGCGGGAGGGTCTGTCCCCGAGCAGGAGCTTCGAGAGCTCGTCGGAGATCCGCTCCGCCGACACGATGCGCAACCGCTCGCGCATGCGAGAGATCGCCTCGACGACGCGCGGCGCCGGGACGAGCTCGATCTGGGAGGCGAACCGTGCGGCCCGCAACATCCGCAGCGGGTCGTCGCCGAAGGAGACCTCGGGGTCGAGCGGCGTGTCGAGCCGTTTGGCCGCAAGGTCCCGCACCCCGCCGAACGGGTCCACGAACTGCCCCTCCGGCAGCCGCACCGCCATCGCGTTCACGGTGAAGTCCCGGCGCGACAGGTCGGTCTCGACGTCTTTGCCGAACGTGACCGATGGCTTGCGATGCTCCTCGGCGTAGACCTCCTGGCGAAACGTCGTGATCTCCAAGAGATGCTCGTCCTTGCGGGCGCCGACCGTCCCGAACTTCACTCCGACCAGGTACAACCGGTCCGCCCAACCGCGGAGGATGCGGGTGGTCTCGCGCGGCAGGGCGTCCGTGGCGAAGTCGAGATCGCGTTCTCCGTGTCCGCCGAGCAGGAGGTCCCGGACCGCCCCGCCCACGATGACGAGGTCGTGCCCGGCCAGGCGGAATCGTTCGCCCAGCTCCTTGGCGATGGGAGGGACCTCGAGGAGCGCGCCTGCGTCCCGGGCCATGACGGGCTCAGGATACCGTCGCCCTGCTCGCCGCTTGCGGTAGCGTCCCGCGGGTGGGCCCCTTTCAGCTCCTCGGCTTCGCATGGACGTTGCCGAACACCCTGCTCGGCCTGACGCTCGGTCTCCTCACGTTCCAGCCACCGCGCCTGCACGGCGGCGCGATCGTGTTCGACCACGGCGCCCGGGGCATCTCGCACGGTCTGCGCCTGATCGGGCGCACCGCCATGACGGTGGGGTTCGTCATCCTGGCCACCAAGCCCGTCGAGGGGCGGCTGCTGGTGCACGAGCGGCACCACATCCTCCAGTACATGTGGTGGGGGCCGCTGTTCATCCCGGTGTACTTCGCGATCGTCATCCGGTACGGCTACCGACGCCACCCCTGGGAGGCCGCCGCCCGCCGGGCGGCCGGAGAAGAGTGAGCGGCCGTCGCCCGCCTACGGGACGCCAGCAGGGACGGTCCGGACCGTGCTGCCGCGCAGCGTCAGGACGAAGTCGTGCGGGTTGGTGGAGGCCCGGCGGGCCTCTTCCTCGTCCACCAGCCCGTCCTTGACCAGCTTGACCAGGGCTTGGTCGAACGTCTGCATGCCGTAGTACTCGCCCTCCGCGATCACGTCGTGGATCTCGACGGTCGCCTCCGGGTCGACGATCCGGTCGTACACGCGGCCGGTGGCGATGAGCACCTCGACCGCGGGGACGCGGCCTTTGCCGTCCGCACGGGTGACCAGGCGCTGCGAGACGATCCCGCGCAGCGCGCCGGCGAACGACGTGCGGACTTCTCGCTGCTGCTGCGGGGGGAACAGGTCGAGCAGCCGGTTGACGGTCTCGGTGGCGTCGATGGTGTGCAGCGTCGAGATGACCAGGTGCCCGGTCTCGGCCGCCTGGATCGCCGAGAGCGCAGACTCGGGGTCACGGATCTCGCCCACGAAGATCACGTCGGGGTCCTGGCGGATGACGTGTTTGAGGGCGGCCGAATACGACTCGGTGTCCAACCCGATCTCGCGCTGCTGGATGATCGAACGATCGTCGTCGTGCACGACCTCGATGGGGTCCTCGATCGTGACGATGTGGGCCCGGCGGGTCCGGTTGATGTGGCCGATCATCGACGCGATCGTCGTCGTCTTGCCGGTGCCCGTCGGTCCGGTCACGAGCACGAGTCCCCGGGCCGAGTCGGCCAGCTCGGCCATCACCGGCGGGAGCAGTAGCTCCTCGACGGTCGGGACGTCCGAACGCACCCGGCGGATGGCCAGCCCGACCATGCCGCGCTGGCGGAACACGTTCACGCGGAACCGCCCGACACCCGGCATGGTGTACCCGAGGTCGGCCTCGCTGGAGGCCTCGAACTCCTTGCGCTTGTGGTCGGGCATCAGCGCGAGCGCCGCCCCGGCCGTGTCGTTGCCCGAGAGGGCGGCAAACGGGGTCGGCTGGAGCTCGCCGTCCACTCGCACGAACGGCACGTTTCCGGCCTTGAGGTGGAGGTCGCTGCCTCCGACCTCGACCGTGTAACGCAACAGCTCGGTGACGTCCACCGGGTCACTCCTCGTTCGGTTGTGAGGGCTGCGGCTCCGGATCGAGCCTGCCCGGGGCCATCTCCAGGCCCTCTCTCATACTTCGGCGCCGGGCGCGGAACTTTGAGGCCCCGACCAGGAAAACCAGCAGGGCCAGCAGGACGAGGCCGACCGGGGTCGCGTAACCCTCCCACCGCTGGTAGGAGGCCCCGAGGGCGTAGCCGAGCAGGGTGTGGCCGACCCCCCAGATCAGGGCACCGGCCACGTCGAAGGCCAGGAAGCGTCGCCATCGCATGCGGGCGGCTCCCGCCAGGATGAACCCCACGCTCCGGACCACCGGGACGAACCGTCCCAGGAACACCGTCTTGCCGCCGTGGGAGACGTAGTAGCGCTCGGCGGCCAGGAGCCGCTCGGGCGTGACGAACAGCCTGTGGCCGTGGCGCTCCAGGAACCCTCGCCCGAACCGCCGCCCGATCCAGTAGCCGATGTTGTCGCCGATGATCGCGCCCGCGACGGCCACCGCCGAGACCGCCGGCAGCCAGAGCTCGCCGATCCGCGCATAGAATCCGCCGACGATGACCAGCGTCTCTCCCGGCACGATGACGCCGGCCGCCACGGAGTTCTCCAGCAACGTGGCCATTCCGACCACGACGTACCCCCAGGGCACGCCGAGGTAGGGGTCGAGGAACTCGAGGATGCGGTCGAGCACTGGCGCCAAGTATAGGAAGGGGCCTGCCCGCCCCCGGCGCCGATGAGAACCCGCTCGGAGGTCTCGGCCGGAGGCGTCGTCTATCGCGAAGGAGAACGCGGGATCGAGATCTGCCTGGCAGCCCGACGGACGCGCCGCGGCTCCCTGGCGTGGGGGCTTCCGAAAGGTGCCGTGGAGCCGGAGGAGACCCCCGAGGTCGCCGCCCTCCGAGAGGTGCGGGAGGAGACCGGCCTGGTGGCCGAGATCGAACACGACCTCGGTACGACGCGCTACTTCTACGTCTGGGAGGGCGTGCGCATCCGCAAGCAGGTGAGGTTCTTCCTGATGCGGGCGGTCGGCGGCGACGTCTCGGACCACGACGACGAGATGGAGGACGTTCGCTGGTTCCCGCTACGCCGGGCGGCCAGACGAACCACCTACAAGGGCGAACGCGAGATGGTCGAGCGCGCCGTGTCGCTGCTCTCGTGACCGGGTTCCAGGCAGTCCTCGGCGTGTTCGTCGGGTTCGCCGCGGGCGTGTTGTCGGGGCTGTTCGGCGTGGGTGGCGGCGTGATCATGGTGCCGGCCGTCAACGTCCTCCTCGGCGGGTCGGCCATCAACGCCATCGCCACCCCCCTGCCGGTGATCCTGCCGACCTCACTCGTCGGCGCGTTCACCTACGGGCGAGCAGGAGAGATCAGTGTGCGAGCGGCGCGGTGGGCGGCCGGCCCCGGCATCCTGGGCGCGGCCGGCGGGGCGTACCTCACTCGCCACGTGAACACCCACCTGCTGCTGTCGATCACGGCGGTGCTCATCGTGTGGACCGCCGCCCGGCTGATCCGCGGGCGGCCCCCTCGGGTCCCGTGGCGCCTAGGCGCGACCCCGGGATGGAAATACGGTTTCATCGGCCTCGTGGCCGGCTTCACCTCCGGGCTGCTCGGCCTCGGGGGGGGCATCGTCATGGTCCCGGCGTTCACCATCCTGATCGGCATGCCGCTCCGGCGAGCGCTCGGGACCTCGCTGCTGGTGATCGCGGCGCTGGTCATCCCCGGGACCGCCGTGCACTCGTGGCTCGGCCACGTGAATTGGACGATCTTCCTGGTCCTGGTACTGGGAGTGATCCCCGGGGCACGCCTCGGCGCCCGGATCGCCCTCGGGGTGGCCGAGCGAACCCTCCGAACCGCCGTCGGGGCGTTTCTGCTGCTCATCGGGCTCCTGTACGGGGCGCGCGAGATCGTCGCCCTGATCGAGACCGCTGGGTAGGATGGCCGCCCCGATCATGCGACGGCTCCTTCTCGCGTTCGTCGCCGCCTTCGCCGCGCTGGCGGCGTTCCCGGCCGCCGCACCCGCACAGGAGGCCGACCTTCCGTCGGTCCGTCTGACCTTGTTGGCCCAGACGCCGTGGAATTCGAGCTACGACCCCGAGCGGGGGCGTGAGCTCGTGGTGGTGGTCCGCGCCGAGAATCTCGGGGACGATCCGATCGGGGACCTGGCGATCGGGGTCACGTTGTACGACCGCGTGCGGTCTCGGACCGCCTATCAGGAGTCCCTCCTGACCGATCCGAGCCTGGTCGTCGACGCGGAGACGTTGCTGCGGGAGGGCACGCTCGAGCCGGGCGTCCCACGCGACTTCACGATCTCGTTCGATCTGGACTCGCCGCGCATCAGCCCGGACAACTCGGGCGTCTATCCCCTCAAGATCGATCTCCGCAGCGGGTTCACGTCGTTGGCGGCGCTCCGCACGCCGGTCGTGTTCCTGGTCCGCCAGCCCGAGCAACCACTGACGTTTTCGTGGACGTTCGTCCTGGACCACCCGATCGGGTTCGGCCCCGACGAGGTCTTCACCTCACCAGACCTGGAGCTCGCCATCACCCCCGGAGGGTCCCTCGCCGCGCAGCTCGGGGCCCTGCGCGCTCTGGCCGCCGAGCCGTCGGGCCCCAAGGTGGACGTGGTCGTCACGCCGATGTTGCTCACGCAGCTCGAGCGCATGACGGACGGCTACGTCGTGCTGGACGATGGCGAGCGGCGAGTGGTGGCCGCGGGTGAGGGCGGTGCCGAGCAGGCCGATGCCGCGATCGAGCAGCTCAGGACGATCGCCCGCTCCCCCGACGTCCACATCGGCACCGTCCCGTTCGCCGTTCCCGAGCTTCCGGCGCTCCTATCCGGAGGATTGGCCCGCGACCTCGAGGTTCAGATGCAGCGGGGGCGCGAGGTGGTGCAAGACGTGCTCGGGGTGACCCCGTCGAGCACCGTCCTTCGACCGCCCGGCGCCGCGCTGGACGAGGCCACGCTCGAGGAGCTGCCGAAGATGGGGGTCGCCACGATCGTGGCCGGTCCGTCGACGGTGGAGCCGACGCCGCAGCCGCTTGGCTTCGCCGGCCCGCCGACGGCTTCGCCGGGCCAGGACGGCGGAGTGACCGCGATCATCCCCGAACCCGACCTGATGGCCCGGCTGCAGTCCCCGGTCACTCAGGAGGACCCCGCGCTCGCCGCCCGGGCGTTGCTCGGTGAGCTCGCCTCGATCTGGCAGGAGCAGCCCAGCGTGGTTCGGGGCATCGCCGTGGTGTTGTCGGAGGACCTTCGGCTTCCCGCCGGGGTGTACGAGCTGTTGGTGCAGGGAGTGGCCGGCGCCCCATGGCTCGACACGATGAACGTCGCCGAGTTCGCCACGACGTTCCCACCGGAGGAGCCATCCGTGTTCACGGCGCCCACCCCTCGACGGTTCACCGAGACGTACGTCGAGGAGCTCCGGCAGGCTCGTCGCTTGGTGGGCGTCTACCAATCGATGCTCGTCGAGCCGAGCGAGCTGCCCGATCGCTACGACACGATGTTGCTGCTGGCCGAGTCCCGGCAGTTCCTGTCGAACTCGACGGACGGGCTCGCCTTCATCACGGCGGTCCGCGACTCCGTCGCCGGGGTGTTCGGCGCGGTCGGCGTCGACGCCGCCGACGAGATCACGCTGACCTCGAGCACCGGCAGCGGCATCCCGGTGACGGTATCCAATGGGGCGGACGAGGCGCTGCGCGTCACTCTCCAGCTCGTCTCCCAGTCGCTCCGCGGCACGCCGAGCCGGGAGCTCCAGCTCGGCGCCGGAGAATCCCAGACGGTGACGTTCAGCGTCGAGGCCCTCCGGACCGGGACGTTCGGAGTGGCCGTTCGCGTCTTGGCCCCGTCGGGCCGGGTGCTCACCGAGAAGTCGGACCCCCCGATGATCGTGACGTCCACGGAGTACAACCGGATCGCCCTGGTGATCACCGTAGCGGCCGCGGTGATGTTGCTGGCGCTCTGGGCAAGGAGGTTCCTGCCACGCCGGACGACGTGAGGCCGGACGAACCCTCCGTGGCCGAGGCGCCGCCGATCGGGCCCGGGTCCGCCGACGAGCCGCCCGACGACTCGGCGGCTGCGTTCGTGCGCCGGACGGCCGTCATGTCGGTGGGCACCGCGTTGTCGCGCCTGACCGGGTTCCTCCGCCTGGCCGCCATGGCCTACGCGCTCGGCATCACCGAGGAGTTCATCACCGATGCCTACAACATCGCGAACGTCACCCCGAACATCCTGTACGAGCTCGTCCTGGGCGGGATCCTCACGTCGGTCGTGGTCCCGGTCGTGGTGGCCCACCTCCAGGAGCACGGACGCGACGAGGCCTGGGACGTGGTCCGGCGCCTGCTCTCGCTGGCCCTGCTGGTCCTGGCGGCCATCGCCGTGCTCGCGATCCTGCTGGCGCCGTGGATCATCGACCTGTACACGGTGGGCGTCCCCGAGGCCCGCCGCGACGAGGTCCGGGAGCTGTCGACGTTCTTCTTGCGGTGGTTCATGCCGCAGATCGTCTTCTACGGGGTCGGCGCGATCGCCACCGGACTGCTGAACACGCACCGCCGGTTCGCCGCCCCCATGTTCGCTCCCGTCCTCAACAACGTGATCGTGATCGGGACGTTCGTCGCGTTCCGCCTGCTCGAGGAGCCGGGCGTCGTCGCCACCCAGGCCCAGCGGCTCGTCCTCGCCGTGGGGACGACGGCGGGGGTGGCCGGGATGACGCTCGCGTTGTGGCCGTTCGTTCGCGCCACCGGGTTCCGCTGGCGGTGGCGGACGGGGTGGCGCCACGAGGCGGTCCTCCGGATGGGCCGCCTCGCGACGTGGGTCTTCCTATACGTGGTGGCCAACCAGGCGGGCTTCCTGGTGGTCATGGTGCTGGCCGGCGGCGTCCTCGGGGGGTTCTCCGCGTATTCGGCGGCGTTCATCGTGTTCCAGCTCCCGCACGCCATCTTCGCCGTGTCGATCTTCACGGCGCTGCTCCCGGCGATGTCGTCCCGATGGGCGGCCCGCGACGTGGACGGCTTCCGCGCCACGTTGTCGCAGGGCATCCGGGCCACCGCGGCCATCGTGCTGCCCGCGGCCGTCGGCTACCTGGTGCTTGCGCGCCCGATCGTCCGGCTGCTTCTCGAACACGGGGTGACCACCCCGGCGAGCGGTCGTTTGGTCTCCGACCTCCTCGTGGCGTTCTCGATCGGGCTGCTCCCGTTCTCCGCGTTCCAGCTGCTGTTACGCGCCTACTACTCGATGCAGGACACGCGGACACCCGCCCTGGTGAACCTCGGCGCGCTGTGCGTCAACGTCGTCGTGAACCTCATCCTGTTCTTCGGCCTCGATCTCGGGATGCAGGGGTTGGCGCTCGGGCACGCGGCGTCGTACGTGTTCGGGTCGGGCGTACTCCTGTGGCTGATCCGGCGCCGGTTGGGACGCATCGACGGACGCCGCATCGCGGCCACGGTCGGACGGACCGCGGTGGCCGCCGGCGCCACCGCCGGGGTGGCCTGGACCGCGGCCCGGGTCCTCGGCGAGGCGGTGGGCACCACCACGGTCGCCGAACAGTCCATCCAGGTGTTCGGCGCCGTGGCGGCCGGCCTGGCGGCGTTCGTCGCCGGCGCGATGCTGCTTCGGATCGAGGAGGTGGCGATGGTTCGACGGCAGCTCGAAGCGAGGTGGCGCCGGTGACACCGGTGGAAGCCCCGGGGCGGGACGAGCGCGGGCTGGTGGGCAAGATCATCGTGTTGTGGCTGGTGCTGGTCCTCGTGGTGATCCTCGGGGCGATCGACGCCGGCTCGATCGTCCTCACCCGGGTGCGCACGTCCGATCTCGCCGGCGACGCGGCCTCGGCCGCCGCCGCGGCCTACCGCGACACGGGCGTGCGAGACGACGCCCTTCGCGCCGCGCTGGCCTCGGTGGCCAACCGCGACCGCGACGCCAGGATCGACCGCTTCGACGTGACCCGTCGCGGCCGGGTCACCCTGGTGGTGAAGACGCGCGCGGGGACGCTCCTGGTCGGCCGGTTCGGAGTCCTGGACGACCTGCGAACGGTGACCGTGACCGAGACGGCCCGCTGACGCCGCTGAGTCGTTGCCGCAGGTCGCAGGCATACACTGGCTCGCGTGCAAACCCGACCCAGTGCCGTGCTCGCGGATCGGTACGCGCTCGAGGAGGAGCTCGGCCGCAGCGCGACCGGGATGGTCTGGCGGGCCGAGGACCGCCTCCTCGGACGAACGGTCGCGGTGAAGGTCATCCATCCCGCGCTCGGTGACGACCCCGCCTTCTCCGATCGCCTCGCACTCGAGGCGCGCCGCGTGGCCTCGCTGGCCGCGCCCGGCGTGGCGCGACTCCTGGACTCCGGGGAGGAGGAGGGGATCCCGTTCCTGGTCCGCGAACACGTCGAGGGGGAAAGCGTACGTTCGGTCCTGGATCGATCCGGTCCCCGCTCCCCGGCCGAGGCCATGCGGATCGCCATCGGCGTGCTCGATGCCCTCGCTCCCGCCCACGAGGCCGGTGTCCTGCACCTGCACCTCGAACCCGACGACGTCTTGTTGACGCCGGACGGATCGGTTCGGGTCACCGACCTCGGCATCGGGCCCGCGGTGACCGAAACGAGACGCCCGAGCGAGGCCGCCCGGCTCCTCGGCGGAGGCTCCCTCGCGCCCGAGCAGTCGCACGGAGCCGGGCCGGTGGACGAACGCGCCGACGTGTTCGCGGTCGGCGCGTTGTTGTTCGTGCTGTTGACGGGCGAGCCTCACGCCGGGCGCCGTTCGGCTCGGGAGGTGCGAGGCGACGTGCCGCGGCCGGTGGACCGGGCCGTGGGGACGGCCCTCGCGCCGGAGCCGGACGAACGATTCGACGACCTGCGCTCGTTCGCGGCGGCCCTTCGGGCGAGCCGGGCAGAGATGGAGACCCGCGCCGTCCAGCGTCGGGGCTGGATGCGGACGTGGCTCGGCGTCCCGGTCGCGGTCGCGATCCTCGCGGCCGCCGCGATCGGGGTCGGCCTGTGGCTCGGGGACCTCGAGGTGGGCGGGCCCCTCGGGATCCGGCCGGCGCAGGACCCGATCGGCCGCCGGCCGCCGCAGCCTCCGGCGACGCAGGAGCTTCGCCCGGTCGCCGTCGAGGTGATCGATCCCTTCGGCGACCGGAGCGAGAACGACTCGACGGCACCGCTGGCGATCGACGGGGACCCCAACACGGCCTGGCGATCGGAGGGCTACCGGTACCCGGACGGGGGGATGAACAAGCCCGGCATCGGTCTGGTCTTCGACCTGGCAGTCGCCCGCGGGGTGACGGGGTTCCGGCTCGTCGCGCTGCACCCCGGGTTCACCTTCCACCTCGCCGTGGGTGAGGACCCCGAGGTCCTGGTCCAGGAGCTCGGGGAGGCGTTCACCGCCGAGGCGGAGACGGAGGGCGCGGTATCCGGATCGGGTCGGTACGTCCTCGTCTGGATCACGTCGGTCGTTCCGACCGAGGACGACAACCGGGCCGAGGTGGCCGAGTTCTCGGTGTCGGTGACCGACGATGGCTGAGATCGGCGCGCGCGACGAGGATCTCGTCCGCCGATATCTCTCGGGGGACCGAGGAGCGTTCGCCACCCTGGTCGAGCGGCACGAGCGCCGCGTCTACAACCTGGCCCTCCGGATGACCGGCCGCGAGGAGGACGCACGGGACGCCACGCAGGACGCGTTCCTCACGGCCCTGCGGAAGCTGTCGTCGTTCCGAGGCGAGGCGGCGTTCACCACCTGGTTGCATCGCGTCACCGTCAACGTCTGTTACGACCTTCTTCGGAAGCGGCAGCGGCAACCGCTGCTCGAGCGGGCGGAGGAGGACCTGCCCGGCCCCGAGCCGCCGCCGGCCCCCGACCACGCCGACACCGCCTCCCTGTCGGTGGACGTGCGCACGGCCCTGCTCGAGGTCCCCGAGGACTTCCGAGTGGTGATGATCCTGCACGACGTCCAGGACCTTCCGCAGGACCAGGTGGCCGCGATCCTCGGCGTGCCCGTGGGCACGGTGAAGTCCCGGCTCCACCGGGGGCGGGTGGCGCTGGCCCGGGCCCTCGGGGCGGACCGGGAACGGGGCACGGCGCCCGAGCCGTCAGACGGAGTGAGCCGATGACCCATCCGGAACAGCTCCTCGCCGACTTCGTCGACGGCACGCTCCAGGACGACGAGCGTGCCGAGGTCGACGCCCACCTCCAGGCGTGCGTGACCTGCCGGGAGGAGGTCGAGCTCTCCCGGGGCGCCCTGACTGCCCTGTCCGAGCTGGAGGAGGAGCCCGTGCCGCTCGGCGTGACCGGCCCCGTCCTGGCCGAGGCCGGCCGCCGCTTCGAACGGCGCCGCGAGGTGTGGTGGAGCCGGGTCCAGTGGGCGGCGGGAGCGGCGGCCGCCGCCGCGCTCGTGCTGGTGGTGGTGGTCAACCTGGGCGGACCGGGCTCGGACCAGGAGCCCGCCGAGCGCGCCGGGGCGAGCCTCGAGGCTCCGGCACCCGCCGAAGACGCCGACGGCGAAGACGCCGCGGCCGAGGCGGGCCAGGCGCTGGCCGCGGCGGGGCTCGAGGACCAGGGCGACGTCACCTACGACTCGGCCGGGGTTCACTCGCTGGCCCAGGAAACCGCCGATGAGGCGAAGGGGGAGTTCGCCGGGGCTCCGGACGGGCGCGAAGCGCCGACGTTCCCCTTCCGGGACCCCTCCGCCGCCCTCGAGTGCCTGCGCACCTCGGGGGCGCCGCTCGAGGAGCCCAACGACACGCTGGTCCGCCTGATCCGGGCCCGGTTCGAGGACACCCCCGCGTACCTCGCCGTCTTCCTGGAGACTCCGGGCGCCGGCCAGCCACCGGACACCGTGGTGGTCTGGGTGGCGGCGAGGGACGACTGCCGCATCCTGCACGTGGAGTCGCTCCCGTTCTGACGCCCCGACCGCGCTTGGATGGTTCGAGCGCGCACTCGTAGAGTAACGGGTTGTGAGGTGCCGTCTCCGCGAGCTCGCACCGTGAGGTACCGCGTCGACCAGCTCGCGGCGGCGTGCGACGTCTCCGTCGACACGGTCCGCTACTACCAGTCCCTCGGCCTGCTTCCCCCACCCCAACGCGAAGGCCGGGTCGGCTGGTACGGGGACGACCACGCCGCCCGGATCCACGAGGTCCGCGGTCTCCGGCGCAAGGGCCTGACGCTCGCCGCGATCAGGCGCGTGCTCGACGGCGAGCTGGGCCGGCCCGACGTCGACCTCGCGGCGGCCGTCCACGCGGCGCGGGGCGACGGGGATGCGGAGGAGCTCCTGCCGCTGGAGGAGTTCGCCCGCCGTAGCGGCGTCCCCGCCTCGTTGATCCAGGCCGTGGAGCGCGAGGGCATCAAGCTCGGCCGCACCGTCGACGGACGGGAGCGATACACGCCGGGCGACATCGAGACGGTCCGGAGCGCGCTTCGGCTCCTCGAGTTCGGCCTGCCGCTCGGCGAGCTGCTCGCGCTCGCCCGCGAGGCGAACGACGCGATGGGGCGTCTGGCGGGGCGAGCGATCGATCTGTTCGACGACCACGTCCGCAAGCCCATCCGGGACACCGCGGCGACCGACGAGGAGGCGGCCGAACGGTTGGTGGAGGCGTTCGGTACGTTGCTGCCGGCGGTCACGACGCTGGTGGCCAACCACTTCCGGCGGGTGGTGCTCGCTCGGGCCGAGGAGCGGCTTGAGTGAGCCCCTCCGAGGTTCGCGCCGACACGGCGGGCCTTCCCGAGGGGCCGGAGAAGGCGCGGTCGGTACGCCGGATGTTCGACACGATCGCGGACCGCTACGACCTCGTCAACCGGGTGATGACGTTCGGGATGGACGTGGGGTGGCGGCGCCGGGCCGTGGCCGAGCTGCGCCTGCCCGGCCGGGCCCTCGTGGTGGACCTCGCGTGCGGAACCGGCGACCTGTGCGCCGAGCTCGTCCGGGCCGGCTACCGCGCCGTCGGGTTCGACTTCTCGGGCGGCATGCTCGAACACGCCCACACCGACGCGCCGCTCGTCCAGTCCGACGTGTTGACGCTCCCGCTGGCCGACGGCGGCGTGGACGGCGCCACGTGCGGCTTCGCCCTGCGCAACGTCACCGACCTCGACGCGCTCCTGGCGGAGATGGCCCGAGTGGTCCGGCCGGGCGGGCGGATCGCGCTCCTGGAGACGAGTGAACCCGAGGGCCGGCTCCTCCGCGCCGGCCACCGGGCGTATTTCGGGCGGGTCGTGCCGCTGATCGGCGGGGTCCTCTCGGACCGCAGCGCGTACGCCTACCTGCCTCGGTCCGCGGCGTATCTCCCGCCTGCCCGCGAGCTCCTGGCCGGGCTCCGCTCGACCGGCTTCCCGGACGCCCGCAGGATGTCGCTCGCGGGCGGGGCGGCACAGCTCCTGGTGGGGACGCGGGCGTGATGGGCGAGCTCGGGGGCCCTGGATGACCGAGCACTCCCTGATCGCCCACACGGGCCGCCTCGGACCCGCGTTCGACCTGCTGGCCGCGTACCACCCGGGCGGCTTCTTCTTCGAGAGGTCGGGGCTCGGCGTGGCGGGTTCGGGAGTGGCGGAAACGCTCGATGCCGGGGCGGGTCCCGGGCGCATCTTTCGTCTGTCCGGGATGGTTCGCGAGGCCCTGGCCCTGGTCAAGCACGACCCGGACGGACCGACACCGGTGGCGGTGGCGGCGATCCCGTTCGCGGATTCGGCCCCGGCGAGAGCGACCATCCCGGCCCGGGCGGCCGTCCGCCACGCGCCCGGCGACACCTGGCAGATCGACGTCGCCGTCGACGGTCTCGTCCCGTTCGACGACGTGCGAGAGCGGTGGACCGGGGCCCGATCGCCGCACGAGGCGTTCGACGAGATGCAGCTGTGGCCGCTGCCCGAGCCCGACGACTATGCGGCCCTGGTCGACCGCGCCACCCAGCGCATCCGCGCCGGCGAGCTCCGCAAGATCGTGCTGGCGAGGGCGTTGCTCGTGAACGCGGACCGGGAGCTCGACCCCAAGCAGCTGTTGTGGCGGCTGCGGGCGGTGGACCCGGACTGCTACGCGTTCGCCACCCCGGCGGATCCCGACCCGCCCCGTGGCGTGCTCGTGGGCGCCAGCCCGGAGCTCCTGCTGCGCAAGCGCGGTCGCCTGATCGAGGCAACGCCCCTGGCCGGCTCGGCGCCGCGGTACGGCGACTCCGCCAGAGACCGAGCCTCCTCGGCGGCCCTGTTCCGCTCGGCGAAGGACCAGGAGGAACACGCGGTGGTGGTGGACGACGTGCGCCGCGTCCTGGCCGCGTTCTGCGACCGGCTGGAACACCCGCCCGAACCGGACGTGCTCGGGACGGCGAACGTCTGGCATCTCGCCACGCCGTTCCGGGGCCGCCTGCACGACGCCGCGACCGGCGTCCTGGACGTGGTGGCCGCCATGCACCCCACCCCCGCCGTGTGCGGAACCCCTCGAGATGTCGCGAGCGAGGCGCTCGGCGAGCTCGAACGGATCGACCGCGGCGCCTACGCCGGCCCGGTTGGGTGGGTGGATGCCGACGGCGACGGCGAGTGGGCCATCGCGCTGCGATGCGCCGAGATCACCGGCAAGACGGCCCGACTGTTCGCCGGCGCGGGGATCGTGGCCGACTCGGTCCCCGAAGCCGAGGTCGACGAGACCGACCGGAAGTTCCGCGCCCTGCTCGACGCCTTGCGCTGGGGCTGACTCAGTCGCCCTGGAGCTCGAGCCACAACGGCCCGCAGGGACGGCCGAACCCGGCGCGTTGGTAGAAGGGGCGGGAGCGTTCGCTCGGCCACAGGATCACCCCTCCGGCGCGACGCTCCCGCGCGAACCCCAGGGCCGCCTCCAGCAGCGCCGCGCCCAACCCGCCGTTGCGGCGGTCGGGCTCCACGTACATGCTCGACACGTACGCGATCGGCCGTTGGTCCCGGCCGCGCCCGGGATGCGGGATCAGCTCCAACAGGCGGAGCCAGACGCAGCCGACCAGGCGGCCGCTCTCCTCTGCCACCCAGGCCCGCCAGGGGCTCCCCGGCTCGAGGGCCTCCCGGGCGAACCCGCTCATGTGTTCCTCGAACGCGTCCCGAGCGTGCGTCGCCGTCGTGCCGGCCTCGATCCGGAACTCCCACCGGAGCCGGGCGAGCTCTTCGGCGTCGCCGGTCGTGGCCGGTCGGACCGCCGGCGTCATCATCCCTCCCCGACGGCGCCCGCCACGGCGGCCTGCACCTCGGCGTGACGACGGACGTTCCGCTCGCGATCGATCGGGACCTCCACCACCTGGACGCCGCCATCGTCGCGCGCTCGGTCGAGCGTCGGCACGAGGTCGCGCGCCCGCTCGACGCGGCGGTGGCCGGCGCCGGCGGCCGCACACACCGCCCCGAGGTCCAGGCCGTGCGGCGTGGTGAACAGCTCCTCGAGCTCCGGGAGCGCGCGGTGCTCGAGGAAGGAGAAGATGACGCCGCCGTCGTTGTTCGGGACCACGAAGACGACATCGTGCCGGCCACGGGCGCTCCAGAGCAGCGAACCGACGTCGTGGAGCAGCGTCAGGTCGCCGCACAGGACGGTCGTCGTCGCCCCGGTCGCGGCCACGCCCAGCGCGGTCGACACGAACCCGTCGATCCCGCTCGCCCCGCGATTGGCCAACACGCGGAGGCCCTCGCGCGGCGCCATGTAGCCGTCCAGGTCCCGGACGGGCATGCTCGACCCGACGAGAAGGACGGAGCCCTCCGGGGCGGCGGCGGCGACGTCGCGGGCGAGCCGGCCTTCGAACGGCTCGTCCCATCCGTCGATCGTGGCGTCGATGGCGTGCCGGGCCGCCGCGTCCGCCGTCCTCCATCGCGACATCCACTCGCCGTCCTCGCGGTGGGCGAGGCGACGCGTCGCCGCATCGGCCAGACCGGCGGCGTCCACGACGAACCGTCGAGAGGCGCGCCGGTGCGGGTCCGCCACCAGGTCGTCGGGGTCCACGATCACGAGCCCACCCGCAGTTCCGACCACGGCGAGGGCCGGACGTGAGGTGGGCGCGGCGCCGAACTGCACCACCAGGTCCGGGACGTGGCCCCGGGCGAACGCCTCGTCGGCCAGCAGCGCGCCGCCGGCGGCGAGCGTCCCCGGCACCCGAACGCCCGAGGTCGGCTCGGCCACCACCGGCCAGCCGAGCCGCGCGCCCAGCTCCACGATCTCCGTCGCCGGCCGCCGCAGCGAGCCGACGTACACGAGGCCACGTTCGACCCCGCCCAGCACCGAGACGAGCGCCTCGACGTCCTCCTCCGTGGGAGCCCGGCCGAATCCGGGCGCCCGCGCCTCCGTCGAGAACGACGGCTCGTCGTCGAACGGCACGGCTTCGCCGCCTGGGACCAGCGGGTCACGGTAGGGAAGGTTCACGTGCACGGGGCCGGGGCGGCAGGCGTGTTCGTACGCCTCGCGGCCGAGCAGCCGCCACAACCGACCCGCGTCCCGTCGCTCATCCGGCACCGGCGCGTCCACGTGCCACCGAACGTACCGACCGAACAGGTCGCGCTGATCGATGGTCTGGTTGGCCCCCACCCCGCGCAGCTCGGGCGGCCGGTCGGCCGTGAGCGCGAGCAGGGGAGTTCGCGACATCGAGGCCTCGACGACCGCGGGGAACAGGTTGGCCGCGGCCGTGCCGCTCGTGCAGACCACGGCGGCCGGCCGCCCCGAGGCCTTCGCGATCCCCAGGGCGACGAAGGCCGAGGCGCGCTCGTCCAGGTGGACGTGCACCCATACTCGGTCGTCTCGGGCGAACGCCAACACGATCGGGGTCGACCGCGAGCCGGGCGAGACGCACACGTGCTCCAGGCCCGAGGCCACGAGCCCGTCGACGAACGCGCTCGCGCACGCGAACGCGACCTCGGCATTGTTCATGAACGCCCCGCGATCCACAGGCCCAGGGACAGAACGATCCCGAACGCCACCTGCACGAGGCCGGTGCCCACGAGCACGCGGATCAGGTCCCGGCCGCGCGCCGTCCCCACCTCGGCCATCGGGCGCACCGCCGCCGGCGCCGCGAGGAACGCGAGCAGCGACCAGGCCGGGAGGCCCCGCCCAGCCCCGAACGCCGCCCCCACGACCACCGTGGCGAACGCTCCGACGACGCATGCGCGGTACAGCGTTCGGGTCCGGCGATCGCCGAGGCGAACCGCGAGCGTCCGACGGCCGGCCGGGGCGTCGGTGGGGATGTCCCTGAGGTTGTTCGCGAGCAGGATCGCCACGGCGAGCAGCCCCATCGCCGCGCTCGCCCACCAGGCGGGCCCGGGGACGCGCTCGACGTGCACGTAGGCCGTCCCCGCGGTGGCCATCAGGCCGAAGAACACGAACACCATCAGCTCGCCCAGCCCGAGCTCCGCATACGGCCGCGGTCCGCCGCTGTACAGCCACAAGGCGAGCATCGCCGCGGCGCCGATCGGGACGAGCCACCAGGTGGTCGCCGCGGCCAGGCTCAGGCCGGCGACGCCGGCCACGCCGATCGACACGAGGGCCGCGACGAGCACCGCCCGCGGCGAGGCGGCCCCGGAGGAGGTCAGCCGCGGCGGGCCCAGCCGATGCTCCGTATCCACGCCGCGCAGGCCGTCGTGGAAGTCGTTGGCGTAGTTGACCCCGACCTGAAGGCCCAGGCCGACCAACAAGGCCGCGACGAACCGCCACGCCACCGCGTGTCCGGCCGCCGCCGTTCCCACGAGCACGGGCGTCACGCTCGCGCCGAGCGTTCGGGGCCGAGCGCCGTGGATCCACACGGCGAGGCCGTTCACGGACGTTTGGGGAACCTCGAGAAGTCGGGGTCCCGCCGATCCCGGAAGGCGTCGCGGCCCTCCTGCGCCTCCTCGCTCATGTAATACAGGAGCGTGGCGTCTCCGGCCAGGTGTTGGACGCCGGCAAGCCCGTCCACGCCGGCGTTGTATCCGGCCTTCAGCAATCGCAGGGCGAGGGGGCTCATCCGCAACATCTCCCGGCACCACCGAACGGTCTCGGCCTCGAGCTCCTCCAGCGGGACCACGGCGTTCACCAGCCCCCACTCGAGCGCCGTCCGCGCGTCGTACTGGCGGCACAAGAACCAGACCTCCTTGGCACGTTTCTCGCCGATCTGGCGCGCCAGCAGGTTGATCCCGTAGCCGCCGTCGAACGAGCCGACCTTCGGACCGGTCTGTCCGAACCTCGCGTTGTCCGCGGCGATCGTTAGGTCGCAGCACAGGTGCAGGACGTGCCCGCCGCCGATGGCATAGCCGGCCACCATCGCGACCACGGGTTTGGGCAGGCGGCGGATCTGGATCTGGAGGTCCAGGACGTTCAGCCGCCCGATCCCGCGCTCGTCCACGTAGCCGTCGTCGCCGCGGATCCGCTGGTCTCCCCCGCTGCTGAACGCGTCCGGTCCCTCGCCGGTCAGGATCACCACGCCGATGCCGGGATCCGAGCGCACCGCATCGAACGCCGCGATCAACTCTCGCACCGTGACCGGCCGGAAGGCGTTACGGACCTCGGGGCGGGCGATCGTGATCTTGCCGATCCCCTCCGCGGTCTCGTAGCGGATGTCGGTGTAGCTGCCGGACCCATGCCAATCCATGAGCGTTCACTCCGAGAGCCCGCACTCGTAACGTCTGGGTTAGCCTAGCCGATGTGAGGTCTTCGCCACGCCGCGCCGGACTACGAGCCCGCGACCTGGTGGCGGTTCCGGTTCCCCCGGGGCCGGAGTGGATGGACCTGGTGAGCGAGGTGTGGGACGCCGGGGCCGCGCTGCTGCCGATCGACCCGCGGCTGCCGAAGATGGAGTCGGACGCCCTCCTGTCGATGGCCCGTCCGACGGTGGTGATCGACGCGATGGATGGACGCCCCGGTCGGCGGCTGGACGGCGGCGTGCCGGTCGACCCGGGGGTGGTGCTGGTGGTGCCGACGTCCGGCACGGCCGGCGAGGCCAAGCTGGTGCAGTTCGACCGGGCGGCGATCGACGCCGCGGTCGCCGCGTCCGCGCTCGCCCTGGAGGCCACGCCGCGCGACCCGTGGATCTGCTGTCTCCCGCTCGCCCACGTTGGCGGCCTGCTGGTGTTGTTGCGAGGCGTGCTGCTCGGCGCCCCGGTCTCGGTGCACCGAACCTTCGACCCGAACCTCGTCGAGATCGAACCCGAGGTCGCCTTCGTGTCGCTGGTGCCGACCATGCTCGCCCGGCTCCTCGACGCGAACGTGGATCTGGCCCGGTTCCGCGGCATCCTGGTGGGCGGGGCCCACCTCACGCCGGATCTCCGCGAACGCGCCGAACGCGCCGGTGCCCCCATCATCGAGACGTACGGGCTCACGGAGTCCTGCGGCGGCGTCGTGTACGACGGCCTTCCCCTGCCGGGCGTCGAGGTCCGCGTGAACGTCGACGGGGGGCTGGAGCTTCGGGGCCCCATGGTGATGATCGGCTACCGGTTCGACGAGGAGGCCACGGCCCGAGCCTTCGTGGAGGGGGGGTGGCTGGTTCCGGGCGACGCCGGGGAGATCGACCGCGAAGGACGGGTGCACGTGATCGGCCGGATCGACGACCTCATCAACTCCGGCGGCGAGAAGGTGTGGCCGCAGGAGGTGGAGGCGGCCGTCCGCGACCATCCCAAGGTGGCCGGGGTGGGGGTGGGGGGTCGACTGGACCGTGAATGGGGACAGCGAGTGGTGGCCTTCGTCGTCCCCACCGACCCGGGGTCGCCCCCGACGCTGGAGGAGATCCGGGACTTCGCCGGCGAACGGATCGGCCGCCACAAGGCCCCGCGTGAGCTGGTCGTCGTAAACGAGCTGCCGTTGTCCCTGTCGGGAAAGTTGCGTCGCCACGTCCTCCGCGCGTCGGGGCCGGAATAGGCTCCGGTTATCTTGGTTGGGAGATCTGAGGGATGACCGAATCGACCGAACCACGCGACGTGGTGATCTTGGGCTCGGGTCCGGCCGGGTACACGGCCACCCTCTACGCAGCCCGGGCCAACCTGCGGCCGCTCGTCCTCAAGGGCCTCGAGGCCGGGGGCCAGCTCATGCTCACGACCGACGTCGAGAACTACCCGGGCTTCCCCGACGGCATCCTCGGGCCCGAGCTGATGGACGCCATGGAGAAGCAGGCCGCACGGTTCGAGGCCGAGATCGTGGCGCAGAGCGCCTCGCGGGTGGATCTCTCGGAGCGCCCGTTCGGGGTCTGGGCCGGCGACCAGAAGTGGCGCGCCCGCACGTTGATCATCGCCACGGGGGCGAGCGCCAAGTGGCTGGACGTCCCCGGGGAGTCGCAGCTCCGCGGCCGCGGCGTCTCGGCCTGCGCCACGTGTGACGGCTTCTTCTTCCGCGACCGCGATCTCGTCGTCGTCGGCGGGGGCGACACCGCGATGGAGGAGTCCACGTTCCTGACGAAGTTCGCCGCCAAGGTCACGATCGTGCACCGGCGCAACGAGTTCCGGGCCTCGAAGATCATGCAGGAGCGGGCCCTGGCCAATCCCAAGATCTCGGTGATGTGGGACACGGTGGTCGAGGAGGTCCTCGGCGACGGCGCCGTGTCCGGCGTCCGGCTCCGGAACGTCCGGACCGACGAGGTCTCGGACTTCCCCGCCGACGGCGTGTTCATGGCCATCGGCCACACCCCGAACACCGAGCTCGTGGCCTCGCAGGTCGAGCTGACGCCCGCCGGGTACATCGTCGTGGACGAGCCCACGACGAAGACGAGCGTTCCGGGGGTGTTCGCGGCCGGGGACGTCACCGACGTGATCTACCGTCAGGCCGTGACGGCCGCCGGGCAGGGCTGCAAGGCGGCCATCGACGCCGAACGGTTCCTCGAGGCGGGAGGACACGAGGGGATCTGACCGACGAGTGATGCGGCCGGCCGAGGAGCCGACCGACGGAGCGGAAAGGAATGGCGACGTGGCACTGATGGGCGACGTGACGGATCAGGACTTCGAGGACCGGGTGCTCAAGGCTGACGGACCGGTCCTCGTCGACTTCTGGGCGGAGTGGTGCGTCCCGTGCCACATGGTCTCGCCCGTCGTCGAGGAGATCGGCCGCGACAAGGGCGAGGCGCTCCGGGTGGCCAAGCTGAACATCGACGAGAACCCCGAGATCACGCGCAAATACGGCGTGATGAGCATCCCCACCCTGATGTTGTTCAAGGACGGGACCGAGGCCGCCCGGGTAGTGGGCGCCCGGGGCAAAGACGCGCTCCTGCGCGAGATCGACCCACACATCGCCGCGTAGGCGCGGCGAGGCGGCCGGCCCCGGGGTTGCCCGGGCTATACGGTGGTTGCCGGCCTCGGCCACATCCCGGGAGACTCCTCGCGTGGAGCTGATCCGGATCGGGGATCGTGGCGAAGCCGTGCGCGACGTCCAGCGCCGGCTGCTCGACGCCGGGCTCCGCGTCGAGCCGGATGAGCTCGACGGCACCTTCGGCGCCACCACGAGATCGGCCGTCGAGGCCTTCCAGCGGGCCCGCGGCCTGCCGCCGGACGGCATCGTGGGTCCCGACACGTGGGCACAGCTCGTCGAGGCCGGGTACCGGATCGGGGACCGGACCCTCTACCTGCGCTCCCCCGCCTTCCGCGGCGACGACGTGCGCGAGCTTCAGCGGATGTTGAACGCGCTCGGCTTCGACGTCGGCAAGGAGGACGGCATCTTCGGGCCGCGCACCACGCAGGGCGTGCGCGAGTTCCAGCGCAACGTCGGCGCGAAGCTGGACGGCATCGTCGGGCTCGACACCGTTCGGTCGCTCGAGGGCATGCGCCCCACCGTGGCAGGACCCAGCCGGGCGTTGGTCCGCGAGGCGGAGGCGGTCCGCCGGATGGGCATCGCCCTCACAGGAGCCGCGATCGCCGTGGACGCGGGACACGGCCCGTCGGATCCGGGCGTACAGGCCGACGGGATCGTCGAGGCCGCCGTGGTCTCGGGGGTCGCCGAGGCGCTCGCCGCCGAGCTCGAACGTCGCGGCGCCAGGGCGATCCGGCTGCGCCCCGAAGACCGGGACGTCGAGATCGCCGACCGGGCCCGCCGCGCCAACACGTCGGGGGCGGCATTGTGCATCTCGGTCCACCTCGGTGGCGGCGAGCTCGCGAAGGCCGGCGCGGTCTGCTGTTACTACGGGACCCCCACGACGCACTCCCCGATGGGGCTGGGTCTGGCCGAGTCCATCCGCGCCCGGCTGCTTCGGATCGGCCTTCCGGACGGCGGCGTCCATCCCCTGGCCATCTCGATCCTGCGCGAGACGCGGATGCCCGCGGTGCAGGTCGAGCTCGCAGTGGTCACGAACCCGGACGAGGCGCGGACGGTGCGAGACCCCACCTTCGCCGGCCGGGTCGCGGCCGCCATCGCGGACGGCATCGAAGGGTTCCTCGGGCCCGACCGGAGCCCGAAGGTCAGGGCCGTCTCGCGCTGAGCCTCACCGACGGTCGAGATGGTCAGCCGCGTCGGCGGCCGGCCAGCGCCAGCAGCAGCAGCCCGAGGATCGCGCCGAGGAGCAGGGCCTTCCCGGCCCGGCGAACCTCCTCGGGAGACGGCCCCCCCACGCCGCTATCGTAACGACCCGTGCGGTACAACCTGATGCTCGAGGGCCAGGAGGGCGTGACCTGGCCCCAGTGGCTCGCCATCGCGCAGACGTGCGAACGCCTCGGCTTCGAAGGGCTGTTCACGTCCGACCACTACCAGTCGGTCGTCACGGACGAGCCGGGGTCGAGCGACGCCTGGACGATGCTCGGCGCGCTTGCCGCGCGGACGGAGCGGCTCCGGCTGGGCACCCTCGTCTCCCCCGTCACGTTCCGGCTCCCCGGCGTCCTGGCCAAGGCCGCCACCACCGTGGACCGCATCTCCGGCGGGCGGGTCGACCTCGGGATAGGGGCCGGGTGGTGGGAGGAGGAGCACCGGACCCACGGCATCCCGTTCCCGCCCGTGCACGAACGGATGGAGATGCTCGAGGAGCACCTCGAGATCGTGCACGGCCTCTGGACCGAGGACGGGTTCTCCCTCGAGAGCCGTCACTACGCGATCGAGGCGTCGAGCTTCGTCCCGAAGCCGGTGCAGCAGCCGCACCCACCGATCGTGGTGGGTGGCAAAGGCGGGCCGAGGATCGCCCGTCTTGCCGCGAGCTGGGCCGACGAGTTCAACCGGGTCGGCGGCACGCCCGAGCAGGTGCGAGAGGCGCTCCTCCGCGTCCGCGACTCGGTGGACCGCGCGGATCGCGACCAGGCGACCTTCACGACCTCGTTCATGACCTGGGTGTTCGTCGGCCGCTCGGAGGACGAATGGCGCTCACGCGCCGACCGGGCCCGAAGACGCGACCCGAGCGCCGGCCCGCTCGACGCCTATCTCGACGATGTCTCCAAGGACTGCATCGTCGGGACCGTCCCGCAGGCCATCGAACGGATGAACGAATACGCGGCCGCCGGCGTCCAGCGGTTCGTGCTCAACCACTCGTTGTTCGACGACCTCGACCTGATCGAGCTCCTCGCCGCGGACATCCTTCCCCACGTCGAAGGGCAAGGTTGAGGCGTCCTGCCTCGACGGAATCGAGACGGCCGGCGTGTACCATCGTCGGCTCATGGCCGAGTTCAACGTCGACCCGTTCTCCGGCCGCTACGCGCGGCGCGCGGCCGGCATGTCCGCGTCCGAGGTACGCGCCTTGTTCGCGGTGGCGTCGCGGCCGGATGTCGTGTCGCTCGCGGGCGGCATGCCGTACGTCCAGGCGCTGCCCACCGACCACGTGCTCGAGGTCGTCGAGGCCGTCCTGGCCGAACGCGCGGACGTCGCGCTCCAGTACGGGAGCGGCCAGGGGTTACCCCTGCTGCGCGAACGGCTCACCATGCTCATGCGTGAGGAAGGGACCTCGGCCGACCCCGAGGACGTGGTGGTCACGACCGGCGCGCAGCAGGCGCTCGACCTGGTCGGCAAGATCCTGATCGATCCCGGCGACACGATCGTGGTCGAGGCTCCTGCGTACGTCGGCGCGCTCTCGGCGTTCAGCGCGTACGACCCGCGGTTCCTCCAGATCGACCTCGACGACGACGGGATGGTCGTGGACCAGCTCGAGGAGGCGCTGCTCCGAGGCGAGCGTCCGAAGTTCGTCTACACGGTTCCGAACTTCCACAACCCGGCGGGCGTCACGATGTCGCGCGAGCGGCGAGAGCGCCTGATCGCCCTGTGCCGTGAGGCCCACGTCCCGATCGTCGAGGACAACCCGTACGGACTCCTGCGGTTCGAAGGTGAGTCGGAGCCGACCCTTCGCTCGCTCGACCCACACAACGTGATCTACCTCGGCACGGTGTCGAAGGTCTTCTCGCCGGGCGTGCGGGTCGGCTGGGCCGTGGCCGAGGCCGGCGTGCTCCAGCGCCTGGTCCTGGCCAAGGAGGCCGCCGACCTGTGCGGCAGCCAGTTCATGATGCTCGTGACCGAGCGGTATCTGGACGGTGAGCTGTGGCGGCGGAACCTCGAGCGCCTGGTCGCGACCTACCGCAGCCGTCGCGATGCCATGCTCGAGGCGATCGCCGAGCGGTTCCCGGCCGACACCACGTGGACCGTGCCGTCAGGCGGGTTCTACGTGTGGGTGACGCTGCCGAGCTACTTCGATACGCCGTCGCTCCTGGCGGCAGCCGTCGAACGCAAGGTGGCGTACGTGCCGGGGACGGCCTTCTACCCCGACGCACGCGGCCGCGACCAGATGCGGTTGTCGTTCTGTTACCCGACGGAAGAGCAGATCCACGAGGGGGTGCGGCGGCTCGGCGAACTCCTGTCCGACGAGGAGGAGTTGTACCGGTCGCTGTCGGGATGACGGCGCGGATCGCGGTCCTCGGCGGCGGACGCTCGCCGGAACGAGAGGTGTCGCTTCGGTCCGGGCATCGGGTCGCGTCGGCGCTCCACGCCCGCGGGTACGACGTGTTCCTGCTCGACCCGGCGGATGGGCCGTTCGTCGAGAACGTCTCCGCCGCAAGGGTTTCGGCGTGTTACGTCGCGCTCCACGGCAAGGAGGGGGAAGACGGCACGGTCCAGCGGCTGCTCGACGTCCTCGGCATCCGGTACACGGGCAGCGGTCCTCACGCATGCCAGCGCGCGTTCGACAAGATCCTGGCCAAGGAGGCCCTCGATCGGGCGGGGATCCCAACCCCGCCGTGGGCCGCGATCCAGGCCACGGCGCTGCGGGACCTGGCCGCCGGACCGGCCCTGCACGCGGTCGCGGAGCGGATCGGCCTGCCGCTGGTGGTGAAGCCGTCTCGGGCGGGGTCGGCCATGGGGCTGTCCTTCGTGGAGCGCGAACGCGACCTGGCCGGCGCCGTGATGAACGCCTTGTCCTTCTCGGATGCCGCGGTGATCGAACGTCGGATCGACGGCATGGAGGTCGCCTCGGGCATGATCGGGGCGGCGGACCCCCTTCCGTTGGTCGAGATCGTGCCGAAGTCCGGAGTCTTCGACTACGCGGCCCGGTACACGGCCGGGGCGACCGAGTACTACGCCCCCGCCCGCCTCGGCCCGGAGGCGACCGCCGGTGCCCACGCCGCCGCGTCCAGGGCGTTCGAGGTGCTCGACATCCTGGACGTGGCCCGAGCCGACGTGATGATCGCCCCCGACGGGACGCCGTGGGTGGTCGACGTGAACGTCTCACCCGGCATGACCGACACGAGCCTGCTGCCGATGGCGGCGCAGGCGGCCGGCATCGAGTTCGACGAGCTCTGCGAGCGCGTCCTCCGGCTCTGTCTGGACCGCTAGCAGCCGAACCGCTTGCAGGGCAAGGGGTTTCGCCGGTTCGGGCGATTCGCTAGTCGGGGGACAGCCCGGGACCGGAGCCGATGATCTCGGACACGATCCGATCAAGGTCGTCGGCGGACCCGAACTCGATGATGACCCGCCCCCGGCGTTTGTTCATCTGGATCGTCACCCTGGTGGCGAGCTGCTCGGACAGGATCTCCTCGACCTCGGCCAGAGGGTTCACCTCGGGCTGGTCTCGAACGGCCTGGAGCGCGGCCTTCGGCGTGCCGGCGCCGGCCGGGTGTTCGAGGTAGTTCCGGACGAGCTCCTCCACCTCGCGCACGGTGAGGTCCTCGGCGGCGATCCTCGTCGCCAGCGTGGTCTGGGCCTCCCCGTCGGCGAGGGACAGCAGCGCCCGGCCATGCCCGGCCTGGATCTTCCCCTGCCCGAGCAGGCCCTGGACGTCGGCCGGGAGCTGCAGCAGCCGGATCGTGTTCGCGATGTGCGAGCGGGACATGCCGAGCCGCTCGGCCAGCGTCTCCTGCTTCAGTCCCAGCTCCACGAGCAGCTCTCGGAAGGCCTCGGCAAGCTCGATGGGATTGAGGTCCTCCCGGTGGATGTTCTCGATGAGCGCCTCACGCAGCGACTCCGCGTCGTCGCTCTCCCGGATCACGGCCGGAACGGTGGCGAGCCCGGCCTTCTTCGCGGCGCGAAGGCGGCGCTCCCCCGCGATCAGCTCGAACGTCGATCCGGTCCTTCGAACGACGACCGGTTGGAGCACGCCGACCTCCTGGATCGACCGCGCCAGCGCGTCCAGGGACTCGTCCTCGAACGAGGTCCGTGGCTGCCTGGGGTTCGGGGCCACGGCTTCCACCGGGATCTCGAGCAGCCCGTGGCCGGCCCCCTCCTCGATCGCCCCGGGGATCAGCGCCGAGAGCCCGCGACCGAGCCCCCCTCGTTTGCTCATCGGTCTCCTCCTCGTCGGAACAGGCTCCAGCGCCGCCTCGAAGCCGCCCTCTCATCGTCTCCTAGATCCTCGGGCTCGCGCTCGTCCTCCGACGGCTCCACGTGTTCGTCGGCGATCGCTCCACTCCCCATCTCCACCTCCGGTTTGGGGGATGGTTCCTCGACCTCACGGTCGGCGCCCTGGTCGGAGCCTTCGTTCCTCGCCTGCTCGACGTCAGGCTCGACGTCGGCGTGACGCTCGAGCGATTCGGCTGTTCCTGCGTCCGCCCGCCGGTCGCCGGGCGGGCTTTCGACCTCAACCGAGCGGGGAGGCTCGGTGGGTCCGGCGAGCGACACTTCGTCCGCTCCACCACCATCGGCGAGAGCTTCACTCGGGCTCCCCGCGGCCTCGACCGTCACCTCCGGCTCCGGTCCACGCTGCGGGCCGTCCGGCTCGCCGCCCTGGTCATCCTCCGTCGGCTCCTCGAGGCTTCGCTCGACCTCGGGGTCCTCGCGGATCAGAGGTCGAGGAGCCCGGCTGGGTTCGGGTTCGGGGGGCGGGAGCACCACCGAAGGTCGCTCATCGATCACCGGGAGCGGGCCGTCGTCCGGGAGCTTATCGATGACCTCCAGGGCCAGCTCGCGATACCGCTCCGCCCCCTTCGACCTGGGGTCGTACACGGTGATCGGCTGGCCGAAGCCCGGAGCCTCGGACAGACGGACGGTGCGCGGGATGACCGTGCGGTACACCCGATCGCCGAAGTACCGCCGGACCTCCTCGACCACCTGCTCCGAGAGCTTCGTGCGCGAGTCGAACATCGTCAGGACGATGCCGGTCAGCCGGAGCTGCAGGTTCACGTTCTGCTGGACCAGACGAACGTTCCGCAGCAGCTGCCCAAGACCCTCAAGCGCGTAATACTCGCACTGGATCGGCACGATGAGCTCTTCGGCCGCGGCCAGGGCGTTCACGGTCAACAATCCGAGTGAGGGCGGGCAGTCCAGAAAGACGAAGTCGTACGCGCCGCTCTTGAGCGGCTCGAGGGCGCGGCGCAGCCGGAGCTCGCGAGAGAACTGGCTGACCAGCTCGATCTCTGCTCCGGCCAGGTCGATGGTCGAGGGGATGGCGAACAGGTTCTCGACCGCCGTATCGACGATCGCCCCGTCGATCGGCGCCTCGGCCGCCAGCACGTCGTACACCGTGACCTCGCGGGCCTCGTGGCGGATCCCCAGGCCGGTCGAGGCGTTCCCCTGCGGATCCAGGTCCACGACCAGCACCTTCTTGCCGAGCTCGGCGAGGGCGGCGCCGAGGCTCACCGCGGTGGTGCTCTTGCCGACGCCCCCTTTCTGATTGGCGACGGCGATCACGCGGACGAGAGGTTGGGGCACGCTTGGGGTTCCGGATCTCCTGGTCGCGGGCGAACTCGAGGCCGAAGCCCGGCGTTTGGCCGGTCGAGCACCCCGCTTCGCCCCCTCGGCGGAGGTCTTCGGGGAGGCGCGATCAGCCCGAGGGGCGGTGCGCTCGGCCACTACCGGGTCATGATAATCAGCGGCCCCGAGCTTGCAAGCACGGGCTCCACGACCTGCACCCGGGCTACGCGTTCGGGAACGTCCGCGTCGCCCATCCCCGTGCCGGCGAAATACACGAGCCGCCCACCAGGCCGGAGGAGTCGCTCCGCCGCCTCCCAGGCGGCCGATAGGGGGGCGAATGCCCTGGCCAGGCACAGGTCGGCCGACTCGACGACGTCTTCGACGCGGGATGCCAGCACGGTGGCGTTCGGGACCTTCAGGTGGTCGATCGCGAGCTCGAGGAACGCGGCGCGGGCCCGCCTGGATTCGATCAGGTGCACGGTCAGGGTGGGCCGCGCGATCGCCACCACCAGCCCCGGCAGGCCTGCTCCCGATCCGAGGTCCAGCGCCAGACGATCCCCTTCGCGCACCGCGACCACCGCTCGCAGGCAGTCCAGGACGTGCCGCTCTCGCAGGCGGTGGGCATCGGACTGCGAGACCATTCCCATGGGCACCGCCCGTTCCGCCAACAGGCCTTCGAAGGCGGCCAGCGAACTCACGGCGGCCGGCCCGATCCCGGGGTCGAGTGTCCGCGCGCTCGAGCCGATCGCTGCGCCGGCCGCGGGCGACGGCTCGTGTTTCACGTGAAACAGAACCTTGAGGGAGGGGGATTGGCGGTCATCACCCTCGACCCTACCGCCCAAGTCGCCGCGAAAGAGTCTATTCGGACCGGATCACGACCCTGCGTTCGGGCTCGTCCCCTCGACTGGAGCTCTTGGCCCCCGCAACGCCTGCAACGGCGTCGTGCACGACCTTCCGATCGTATGGGTTCATCGGCTCGAGCTCTTCTTCGCGACCGGTGCGAACCACCCGCTTGGCAAGGTCCCGGGCTCGTGCCTCCAGGCGGGCTCGCTGGCGGCGGCGGTACTCCTCGACGTCCACCACGATGCGCGCTCGTGCCTCCGAGCGCTGCCCAACCACCACCCGGGTCAATTCCTGGAGAGCGTCCAGCGTCTGGCCACGACGGCCGATCAACAAGCCCATGTCTTCGTCGTCGGGGTCTTGGGCCAGCACGTCCACGTACATGGTTCCGTCTTCGAAGGTGGGCTCGACGTCTGCGGACAGACCCATCCTGGCGAGGAGGCCGTCCAGGAACTCGGCCGCGATCTCCCCTTGGTCTTCCAGGTCGTCTTCGCTCACGTCGTCCCCACGCCCGGCCCCCGTGCGCACGCGCACGATGACCTCGGCTTCCTGGGCCCCGATGCCGAGCAGCCCCGAGCGGGGCTCCTGGACGACGGTGACGTCGACCTCCTGCTCGCTGAGTCCGAGCTCGGCGAGGGCGGCGTCCACGGCCTCTTCGACGCTAGGTGCGGTTCTTCGGATCTCCTCCACCGTCACCTCCGGTGTCCGAAGAGCCGGGATCGTCCCGATCGGTGCCTTTGCGGCCGGAACCGCGGTTCGGGTTGCCACGTTTCTGGCTGCCAGGCTTTCGCGAGCCCGGTTTGGGGGTTCCCGGTTTGGGGGTCCCGGGTTTGCGGCGAGGGGTCCCCGGCCCGCCCGAACCTGCGGTTCGGCGCTTCCGGTCCTCATCGGCCCGCTCCATCATCGAGGCCATGAATCCCTTCTTCTCGGGCCGGCGCTTCTTTCCGTCGGCCGCCGCGGCCAGGGCCTCCTCGGTTGGCCGGGTTCGAAGCATGTAGAACTGCTGGCCGATCTGCCAGGCGTTCGACGTGGTCCAGTACACGACCAACCCCGACGGGAAGAAGATGCCGAACACCCCGAACATGATCGGCATGATCCGAAGCAGGGCCTGTTGCTGCTGCGACGCGGCGCCCGGCGGGCTCGCTCGTTGCATCTGGCGCTGCTGGAAATAGGTGGTCCCGAACATCAGCAGGACGAACAGGTAATACGGGACGCGGTTCGCATCGCCCCCGCAATCCACCGGATAGTCCAGCCGGATGGCCTCGTCGTTCACGCTCACCTGGTCGCCGAGCAACGCAGAGCTGTCACCCGCCTGCGTCGCCGAACAGAGCAGGTTCATGCCGATGAACGACGTCCCGCTCGGCGGGCTGGGCTCCTGTGGCACCTCCGCTACGACCTCTTCTGGCGTCTTGCCTTCGGGGTCGATCGGCGGGATCTGTTGCGTGACCGCCGCGTACAGCGTGGTCTCTTCGGGGATGTGGATGGGATGTTGCGGAAACCGCAACACCGAGTACATCGCGATCAGGATCGGGAACTGGAGCAGCACCGGCCAGCATCCCGAGAAGGGATTCACCCCGTACTCTCGGTACATCTTCATGATTTCTTCCTGTTGGCGCTGCTTGTTGCCTTTGTACTTCTGCTGGATCTGCTTCACCTTGGGCTGGATGATCTGCATGTGTTGCATGGAGCGCACCTGGCGGATCCCCAGCGGGAGCAGAACCAGGCGGATCAGGATCGTCAGCACGATGATGGTCACCCCCAAGTTGGGGATGACCTCGTAGATCTGGGCGACCACCCACCCCAGCCCGTCGAGCAGGGCCTGCCACGGCGCGAATCCGATCAACGCCCGGCTCCGGGGGCGGACGCGACGGCTTCATCCAGGACCTGCCGATGGGCGTTCGGCGGCACGTGATCCACGCCACCGGCGGTGAACGGCCCACACCGCGCGATCCTCCAGGCGCTCAGCAGGCTCCCCCGCACGGCGCCGTGCACGCGTATGGCCTCCTCGGCGTAGCTCGAGCAGCTGGGGTAGAAGCGGCACTGCCCGCCGAGCCAACCCGACAGGGTGACGCGGTACAGGCGGATCGCCACCAGGAACAGCAGGCGGAGGGGAGCCCCTGCAGCCCAGGCCAGTCGCCGGATCCCGCTCACGGCGCCATCACCCCAGCGCGGGTGAGCAACCCCTCCACCTCCGGTACCAGCTCGTGTGATCGAGTAGCGCAGATCGTCCCTCGGGCCACCAGTGCGATGTCGAACCCCTCCCGGACCCTCGGCGCGAGCTCCCACCACGCGGCCCGGAGGATACGCCGGGCTCGGTTTCGGACGACCGCGCCGCCGACGCGGCGGCCGGCCACGAACGCGACCGTCCCCGAGCCGGGCGCGACAAACACTACCACCCGGTCTCCGTGGAACGCCCGGCCGGACGTGAGGACCCGAGCGACGTCGTTCCTGCTCGTGAGCTCGTCAGGCCGACAGTCGGGTACGGCCCTTGGCACGGCGACGGGCCAGGATGGCGCGCCCCGCCCGCGTACGCATCCTGATGCGAAAGCCGTGGCGCTTGGACCGCCGGCGGACGTTGGGTTGGTACGTTCGTTTGGACATCGCTGGCACCCCGCGGTACGGGATCGAAGTCGGCGAGTGGCCGGCCGAAGCGGCGCCGGACCGGCAGAGTATACCGGCAAGGCTCGCCCCTCGATCCCGCCCGAGAAAGTGCGCCAAAAGGCGCCTACGAGAGGGGGTCCCCGGAATCGCCGGTGCTATAGTCCGCGACGCTTCCCCCGGCGCCCGGCCCCCAGCGGGACGTCTTGCCCTTCCCCCAGGATTTCCACAGTTGTGGAAAGGCCTTGTGGAGTCGCGTATGGCCATCACGTCGTCGGAGGGAGCCGCCACCACCTGGTCCCACGTCGTCGACCGGGCACGGCGGGAGCTCTCGGAGAGTTCGTTCTCGATGTGGTTCCAGGACGTCCACGCGGCGTATCGCGACGACGGCGTCTTGCAGGTCCTGGCCCCCTCCGACTACGTGAAGGACTGGCTCGCCAAACACTATGTCGGGCTCATCAGCGGGGCGGCTTCCGAGGCCGCGGGGGTCCCCGTCAGGGTCGAGTTCGCCACTGCCCAGCCCGAAACCGATGCGCGGCAAGACGAACCAGAGGTTTCCAGGCCCGAAGCTCCCACCCCCCGGCCGCCGGCCCCGTTGGACCGTGCGCTCGCCTCGCCGGGCCTGCCGTTTCCGGCCTACACGTTCGAGGCCTTCGTCCCCGGCCCGTCGAACCGCTTCGCGCACGCCGCGGCAATGGCAGTGGCGGAAGCGCCGCCCTCGAAGGCGTACAACCCGTTGTTCATCTACGGCGGCGTGGGCCTGGGCAAGACCCACCTGCTCGTGGCGATCGGCCACCAGATGCACCGGCTGTCGCCCCGGCTCCGAGTGAAATACGTCACGAGCGAGAGCTTCATGGCCGAGTTCATCAAGGCGGTCCGCGAACGGCAGGGGTACCAGTTCGCCGCGCGGTATCGCGACGTCGACGTGTTGCTGGTCGACGACATCCAATTCCTGGCCAAACGCGAGGAGACCCAAACCGAGTTCTTCCACACGTTCAACGCCCTCCACGAGAAGGAGCGCCAGATCGTCATCGCCTCGGACCGGCCGCCGCAGGAGCTCGGCATGGAAGAACGGCTCCAGTCGCGCTTCCGGCTGGGGCTGTGCGTGGACGTCCAGCCGCCCGACCTGGAGACTCGCATCGCGATCTGCCAGCTGAAGGCCCAGCGCGAACACGTCCACGTCGCCGACGACGTGATCGAGTTCATCGCCAGCCGCTTCGACCAGAACATCCGGGAGCTCGAGGGGGCGCTGGTCCGTGTGATCGCCTGGGCGGACCTCACCGGGCACCCCATCACCACCGAGCTCGGCCAGCAGGCCCTCGAGGACCTGCTTCCTCAAGCCGAGGCCGAGATCCCGCCGCAGGTGATCCTGGAGGAGAGCGCGCGGTACTTCGGGCTCTCGGTGGACGATCTGGTCAGTCCCAACCGCTCCCGGCCCCTCACCACCGCGCGCCACGTCGCCATGTACCTCATGCGCGAGTGCAGCGGCCAGAGCCTGGTCAAGATCGGAGAGACGTTCGGAGGCCGAGATCACACCACGGCCCGCCACGGAATCCTCAAGATCGAGCGCGACATGCGGGCCCGAAGCACCACCTACCGCCAGGTCCAGGACCTGTCCCGAATCATCCGCGGCCGGGCGAGGAGCGCATGAGCCCCACCCCGGGAGCCGTGGAACTCGCTGGGGACGGTATGGGTACGGCGGGGGATCGCCCGTGGCTCCCCACCCGGCCGTCCACCGTTCTCCCCACTCCGTCCCCATGTCCGAGGGGCCCGCTAGGCTCGAACGATAGGGGGGTTATCCCGATTTCCCCAGCCCCTACCACTACTGAGAGAGAAAGAGATCCTTCCGAAGAAGCAGCGAGGGGGTGGAAACGTGAAGTTCCGCTGTGACCGCGACGCCTTGTCCGAGGCCCTTCAGACTGTCCAGCGGGGTGTCTCGTCCCGGCCCGGGATCCCGGCCCTGACGGGGGTCCTGCTGGAGGCAGCCGGGGAGAGCGAGCTCACCCTGACGACCACGGATCTGGAGGTGTCGGCGCGGCTGACGATCGAGGTGCAGGTCACGGAGGCCGGAACGGCGCTCGTGCCTGCCCGCCTGCTCGGGGACACGGTGAAGAGCCTCTCGGATGCGCCGGTCGAGTTCGAGACCGACCAGTCGCAGGCGCGGATCCGGTGCGCGGCGTACGAGGGCGCTCTGCGGTTGCTCCCGGCGGAGGATTTCCCCGCCCTCCAGCCACCTGCCGGGACGCGGGTCGTGGTCGAGGCGCAGCGGCTGGCGGAAGCGATCGGCCAGGTGGCGCGGGCGGCCTCGCGCGACGAGGCCCGGCCGGTCCTGACCGGAGTCCTGCTCGAGATCAGCCGGGAGGGAGTGACGCTCGTCGCGACCGATTCGTACCGGCTGGCCGTGCGCGAGCTCGTGGCCACGGCCGGGGGAGAGGCGAAAGCCATCGTGCCGGAGCGTGCGATGACCGAGGCCGGCCGTGCGGCACAGACGATCGAGAAGGGCGACATCGAGCTGTTCGTGGACGAGAGCCAGGTCGCGTTCCAGCTGGGGACCTTGACGTTGACCTCCCGGCTGATCGAAGGGGAGTTCCCGAACTACCGGCAGCTTCTCCCCGAGCAGTACGAGAACCGGCTCTCCGTGTCGCGCCAGCAGCTCATGGACGCGGTCCGACGCGTCGGCCTGCTGGCCCGGGACACGTCGCCGGTCCGGCTGGAGTTCAACGCGCTCGGCGTGAAGCTCTCGTCCTCGTCGCCGGATCTGGGGCAGGCCGTGGAGGCCGTGGAGGCACGGTACGAGGGCGAAGACCTCACGGCGGCCTTCAACCCCGCGTACCTGGCCGACGGGTTGGCGGCGACTACCGGTGAAGGGGTGCGGCTCGAGGTCCGGGACGGGTTGAAGCCCGGCATCGTCCGGGGAGAGTCCGAGGACTTCACCTACCTGGTGATGCCGGTGCGGCTGCCCACCCCGGTGGGTTGACCGGCAGAGGTGCACCTGTCCTGGGTCGAGCTCCGGAACTTCCGTAACCATGCCGAGACCCGGCTGGGCGACGTCCCGGACGGACTCGTGGTGGCCGTGGGCCCCAACGGCGAAGGCAAGACGAACCTGTTGGAGGGTATCGCGTTCCTGTTCCTGCTCCAGTCGCCCCGGACCTCCTCGACGGAGCCCATCGTGCGCCGCGGCGCCGAGGCCGCCTACGCCCGCGGCGAGGCCGAGACCGCCGGCGGGAAGATGCTCGTGGAGATCGAGATCCCGGGGCGCGGCGCCAACCGCGTCAAGCTGAACCGGACGGCCGTTCGTCGCCGCCGAGACGTGCGGCGCCAGGTCCGCGGCGTTTTCTTCGGCCCCGATGACCTTGTGGTGGTGATCGGCGACCCGTCGCGCCGCCGCGAGCTCATGGACGAGGCCATCCGAACCCTCTGGCCGCTCAGAGAGGGCGTCGTCACGGCGTACGACCGCGTGGTCCGGCAGCGGAACCGCCTGCTGAAGGAGTGGGAGGGGCGCGGGGCACCGGCCGGCCTCGAGGCGTGGGACATCGAGCTCGTGGAGGCGGGAAGTGCGCTCGTGCGGCTGCGACGGGAGGCCGTGGCGAGGCTCGCCCCGCCGTCGGCCTCCGAGTACGAACACCTGGCCGGCTACGGCCTGGGATGTGAGTACGCGCCGAACGTGGGGGAAGAGCCGCTGGAGGACGCGTTCGTCGAGCGGCTGGCCGCCCGGCGCGGGGACGAGCTGGTCCGCCGGACCACCCTCGTCGGGCCGCATCGGGACGAGCTCTCCCTCACCGTCCGAGACCTCGGCGCGCGAAGCTTCGCCAGCCACGGTGAAGCGTGGGCCGCGGCGGTGTGCCTGCGGCTGGGGCTCGCGGCCGCGGTGGCCGAGGAGATCGGGGAGGCGCCGATGGTCCTCCTGGACGACCCGTTCTCGGCGCTCGATCCGAAACGTCAGGCGCGCGTGGCTGAGCGCCTGACGAACCGCGGCCAGGTGTTCGTGAGCGTCGCCGACGAGTCCCACGTGCCGGCGGGAGCCGACCGCGTGTGGGAGGTCGCCGCGGGTTCGGTGACCGAGCGGGCCGCCTGATGCCACACAGCACGGGGTGGCGCAAGCGCCGGGACGAACGAAGCACGCGGGCCACCCCGATCGGCGAGATCGTGGACGGCCTGATGCGCGAACGCGCCTTTGCCCGGGGGGTGCCGATCGGCCAGCTCGCATCGTCGTGGGCCGAGGTGGTCGGGGTGCGGCTGGCCGCCGAATCGGCGCCGGTGAGCCTCGATGGCGGGGTCCTCATGGTCGCCGCCACCGACGGTCCCTGGGGCGCGCAGGTGCGGTTCCTGGCCCAGCAGATCGCGCAGAAGGCCAACGCCGTGCTCGGGGCGCAGGAGGTGGAACGGGTCCGCGTGATCGTCCGCCCGGTCCGTTCGGAATCCTTGTAGCGCAAGGCCTCGCAGGATGGCGCGGAGTGGCGGATCGGGTGCCGAAACGGCGATAGGCGTCAGCGCCGATTGGTAGAATGTGAAAGCGCGTGAACGCGGGTTCCGCGGTGCCCCCTGACGCCAGGTCCGGGCGCCTGCGTGCCCGCGCCCCCCCGATTGGAGGTTGATTGGCGACCACAGCCCGAGCGGCGAAGACCAGGCGGACGGGACACTACGAGTCCGCCGACATCCAGGTCCTGGAGGGCGTCGAACACGTTCGGCTCCGCCCGGGAATGTACATCGGGACCACGTCCAGCCGGGGACTCCACCACCTCGTCTACGAGGTGGTGGACAACTCCATCGACGAGGCGATGGCCGGGGAGTGCGACCGGATCGTCGTGCGCCTCCTGAAGGACGGGGGCTGCCAGGTCGAGGACAACGGCCGGGGGATCCCGGTGAAACCGATCCCCAAGGCCAAAGACCGCCGGCCCGCGCTCGAGGTCGTGTTGACCACGCTCAACGCCGGGGGGAAGTTCGGGGGGGAGGGATACCGGATCTCGGGCGGCCTCCACGGCGTGGGGGTCTCGGTCGTGAACGCGCTCTCGGCCAAGCTGACCGTCCAGGTGATGCGCGACGGCGGCACGTGGAGCCAGAGCTACTCGCGCGGCAAGGCCACCTCGAAGCTCACCAAAGGCAAACCCAGCAGGAAGACCGGCACGGTGATCGCGTTCTGGCCCGACCCCGAGATCTTCGTCGAGGGGATCGAGTTCGACCGCAAGGTGCTCGCCGAGCGGCTCCAGGAGCAGGCGTTCCTCACGAAGGGCATCGAGATCCAGCTGATCGACGAACGCGAGGGCCGGCCGGTCAAGCAGGTGTTCAAGGCCACGGGAGGGATCGTGGACTTCGTGAAGCACCTGGCTACGGGCAAGGAGTCGATCCACACCAGGGTCATCTCGATGGAGGCTCGGGAGCAGGACGCGGAGGCCGACGTCGCCCTGCAGTGGACGGCGAGCTACGCCGAGTCGCTCTACTCGTTCGCGAACACCATCAACACGCACGAGGGCGGGATGCACGAGGAGGGCCTGAAGAAAGCCCTCACCAACGTGATCAACCGCTACGCGCGGAACAAAGGGCTCCTCAAGGACAAGGAGGAGAACCTGCTCGGGGAGGACGTTCGCGAGGGCCTGATCGCCATCGTCAGCGTCCGGCTGCGGGCTCCGCAGTTCGAGGGCCAGACGAAGACCAAGCTCGGGAACACCACGATGCGCTCGCTCGTCGAGACCACCGTGAACGAACATCTGATGACGTGGCTCGAGGAGCACCCGGGCGACGCCAAACGGATCGTGACCAAGTCGTCTCAGGCGGCCAAGGCCCGCTTGGCCGCGAAGCAGGCGCGCGATCTGACCCGCCGCAAGTCGTTCCTGGAGGGCGGGGGGCTCCCGGGCAAGCTGGCGGACTGCCAGCTCACGGATCCCGCCGCCACCGAGCTGTACATCGTCGAGGGCGACTCGGCCGGCGGCTCGGCCAAACAGGCTCGGGACCCGGCCACCCAGGCCATCCTGCCGATTCGGGGCAAGATCCTGAACGTCGAGAAGGCCCGGCTGCACAAGATCCTCGAGAACGCGGAGATCCAGGCGCTGATCACGGCGATCGGCACGGGGGTCGGGGACGAGTTCGACGTGGAGAAGACCCGCTATCACAAGATCGTGTTGATGGCGGACGCGGACGTGGACGGGGCGCACATCCAGACGCTGCTGCTGACGTTCTTCTTCCGCTACATGCGCGAGCTCATCGACCAGGGCTACGTGTACCTGGCCAAGCCGCCCCTGTACCTCCTGAAGGAGGGCAGAGAGGAGCTCTACTTCTACTCCGAGAAGGAGTGGGACACCTACCGCAGCCAGGTGGACGGGCAGCGCAAGCTCGAGCCGCAGCGGTTCAAGGGCCTGGGAGAGATGGACGCCGCGCAGCTGTGGGAGACCACGATGAATCCGGAGCGGCGCACGCTCCTGCGCGTGACGCTCGAGGACGCGGCGACGGCGGACCGGCTCTTCACGATCCTGATGGGCGAAGACGTCGCTTCGCGCAAGGAGTGGATCGAGGAGAACGCGGCCGATGTGCGGAACCTTGACGTCTGACGCGCGAGGGGACGCGTAGTGGCGCAGGAGTCGATCCTCGGCGGCCGGGTCGAAGACGTCCAGCTCGAGGAGCAGATCCAGACCTCGTACCTGGACTATTCGATGTCCGTCATCGTCGGGCGCGCTCTGCCCGACGTCCGGGACGGGCTGAAGCCGGTCCACCGGCGGATCTTGTGGTCGATGTTCGAGGCGGGGCTGCGGCCCGACCGGCCGTACCGCAAGTCGGCCGCGGCCGTCGGCGACGTCATGCGGAAGTACCACCCGCACGGCGACGTGGCGATCTACGACACCCTCGTCCGCATGACGCAGGACTTCTCACTGCGCGCCCCGTTGATCGACGGGCACGGCAACTTCGGCTCCGTAGACGGCGACCCGCCGGCCGCCCAGCGGTACACGGAGGCGCGCCTGGCCCCGATCGCGCTCGAGCTCCTTCGCGACATCGAGGCCGAAACGGTCGACTTCGTCCCGAACTACGACGGCTACGAGATGCAGCCGGTCGTGCTCCCCAGCCGCTTCCCCAACCTTCTGGTGAACGGCTCCGGCGGCATCGCCGTGGGGATGGCCACGAACATGCCGCCCCACAACCTCGGCGAGGTGATCGACGGGGTCGTGCACTACATCGACCACCCCGAGGCGACGCCGAAGCAGCTCATGAGGTTCATCAAGGGTCCCGACTTCCCCACGGGCGCGATCGTCATGGGCCGCGACGGGATCAAAGACGCGTACGAGACCGGCCGCGGGTCGATCAAGGTCCGGGCGGTGTGTTCGATCGAGGAGGCCTCCAGCGGCCGTCAGCGGATCGTCGTGACCGAGCTCCCGTATCAGGTGAACAAGGCCCGCCTGGCCGCCAAGATCGCCGAGCTCGTGCACGCCGGCCGCCTGAAAGACGTCGCGGACGTGAAGGACCACTCGAGCGGGCGGGCCGGCATGCGCCTGGTGATCGACCTCAAACGCGGCGCGAACCCCCAGGTCGTCCTGAACCAGCTCTACAAACACACGCAGCTCCAGGACACGTTCGGCGTGATCAACCTGGCGCTGGTGGACGGGGTCCCGCGCACGCTCAACCTCGCCGAGCTCGTCGGCCACTACGTCGACCACCAGGTCGAGGTCGTCACGCGCCGGACGCGGTTCCAGCTCCGCAAGGCGGAGGAGCGCGACCACATCGTCAAGGGGTTGCTGATCGCGCTCCAGAACCTCGACGCCGTGATCAGGATCATCCGCGGGTCGCAGGACGCCGAGGAGGCGCGCGGCAAGCTGATGAAGCAGTTCAAGCTGAGCGAGGTCCAGGCCAACCACATCCTGGACATGCCGCTGCGGCGCCTGACCCGGTTGGCGCGCGAGGAGCTCGAGCAGGAGCACAAGGACCTGCTGGCCCGGATCCGCTATCTGAAAGCACTCCTCAAGGACCCGAAGAAGATCCGCGGCGTGATCAAAGAGGAGCTGCTCGAGATCAAGAAGAAGTACGCGAACGAGCGACGGACGCAGCTCCGGGCGGACGAGGGCGAGCTCGACGTCGAGGATCTCATCGCCGAGCAGGACGTCGTCATCACGGTCAGCCGGGCCGGTTACGTGAAGCGCCAGCCGATCGAGAACTTCCGCCGGCAGGGGCGGGGCGGCCGGGGCATCCGCGGCCAGAACCTCAAGGAGGAAGACGTCGTCCGCGACGTGTTCACCACGACCACCCACCACTGGCTGCTGTTCTTCACCAGCAAGGGCAAGGTGTACCGGGTCAAGGTGCACGAGGTCCCCGAGGCCGGCCGGATGGCTCGCGGTACGTACGCCGCCAACCTGCCGGGCGTGGCCATCGCCGGCGACGAGAAGGTGCAGGCGGTCATCGACCTGAAGGAGTACGCGGAGGGCCGGTTCCTGCTGTTCGCCACGCGCCGGGGCATGGTCAAGAAGACGATGCTGCCCGAATACGACTCACCCCGCACCGGGCTCGCGGCGATCAACCTGCGTCCCGGCGACGAGCTCATCGACGTGCGGCTGACCGACGGCCGGGATGACGTGTTCCTGGTGTCGCGGAGGGGCCAGACCATCCGGTTCAAGGAGAGCCTGGTGCGCTCGATGGGGCGCCAGACCGCGGGCGTGATCGGGATGCGGCTGGGCGACGACGACGAGGTGATCGCCCTCGGGATCGCCTCGGACGGCGAGGAGATGATCAGCGTCACCTGGCACGGGTACGGGAAACGCACGACGTTGAAGGACTACCCGGTCAAAGGCCGCGGAGGCAAAGGCGTCATCGGCCACACGTTGACCAAGCGGACCGGGCTCCTCGCCGGTGCGTTCGTCGGGTCCAAAGACCAGGACATGTTCGTGATCTCGTCCTCCGGCATCGTCATCCGCGTGGGCGCCGGCGACATCCGTCGGGTCGGCCGAGCCTCCCAGGGGGTCCGAACGATGCGGGTGGAGGAGGGCGCCACGGTGGTGGCGCTCGCCCCGGTCATCGCCCAGGCGGAGGAGCTGTAGCCGAGGAGATGTCGCCGACCGGGCCGGCGACGCATGAGGGGCGTCCCGACGGGGCATGATTCGCAGATGAACGCGGGTGCCGGCATCACCCTGATCGCCGCCGGGGGGCTCCTCGCGCTCGTAGTGATCGTGGCCGGGTGGCGCCGTCTGTCGGAGGCGGGGGCGCTCGGGGCCGTGGGCGCCGCGGGGCTCCTGGTGGGCGCAGGCGCCCTCCTGCTCCAGGAGGCGGTCTCGGCGGGGGAGTGGGCGGTGGCGCTGGCCGCGTTCGGGGTCCTCGCCCCGGTTCACGCGCGCCTGGTCCTGGGACGTCCTGGGCGGTCTCCATGAGCGGCCGATGGTTGCCGCGGGCCTCGGCGCCGCGTAGAAAGGGCGGGAACCCATGAGCGAACCCGCCGGTCCCACGCCCGTGGTCACCGAGACGCCGCCGAGCGCGGAGGAGGCCCCGCGCCCAGCCGACACCAAGAAGGTGCGCGGGCTGTCCCGGCCGAAGAGCCGTCAGGCGCGGGTCATGATCCGCAAGGTCGGACCGTGGTCGGTGCTGAAGCTCTCGGTCCTGTTCTACCTCTGCATCATGATCGTCGTCCTCGGCGCGCTGATCATCATCTATGGCGTCCTCGAGGCGATCGGGGCGCTGGACAACGCCGAGGACCTGATCTCGACGCTGTTCGCCGGCGACGAGGAGACCTTCGAGATCAACGGCGACTGGTTGTTCTCCCGCGCCCTCACGATCGGCCTGGTGATGGTCGTGTTGTGGTCGCTGATCAACCTCTTCGTGGCCTTCCTTTACAACCTGATCTCGGACATCGTCGGCGGGATCGAGGTCACGCTCTCCGAGCGCCGCTGACGTTTGTCCTGCTCGGGCCCCGATTGACAGCGTTTCCGGGCCACACGTACGCTTGCCATCGGGCCGAGTTGATGGCACCTCGGTTTCGTCTCGGGCCTGTAGCTCAGCTCGGTTAGAGCGCATCCCTGATAAGGATGAGGTCGTTGGTTCAAGTCCAACCAGGCCCACCGAGAGAAGAGGAGGCCGGGATGGCCGAGGACACGGAAGAGGGCAAGAAGAAGCGCGGATTCTTCGGAAGGCTCATGCGGTTCGCGTTCATCGCCGCGATCGTCGGGGCCGTCGTCGCCGTCTTCAAACGGCGGCGCGGCAAGGACCTCGACGAGGACGAGTGGCAGGAGCTCCCCCCGCCGGCAGGCGGCTGATCGAACGCTCCAGCCGAACGGTGCGACGGGCCCGCGCTGAGCGCGGGCCCGTCGGCGTCTGAGGCTTCGGCGCGCCGGGCTACACTCGCGGCCGGTGACTGCTCAGGCGTGGGAGCTCGCGCATGGAGCCGCGTCGGCCGCGGGCGTCGAGCTCCGGCCGCTGGACTCCCTCGACGACGCCGATCGCATCGTGCACGTCCTGGTGCAGACCTGGGGTGGGGAGCAGGTGGTGCCGCGCGAGATGATCCGCGCGCTCGGCGAGAGCGGCAACGTGCCGTACGGCGCGTTCTCCGGGGAGGAGCTCATCGGGTACGTGCTGGGCTGGTTCGGCGCGGGGCCCGGCCGTGAGATCCACGTCCACTCCCACATGTTGGCCACCGTCCCCGATCGTCGGCACCGCGGCGTGGGCTACGCCCTCAAGCTCGCCCAGCGGGCGCAGGCGCTCGACCTGGGGATCGGCGTGGTCCGTTGGACGTTCGATCCTCTCGTAGCGCGCAATGCTCACCTCAACCTGCACAAGCTCGGAACGACGATCGTGCGGTTCGAACGCGACTTCTACGGCGAGATGCGCGACGCCCTGAACCGGGGCGATCGCAGCGACCGGTTCTTCGTCCGGTGGGACCTGGAGCGAACGCCCGGGCTGCGGTCCGTGGAGACCGCCGGGGCGGCGGCGATCCTCCGTCGAGACGAGGCCGGCCGGCCGGTCCGTGAACGCGCCGACCGCCCCGTGCTCCTGCTCGAGATCCCGGGCGACCACGCCGCCCTGCGGGCGGCCGATCCGGAGCTCGCCCGGCGGTGGCGCGATCAGGTGGCCGACGCCGCCGAGGAGTGCCTCGGCCGCGGCCTGCTGGGGCTGTCGTTCCTGCGGGACCGGGGCGCCTACGTCTTCGGTGCCGACCCGGAGGCCGCGGCGTGACCCGGGTGCGATCCGTCGAGCTGAGACTGGTCGGGCTGCCGCTGGTCCGGCCGTTCCGAACCAGCTTCGGCGAGATGGCGCGCAAGGAGTGTGTGCTGGCCCGGATCGAGACCGATCACGCCGTGGGCTGGGGCGAATGTGTCGCCGGACCGGAGCCGGACTTCTCCGAGGAGTGGAACGACGGGGTGTGGCTGGTCCTGCGGGACCTCTTGGTCCCCGCGCTGCTCGCCGCGGGGGACGTGGTCCCCGACGACCTGGATCGGGTCTTCGGGTTCGTCCGCGGCCACCGCATGGCGAAGGCGACCCTGGTGAACGCGGTCCTGGACGCGACGCTGCGCGAGGAGGGGCGCTCCCTGGCCGGGTTCCTCGGCGCCGAGCGAGATCGCGTGGAGTGCGGCGTGTCGATCGGCATCGCGCCGAGCGTCGGGGCGCTCCTCGCCCAGGTCGAGGGCTACCTTGCCGAGGGATACCGGCGGATCAAGCTCAAGATCGAGCCGGGGGCGGACGTGCGGCCGGTTCGCGCCGTCCGCGAGGCACATCCGAACGCCGTGCTCTCGGTGGACGCCAACGCCGCGTACACGCTGGCCGACGCGAACGTGTTCCGGTCGCTCGACCCGTGCGAGCTGCTCATGGTGGAGCAGCCCCTCCATCACGACGACCTCGCAGACCACGCCAAGCTCCAGGCCGAGATCGCCACGCCGGTCTGCCTGGACGAGTCGATCCGCTCGGCTGCGGGCGCGGCGGCGGCGATCGAGCTCGGGGCGTGCCGGATCGTCAACATCAAGCAGGGACGGGTGGGCGGGCTGCTGGAGGCGAGGCGCGTCCACGACGTCTGCGCGACCCAGGGCGTGCCCGTGTGGTGCGGCGGCATGTTGGAGACGGGCGTCGGCCGGGCCGTCAATCTGGCGCTGGCGGCCATGCCGGGGTTCACCCTGCCCGGGGACACCAGCGCCAGCCGCCGGTATTTCCCCCAGGACCTCACCGACCCGTTCGTGCTGGCCCCCGACGGCACGATGCGGGTCCCCGACGGACCGGGGATCGGCGTCGATCCCGTGCCCGCACGCCTCGAGGCCTCGACGCTGCGCCGCGAACGACTCGGGAAAGAGTGACAAGATCGTCCTCCTGGGCTTGACCGCTTCGACGCCAGCCTCGTACAGTCCGCCATGAGAGGCCGCTGCGACCTTCGGGTCGTGGCGGTTTCTCGCTTCTCGGACCGGGACTCGGTCCATCCGGCGTCCCGATCCCTGACCGAATCCCCGGGTTCGCATCGATCTTCTGCCGTTGTGGCGCTCTCGGCGCGCCGGCCGTCCTAGACTTCGGCGGACGCGTAGGTTCGAGCGAACAGGGGCGGTTCGATGAGGAAGCGGGTCATCCGGGCGGGCGAGATCGAGATCGAGGACTCGGAGGGACGGGTCCGGGCCCGCTTCGGCGTCACGAACGACGACCTTCCGTACCTGTCGTTCTACGGCCCGGACGAGAAGCTCCGAGCCCGGTACGGGGTCCAGCCGGACGGGTCGGCGGGGCTGGCCATCGCCGACGACGAAGGCAAGGTGCGGGCCACGTTCGGCCTGTTCTCCGACGGCTCGGCCAGCCTGGCGATGGTGGACCACAACGGGAAGGTCCGGGCGAAGTTCGGATTGGGGTCCGAGGGGTCCCCCACCCTCGCGCTGCGGAACAAGGACGGTGAGCTGGGGTTCGTGTATTCGCTCGCCCAGCAGGGATCGCCGACGATCTCGCTCCAGGACCAGGACGGCAAGGTCCGCGCCCGGCTGGGCCTCGCGGCCGAAGGCTCCCCGATCTTGCGGCTCCTGAACGCCGACGGCGAGCTCCGGGCGATCATGGGGCTGACCGGGGACGGGACCCCGGTCCTGCAGTTCCTCGGCAAGAACGGCGACCCGATGTGGACGGCTCCCTCCTCCCTGGCAGCTCCGTCCTCCGAACCCGCCGCCGCTGCGGTCGAGGAGGAGTAGCCGCGCGTGTCGGGATGGTGGGCTGCGGCATTCGTCGTCCAGTGGATCCTGCTCGCCGTACTCACGGTGGTGATCGTGGCGTTGGCGCGGCAAGTGGGAGTCCTGCACCTTCGGCTGGGGCCGATGGGGGCGCTCGAGGCCGATGACGAAGGCCCGGAGATCGGCTCGGCCCCGCCGGTGAGCGATGCCCGAGGCCACGACGGCTCGGCCATCCTGGTGGGCGGGCCGGGCTCCGAACGCTTGGTCGCGCTCGTCTCGCGGACGTGTCCCATCTGCGAGGAGGTGCTCCCGTCGCTGCCGGCGGCGGCCGCGGCGGCCGGCCTGATGCTCCAGGTGGTGTCCGACCCTCGACTCGAGGAAACCTACGACGTCCCCGGAGTGCCGTTCGTGGTCGTTCTGGACGAGCTGGGAGTGGTCCGCGCGAAAGGCACCGTGAACTCGCTCGAACAGGTCGAAGGCCTCATCGACACCTCTCGGCGGCGGATCGCCGAGGCGGGGGAGCGCCGGGTGAGCTGATGGGGCGGGTCGAACGCGCGGGGACCGAGCTCGCCCGGCGGGTCAGCCGTCGCTCGTTCCTAGGACGGCTCGGGCGGGCTGTGGTGGCCCTCGCCGGCGGGCCGATGGTGGCCGTGGCCCTGGCTCCCGAACGCGCCGAGGCGCACCACATCTGCGGTCACATCTTCACCACCGGGTCCTGTCCGCATCCGTACGCGCCCCACACCCGGATCGACCGATGGGGGTTCCCGGTGCACCCGACACACGGCCATCCGGTCGACGACAACGGCTTCATCTACCTGTATCCGGCACGGCAGACGCGCCGGAAGGTGTGTCAGTCCGTCGTCCCCGAGCGCTACCCGTTCGTTCGGAACCCCCGGTACGGCGGCGGGTGGAGCCGCTGTTGCGGCGGCCGGATCCGGCACATCTCGGACTGCTGCTCGCCGTCGACCACCCGGATCAACGGTGATGGTGCGGTGCGCGGTTACTGCCCGCGCGGGCTCCGCGTGTTCTGCATCGCCTATCGGGAGCTCAACGTCCGGTGTTAGACGCCGCGCTCACGGCGGCGGTCGTGGCCGCCTCGGTGCTGGCCGGGCTGACCGCCCTGTTCGGGCCCTGAGGGCTGTCGATGGTGGAGACCATCACCCCCGTGGTCCACGGGGGCAGCCGAGGGAGATGGGCGGTCTTCCTGCTCGTGCACGTGGCCGGCGCGGCCGTGGCGGCGTCGGCCTTCGGCGCGGCGCTCGGCGGCGTCGGCGCGCTGCTCCATGCGCCCTGGGGCGGCGCCGGCGCCGCCGCGATCGTCGGGATCGCCGCGCTGTACGCGGCCCGCGAGGCGTTCGGCGTGCCGGTGCCGGTGCCGCAGCTCCGCCGGCAGGTCCCGGACTGGTGGCGAACGTTCTTCCCGTTCGGTCCCGCCTCCTTCCTGTACGGGCTCGGGCTCGGCGTGGGGTTCTTCACCTACCTCACCCACGGGACGTTCGTCGTCGTTTCGACGGCCGCGCTGGCCGGCGGCCGGCCGCTGCTGGGGGCGGCCCTCCTGGCGCCGTTCGGCGTGGCCAGAGGCCTCGGGGCGGTGGCGGCGTTCGGGGCGCGGACGCCGGAGGAGAGCTCGGCGCTGGTCGGCTCGCTCGCGCGGGCCTCGGCGTGGGTGGGGTGGCGGGCGGCGCACGCCGCGGTGCTGGTGGCCGTGGTCATCGCGGCCGTCGGATCGGTTCGCCGGCCGAGCGGTGAGGAGCTCGGGGCCGCCGCCTCCGCGGCGCTCGCCGTCACGTTCGCCGCGGCCGCCGGCATGAAGCTGCTCCGCGCCGAACGCTGGCGCCGGGCGCTCGCGGCCTACCGGCTCCCCGCGCCGCTGGAACGGACCGCCGCGATCGGGGTCCCGCTGGTCGAGCTCTCGCTCGCGGCCCTTCCGGTTGTGGGGAGGCCGTCGTCGGCCGGCCTGGCATCCATCGTGGTCCTGGCGGCGTTCTCCGGGGCGATCGTGGCGGCGCGGGTCCGCGTGGGGCGGCGGCTGGAGTGTGGCTGTTTCGGCAGGGCGGCGGTCCGCGACTATCGCCTCCTCCTGGCCCGGAACGGGGCGCTGGGGCTCGTGGCGGCGGTGGCCTGGCGAGCCGGCACCGACGCCGCCGCCGCTGATCCGCTCGGCGTCCCCACCGGCGTCGAGCTCGTGCCGGCGTTCCTGGTGGTCGCCGGGCTCGTGCTCGCGGCGTTGGCGGCCCGGTCGGCGATGACGCTGGCCCGCAGGGACCCGGGCCGATGAGGCTCGCGCGAGCCGGCCTTGCGGCGCTCGTGGTCGGCCTCGTCACGTTCGGATCGGCGGCCTCGGCGCGCCACGAGCCGGTCGAAGATCCCAACGACACGAAGGGGATCCTCGACGTGTCGACCGTGCGACTGCGGCACGATGAAGGCCCTCCGAGATGGCGGATCGTCACGTTCGGCCGGTGGACGATCGCGCAGCTCTGGGACCTCGGATACGTCGTCGTCGAGCTCGACACGCGGGCCGACGACGCGTTCGACTTCCGGGCCGTCGTGCGTTCGGACGGGCGCAGGCTCCGGGCCACGCTCTACCGCGTCCGGAGAGGCGGCGCGGTGCGCGAACTCGGGCCGGTTCCCGCGGGCAAGGCGGGCGGCCGGGCGTTCGCCGTTCGGATCCCCCTGTGGAGGTTGTCGGTCGGACCGAACCGGTTGGTCTACCGATGGTCGGCGGCGACGTTGTTCTCCGGGTCCTCGTGCGCGAGACCCTGCATCGACCGGGTTCCGGACTCGGGCACGATCGACCAGCCGTTGCCGGGAGTCACGCCGACGCCCTCGCCCAGTCCCTCACCCAGTCCCTCGCCCAGCCCCACGCCCAGCCCTTCGCCCACGCCCAGCCCTTCGCCCACGCCCAGTCCCTCCCCTTGACGAGGGGTCACCTTCGGCCATCGCCGGGATAGGCGACGACGCCCCCCTCGAGCCCGTCGTGAGGGACGGCCACGTGCACCCACGTTCCCCGCGGAGCGTTCGGGCCGATCGCCAGCGTGCCGCCCGCCATCTCGACCCGCTGCTGCATCCCGAGCAACCCGTAGTGGCCGAGCGAGCCATCGCCCGCCGGCCGATCCGGGTCGAAGCCGACGCCGTCGTCGCGGACGTCCAGCACGGGAGGTCGGAGACCCTTCATCAAGCTCCGGAGCGCACCCACGTCCTTCGCGCCAGCTCCTAGGTCCGGGCGAGCGACTCGTGTGCGGCCTCCTCGCTTCCGGCGGAGAGATGCCGCCGGAGCTGCGCCTCGACCTTGCGAAGCTTGTGGAGCACCGAGCGTACCTCGCGCGCTCGTTCGACCGTCGGCCGGTTCGCTCGCTCCAGCTCGGAGGAGTGGACGCGCAGCTGCCCCTCGGTCTGCAGGAGACGTCGCCGGCTCCGCGCCAGGGCCTCCGCCACGATCAGGCAGGTCGGCAGGACCAGCGCGAACGAACCGGCGGCCGCCGCGAAATCTCCGGGGAGGAAGAGCAAAGGGGTCAGGTACGAGACGGCCATCAGCGGCGAGATCCACAGGGAGGTCCCGGGGCGATGCGCTATCCCGAGCCAGACGTGGATCACGACGTAGAGCTGCCGTACGAATAGGGCGCGTAGCCGCTCATCACGTTGCCGATCGATAGGAGCGTGAAGGCCACGGGGAGCAGGCACAGGTTCGCCCACCACGGCCATCGCTCCCAGGGAAGGAACCAGGCGAACCGCCCCAGCGCGAGCACGGCCGAGCCGACCGCCACCAGCCCGGCGCGGTTCATCTCCTCCGGCCCCGGCAACAACGCGTACACGTTGGCGGCCAACCCACCGCCGACGAGGAACATCGCCCCCAGGCGAGGGGTGACCGGTTGCAGCCCGCGGCGAAGGAATTCGGATGCCAGCATCCTTGCTAGGTATCGGCGCTTCGGGGGCCGCCTGAAGGGGAACCCCCCTCACGACCTGCGAAAACGGGTCGAACTGCCTGATGCCTGGGGGTCGGCCCGGCTACACTCGATCCGACGGAAACAGGGGACGTAGCTCAGTCGGTAGAGCACCTGCTTTGCAAGCAGGGGGTCGGCGGTTCGAGTCCGCTCGTCTCCACTTGACCTTCCGGTACGCGAACCAGCGCCGGGACCTTGTAGGTGGGGAGGATCTCCTCCCTGCTCATCACGCGGAGTTCCTTCACCAGCAGACGCAACAGCGCCTTGCGCTGCTGGACCGTGCAGGCTCGGAGGAGTGTCCCGAGGTCCTTCGCCCACTCCGCGACGTCGAGGGCGCTCGGAGCGTATGAGACACCTTCGGCGGTCTGTTCGCTGAGCGAAGCCTCCTCAGCGATCAGGGCGTCGATCCGGGCCTTCAGCTTCGCGATCCGCTCCTGACAGTCGGCGGGGGAGAGCGATCCCTCCTCGAACGCAGCGAAGTAGCGATCAAGCGATCGTCTTGCGCCTGCGAGCTGCTGACGTACGCCGGCCATCCGTCGGGCGGCGTCCTCGAGCGGTTGGATGTCTTCAGCCCTCGCGTCAGCGAGCGCTCGCTCGTCAAGCGGGCTGTCGGCGTAGACCTCCTGCATCTGCTCGATGACAGCCTCCTCGAGTGCGTCTTTCGGCAACCGCACGCCGGGACAGTGCTCGGTCCCGTATCGGTACCGGGTCGAGCAGACGTAGTAGTGGTAGAGCCCCGTCCGG